>CAIUTB010000147.1 GCA_903901975.1 uncultured Bacteroidales bacterium
AAAAACATGAAGACCGGTGATCAAAAACTACTGTCGGCTGACGAAATAACCGAGGCTTTGAAATAACTAATAAATTAATACAAAAAACCTGATAATCGAATGATTATCAGGTTTTTTGTATTATAACACATATCGTATTTCTTCGATGAAATAAAACATAAAAATTCCACATACTATTACCTGAAAAATAGTTCCAATAATAAAATAAACAAATGAGCTGACTGCGAGATGAATAGCGTCATTGCTTTCTTTTCCCGCAAAAAACTCACCGATAAAAGCTCCCAGAATAGCTCCAATAAAAATTCCATAGATTCCGAAATACATACCTGCCAGCATTCCAGCCATACTTCCCCAGACTCCTTTGGTACTTCCGCCAAATTTTCGTTCTCCCCAACTTGGGATTAAGTAGTCAAGCCCCTGAATGGCAATGACTAAAATGCCAAATCGAATGAAAGAATGAACTGAAAATTCAGCAACCGAACTATAATGTAAAACGATTAATCCCAAATAACTGAGAGCTGCACTGGGCAGTTTCTGAAAAAAACAACCGAATAATCCGGCTAGAATCAAAATTCCGGCAAATACAATTAAAAATGTATCCATAGGGTGCTATTTTTATATAAGGAAAGTTGAACAAAATCTTTCAACGATTTCTGCTTGCAAATATAGATTAAATAAAATAAGAAAAGAGATTTTGAATGAAAATATACGAGATTTAAACACTTTTTTGTAGTGTTTTTTTTAGGAATAATCTATCTTTGTAGCAAAATTAAGAGCTATGAACGTAATGAGTATTTACAATCAGAAACCTTATAAAATAGGTATCGCCCTAAGTGGAGGTGGCATCAAAGGTCTCTGTCATGCCGGTGTGTTAAAGGCACTTGAAGAACACGGAATTAAACCTGATATTTTGTCAGGTGTAAGTGCCGGAGCGGTGGTTGGCGCATTGTACTCTGACGGGTATTCGCCGGATGAAATTGCTGCCCTATTTGAAGAAATAAATTTTCGGAATATGACTAAAATTAGTATTCCGGACGGCGGATTTTTCAAAACAGATATTTTTCAGAACTTTTTAAACGCAAAGCTACGTGCTAAGACTTTTGAAGAGCTCAGCATCCCCTTGCGGGTAGTAGCCACTGATTTAGACAAAGGGCAAAGCGTTACCTTTACTTCAGGAAAGTTGGTAGAGCCTATTGTAGCATCCTGTAGTTTTCCGGTGTTATTTAGCCCTAAAGTAATTGATGGTGTACATTATGTTGACGGCGGTGTGCTTAAAAATTTTCCGGTATCGACTATTCGAAATGAATGTGACAAAGTGATTGGTATCAATGCCAGTCCGCTGGTTGCCGACAAATACAAGCAAAGTATTTTGAATGTGGCTACCCGTTCCTACAATTTTATGTTCAAAGCCAATATATTCTACGACAAAGAGCTTTGCGATTTACTGATTGAACCTGTTGATATGGGAAATTACGAAACTTTTGATGTGGATAAAGGTCGAGAGATTTTCGAACTCGGTTATCGATCAACAAAACAATTGCTCGAAAACAAATTGAGTACTAAGGTTGTTTAATGGTCTGTTTGTGTTACACGAATGAACTCAAAACGTGCAGATTTAATTTTTTTTGATTACTTTTGTGCCACAATAATTACCCAAAAACCAATCAAATTATGTTTCCAGTATCAGAACGTTTGGCAGCTCTTTCTCCTTCCGAAACGCTTGCTATGTCTCAAAAAAGTAACGAGTTAAAAGCTCAGGGCTTTGATGTAATTAATCTCAGTGTTGGAGAACCTGACTTTAACACACCCGACCACATTAAAGAAGCAGCTAAACAAGCTGTGGATAACAACTTTTCTTTTTATTCACCGGTACCAGGCTATCCTGCATTGCGCAACGCTATTTGTGCCAAGTTGAAATCTGAAAATGGCTTGGAATATAAACCGGAGCAAATTGTTTGTTCAAACGGTGCTAAACAGTCGGTTTGTAATGTCCTTTTGGCGATTATTGGCAAGGGTGACGAAGTAATTATTCCCGCTCCTTATTGGGTTAGTTATCCCGAAATGGTAAAAATTGCTGACGGAACATCTGTTGAAGTATATGCCGGAATCGAGCAGGATTTCAAAATCACAGCAGCTCAGTTGGAAGCAGCTATTACTCCTAAATCAAAAGCCATTATCCTTTGCTCGCCTTCCAACCCAACCGGAAGTGTGTACAGCAAAGAAGAATTGAAAGGATTGGCTGATGTTTTGGCCAGGTATCCGAATATCATTATTTTGTCTGACGAAATTTACGAACATATCAACTATTTAGGCATTCACGAAAGTATTGCTCAGTTTGAGAATGTACGTGAACGCGTGGTTATTATCAACGGTGTGTCGAAAGGTTATGCCATGACCGGATGGCGTTTAGGCTGGATTGCTGCACCAAAATGGATTGCTTCTGCTTGTAACACCTTACAAGGACAATATACTTCCGGACCCTGTTCGGTAACTCAAAAAGCTGCTGAAGCTGCTTATACCGGCGACCAGACTTGTGTTGAAACGATGCGTGTAGCTTTCGAGCGTCGCAAAAACTTAGTAGTGAAACTGGCTCGTGAAATTCCGGGTTTGATTACCAACGATCCACAGGGTGCATTCTATATTTTCCCTGATTGCAGCTCATTTTTAGGAAAATCATTCAACGGTAGAATTATTCATAAATCGGGCGACTTAGCCATGTATTTATTGGAAGAAGGTCATGTGGCTTGTGTGGGTGGTGACGCTTTTGGTGCTCCTAACTGTATCCGTATGTCGTATGCCACATCGGACGAAAATCTGGTGAAAGCCTTTGGCTGGATTAAAGAAGCATTAACTAAATTAGCCTAAGCAAATTAGCAAACTCATAATAATAACTAACCCCGTCGCATAAAGTGACGGGGTCGGTTTGTTTTTTGGACACAGGCTGCTTTTGCTTTTTAATCGATTTTATAGAGTAACCAGATGAATTTGGGACTAATCAACTCAATAAATTATTTTATATGTATGAAAGGATTGCCCGTGTTGTACCTGCAGTAAATATAAACCTTTTCGGGTCATTGGAAGTAAAACTTGGGATGAAAAAGTATGTGTGCTGAATAGTTTCTTGCCCGTTGCATCAAGCACATTAATATTGGAATCGATGGAAAGATTTTTGAGAATGATTCCCTGAAGAGTTTTTGTCCATAGTAAGGTATTGGCCTCAGTCTTATCGAGAGGTGTACTCATGGAGGTTTGCACCATTACCTGATTCGAAACCGCACCGCCGTTTCCAAGAGGGGTAACTGTATAGTAATAAGTTTTATTGGGCTGAAGTCCTGTGACCTGATAAGTCAACACATTTCCAACAGATTTTGGATAGCCGGAAACAGAAAGCTGTGAGTAAACGGGCACATTCGAAACCAGTCTTACGTTATCAATAACAACACGCTTTCCAATATCAGTATAAAGTGCTATAACGGATATGGAGGTAGCAACGGGTAGATTCACGCTGAAATCCTGAAATACAACCGCCGTTGTCCATGATGTAACTAAAATATTATCAAGCGATACCCTCAATAAAGCTCCATTGTCGCTCCCATATTGTTGAGCACGAACAGTCAATGTGCTGGCTGCCATCGAAAGGTTTTGAGCAGGCAGTGTAAGTTTTCCGAAATCAGTGGAAGATCCAAGTTTCTCAGTTCCACCAGTGTTAATTGTATATCCACTTTTCGACCAGTTGTTAGGCAGCGCCAACAGAAACTCCTCACTAATTAGCGAATTTGGGGTCGTTCCGGTTTGTTCTATGTTGTACACATTCAGGTTGTAAGCACTTGCTCCAGAGGAGGGTGTCCAGTCCGCCAAAAAACTGCTGTTGGTAGCATTTGCTGCAGGTAGTGCTGCAAAATCGTCTATGGTGGTCGTTGTCAATCTCAAATTCACAGTGCTGATTCCAGCTCCGGAAATGCTGAGTATAGCCGACTGATTTCCAACTGAATTTGCTGTATAATGCAATTTGAAAGAAGTACCTGCTTCTGCTTCTGCTTTGGAAATGGATGATTTATCCACCGAAAAATTAGCAGCATTAATACCTCCCAGGCTTAAAGTCAGATTTCCTGTCAGGTTATTTGCTTTCAGATTGATGGTAGTGTCTTTTGCCTGCTGATAGAGTGTATTACCCAAATATATGCTGTCATTATCGTTTGGCCAGTTTAAATAAGGGAAAGTGATACTACCATCAAGTCGGTAAGGTATCGTAGTAAGGTTTCCCCAAATATATTCAATCAGTTCGGGATGGTCGATAAATGGATTACGGTTTTTCTGAATTCCATACACCTGATCGTTTCGGGTAGTTTCTTTCATGCTGACAACATCCTGTCGGTGCCATTGTAACAATAATGTTTGTGCCCAGGGTTTAAAAACCGGATAGGTATTATTCTGCATCATATTTTCCGGCTTGGAAGTATCCCATTTTCGGGCATAATGCTCGTACGCAGTAGCGATATAAAAGTAGGACCGTGCAAAATCGCCTTTAAATTGGTTTGCAGGTTCAAATACATTTCCGATATAGCCATCATAAATAGCTGAACCTATTTTACTTACACCGTTATCGGTTGTAGGTGTTCCGCTAACCACACCCAAAGGGTTGTCGTTTTTCGACATGTTAGTGCTGCCATCGGCCGGATATAAATGATTCAAATCTTTGGCAGGACAATCAGGATGGGTTATATCGCAGCCCCACCAACTTTTAGGAACAGAATGTTCAATCTCGATAGTTGAACCAAAAGCTGTAAAATTAGGATTAGGATCGGGATATAAACGAATATTAGCAGAATACATATCGACCACTGAATTGTTTGACAAATCTCGGTCGGTATAATAAAATCCTTCCCAGGTATTGCCTTTTCCTGAGCCATAGCCCAAATAATGGGTGGTATCCTGACAAATAATGTTATGCAATTCAGTTTTTAAAGCAGCCCCTTTTTTGCCTTCCAGACTATTGTAATAGCCTGTAGGAATACTTGCAAATGCTGTGAAAACTATCAAGCATAGCGAAATGGCTGAAATACTTTTTTTTAGCATATTAATTGCTCTCTTTTAGAAAGACAGAATATTATGAACTAGCTGTTTTGATTTAAATAAAAATCAGTTAATAAATCACTTTACTACTGATAAATTCGTTGTCTTTTTGAATTTTCAGCAAATAAACTCCATGTAAATTTAGTTTTATCTGTACTTCATCATTAACCATTGTTGAAGCCATTTTTTCACCCATAAGATTGTATAGGGTTACCTGGCTATTTCCCGGCAAATTACGAACGATAATACCATTTGAGATAATAAACCAATTCACACTGTAATTTGAAATGGATGTAACCGCATCGTTAATTGCCGTAATAGCTTGTATCTGATTGGAGACAGTAGCCGAATTTCCTTGTGGTGTTACCGAATAGTAATATGTGCTATTGGGTTGCAATGAGCTAACGCTTGCAGTCAATACATTTCCAACGGTAGTGGGGTAACCGTTTACTGAAAGTGGAGTTTCAACTGCAGCCTGAGTTGTTAGTTTTACGTAATCAACATAAACCCGAATACTTTTATTTGCCGATAAGCTAATTGTTGAAGCACTTGTTTTTGCAGGTATATTAACACTGAAGTCCTGATTGACTACTGCCGTAACAAAAGATGTTACAGAGTCAGCATTCACTTTTAGGATTAGTTTAGCTCCAGCATCATTACTATATTGTTTTGCACGTACCACTAAAGTCGTTGGAGTTGACATATTAAGTGATGAAGAAGTAATACTACCACTACTACTTCCCGAAGCAAGTCGGATATTGCTTGCCAGTGTATTATCGGTGTAAGGAATACTAGTCCATCCGGTTGGTAACCCAGTCAGGAAATCTTCTTCCAGCAATGTTTTGGGTTGTGTTGCGCCACTGCTTTGTAAAGAAAATACATTCAAGTTATAGCCTGTAGCATTGGCTGAAACGGTCCAGTTGGCTGTAAAGCTATTGTTGGTTATATCGGATGCCGGTAATGCCAAAAACTCGTCGGATGAAACGACTTTAAGTATTACAGAAGTGCTTGTGATGCTATCTCCGGAAATGCTAAGTTGAGCGGTTTTTGCGCCGATAGAATTTGCATTGAATTGTATTAGCAGTTTATAACCTGCTTCAGCAGTAGCCTTTGCAACGATGTTGGATTGAATGGAAAAATCTGCCGCATTAGCACCTCCAATAGACACCGACAAATCACCCTTCAGGTTAGATGCTTTGATAAAAATAGATGCCGTATCGGTTTGTAGATAAACCACTTTGCCAAAATCGACCGTTGTGCCTACTGCAGGTGAGCTCAGAAAAGGTATGCTTACATTTCCATTCGGCGTAAAAGGAACTGTACTCAGTTTTCCCCATACATATTCGGCCATCAGCGGATAATCAATATAGGGATTGCGGTTTCCCTGGATTTTGTATATTTCGTTGTTGCGGTCAATCTCTTTTTGGCTCACCGGGTCTTGTGCGCACCATTTCAGGAACAAATCCACCGTCCATTGTTCAAAAACCGGATAAGTATTGTTGTCGAGTTGGTTTACCGAATTGCCCGTCCATTTGGCCGAAAAATCTTCGTAACTTGTAACCATATACATATACGACCGTGCAAAATCACCTTTATATTCGTCGGCCGGCTCCCAGGCATCGATAGTACCACCGGGGCGACTGCTCGATTTACCAACTTTGATAACACCGTTTGTATAAGTAGTTGAAATATCCACTACGGCTATTGGCCAGCTTCCCTTGGATGAATTAGCCGAACTGTTGGATGGATTCAGATTGAATAAATCGTTGTAAGTTTGACCCGTTGTGCCACCCCACCAGCTATTAGCAACTGAATGTTCAATGTTCATACCACTTGCAGCCGAAGTTCCATTAAATGCTATGTGATTGCTGGAGTACATGTCCCAAACTGTTCCATCCTCGGGACGAATATCCGTTTTTGGAAAAGCTCCCCAGGTACTGCTTGCACCACTTCCATAACCTGGAGGTGTGGCTTTCATAACGATAAGATGAAGTGCTGTTTTTAGTTCCGCCTGTTTTTTTCCAATCGCCGAGTCATAATATCCCGAAGGAATTTGGGCGAAAACCGATAAAACGAGTAGAAAATGAAGCGAAAATAATAGAATAGATTTTTTCATAAAAAATTATATAGACAAAAAGAGAGAACCTGCAACAAGTAATCTTGCTGATTCTCCCTTTTTTAAGCGATTATTTTATTATTTGGAGACAATAAATTTTTGAAATGATTTTTTAGCCCCTGACTCCAGCTGTAAAATATACATCCCATTGATAAGCTGACTTACCGAAATTGTTTTATCAATATTTAATTGATTTTTTGCCAATTGTTGTCCATTCAAATTGTAAATAGAATAGCTTAGATTTTCTTCATCCGATTGGATGTTTAATTCGCTCTGAACCGGATTTGGTGAAATTGAAAATTGAACCTTCAATTGTTCTAATCCAGCCGATAAAGTCCAGGGTTCGCCTTTGTGCGTTCCCCAGATATATTCAGCCAGCTCGGGATGATCGATAAAGGGGTTTCGGTTATGTTGTACGCCCTGTACAGCATCATTACGCCCTGTTTCTTTTACACTTACCGGATCCTGACGAGTCCATTTTAAATACAAAGCAACTCCATAAGTTGAAAAACCGGAATTAGAGCCATAAATATCGGTGGCACCTGAAGCCCAACTTTGACACACACTTGCATAACGGGTTGCCATATACAAATAGGTACGGGCTAAATCACCTTTATACTCATTAATTGGTTCAAAAACAGTTCCGGAATATTCAGCCATCGTTGACGAACCAAGTTTTCCACCGTTGCCGGAGGTATAAGTTGCAGTACCAACTTCACCGTAAGGATAATTATTTCGTTCTCCATTTACTTTTCCATCAGTAGGATACACATTAAATAAGTCGCTTACCATAGGCGCAGCTGAGCCAAACCAACTTTGAGGAGAAGTATGTTCGCGATTGTAGCAATCACATTCTACTTTATAATTACCACATTGATTGGTTGAAAGAGTAAATGTACAATTGGAATACATATCCCAAATTTTGCCGGCAGAATTTAGATCAGTTTTTCCATAAGCTGTCCATAAGCCAGCGTATCCAACATCCGTTGTTCCGGCTGAAATAATGGTTTGAAGTGAAAGGCGCAAGGCATCCCCGGTTTTGCCTACTGCTGTGTTGTAATAACCTGTTGGCTCAACAGAATAAGCATAAATAGAAAGACTGAAAAGAAACAGTGTAATAAATTTTCGCATAAGATAAATAGTACTAATTTCAAATTTGTAACATTTTGCCCAAAATAAAGCCTGCAAATGTATAGAATATGTTTTGAATTCTTATTCCTTTTCACAATTTTAAGTATATTGTGCATAAAAATACAGTGAATCTTAATCAATGTCAATGTAAAGTTTATAGAATATGACATTTTAATTACAATTTACAGATTACGATACTGAAAGAAACCATTACATTTGCACATCATTTAAATTTGAATGAAAATGAAAAGAACACTCATCCTAATTGCAATCACGCTGATGACCCTATCCAAAAACAAAGCTCAGGAAAACCTGACTTATCAACTTCCCCCTAAATCAATTCTCCAACTGGCCGACTACGAACGTGCTCCTCAAGTAAGTATTGATACCAAAAAAGAATATATGCTGCTGACTTATCACAGTACCTATAAATCGTTGGAGGATTTAAACCAACAAGAAATGAGTATGGGTGGTTTGCGCATCAATCCGCTTACGAATATCGGTTCGGCGATGAATTATATCAACAATCTGAAAGTGAGGAAAGTTTCGGCCAAAGAGCCACTTCAGGTTAAAGGACTGCCCGTCAATCCCCGCATCGCCTATATTAGCTGGTCGCCCGACGAAACGAAGATTGCTTTCACTCAGACTGCTACCACCGGTGTTGAACTTTGGGTGTTGGATGTGGCATCGGCACAGGCCACTCGCCTGACTGATGCGGTAGTGAATGCTAATTTGGGCAACCCCCTAAACTGGTATCACAACAGCAAAGCTTTACTGGTGCGTATATTAGTCAAAAATCGCCCGGCATTGATTGACTCCAAAAAGCAAATGCCTGTTGGTCCAACGGTTTCGGTAAGCAACGGTTCTAAATCGCAAAACCGGACTTATCCTGATTTGCTCAAAAATGCCACCGATGAAGCTAACTTTGTGATGTTGGCAGGTTCAGAGCTTTATAAAGTAGATTTGAATGGAAAAGCCGGGCTATTCAAAGGCGAAAATATGTACAGTTTTGAGTCATTCTCACCTGATGGAAAGTATTTGCTGACAACTTCTATACACAAACCATTTTCGTATGTGGTTCCGCTGAATCGTTTTCCTTCGGTGTCGGTAGTTTACGATTTGAAAGGAAATGAAGTGAAAACGGTGAATGAAGTCCCGCTTTCAGAAGTATTACCCAAAGGATTTATGGCTGTTCGTAAAGGAAAACGTCAACTTAACTGGCGATTGGATGAACCTGCCACACTGTTTTATGTGGAAGCTCTGGATGGAGGTGATCCGCAAACAAAAGTTGATTTCAGGGATGCTATTTATTTGTGGAAAGCCCCATTTGCAGCTGAGCCCGTATTAATCGCTAAAACTGCTCAACGTTTTATGAACCTGATTTGGGGAAATAAGGATGTCGCCATATTGCAGGACGAATGGTACGATACCAGAAATGAGAAAACCTATCTGATTAATCCATCCCGACCTGATGAAACTCCCAAAGTGATTGATGATCGCAATTATCAGGATATTTATTCCGACCCTGGGCATTTTGAAAGCTGGAAAAATGAATATGGCAAATACGTGTTAGCCCTTGCTGACAATTGCCTCTTTCGTATTGGAGAAGGGCATACCAAAAAAGGACAGTTTCCCTTTATCGATGCCATGAATCTGAAAACACTCAAAACGGAACGCCTTTACCAGTCGGGCTATACAGACAAAATGGAAGAAATTTTCGACATAGAAGATTACAAAAAAGGGGAAGCATTGGTGCGTATTCAGTCGAAAAACGAATATCCGAACTATTATTTCCGCAATTTCCGCCAAAAAGATGAGCTTACTCAGGTTACACATTTTCCCAATCCGTTTGAAAGCATCAAGGACGTTTACAAAGAACTGATAAAATACAAACGTGCCGATGGAGTTGAATTGTCAGGAACACTCTATCTGCCGGCAGGTTACGACAGGAAAGCGAAAACTGAAAAACTTCCGCTGCTCATCTGGGCTTATCCGGCCGAATACAAGGATAAAAACAGTGCCGGGCAAAGTTCAGCCAATCCCAACGAATTTACCTATCCCTATTATGGTTCGTTTGTGTATTGGGTAACACGGGGCTATGCTGTACTCGACGATGCTGCTTTCCCGATAATCGGTGAAGGAAAAACTGAACCCAATGATAACTTTATAGAGCAACTGGTTTCCAATGCCAAAGCAGCCATTGATGCTGTGGATTCACTTGGCTTTATTAATCGAAAGAAAGTGGCTGTGGGTGGACATTCCTACGGTGCTTTTATGACTGCCAATCTGCTTACCCATTCCGATTTGTTTGCCTGTGGCATTGCCCGAAGCGGAGCGTATAACCGCACCTTGACGCCTTTTGGTTTCCAGAGCGAACAACGTAATTACTGGGATGCGCCTGATATTTATAACACCATGTCGCCTTTTATGACTGCCGATAAAATGAAAACACCGATTTTGCTGGTTCATGGCGAAGCGGATAATAATCCCGGTACTTTCACCCTGCAAACCGAACGGTATTTTCAGGCACTCAAAGGGCTTGGAGCGCCTGCCCGTATGTTGATTTTACCGAAAGAACAGCACAGTTATGTAGCCCGTGAAAACATTATGCATTTATTGTGGGAACAGGATCAATTTTTGGAGAAATACCTTAAATAGTTGATAGCATCGCAATACTGAAATTATCCCGATATTCGGGATGTTCCGTATGCTGTTCTGAGTCTAATTATCTCTATTTTAAACTATTGTGGAATATGTGACGAAAAAAAGTTCAATACTGATTAGCAATTACTTAATTGGCAAGGAATAAATCTCAGCACTAAGCCTGCAATAAACAACTGAAAGGGAGAGAGTGGAAGAGATTCTGCTCTTTCTTCTGTAAAAACACGATTCTATATTCGGATATGAAAATACTAAAATGGAGATAAAGGAACATAGAAATTTATCCTTTTTATTATTCTTGTCGTATAAAATTGGAAAACAATTCTTAACTTTGAAGTCGAAAAATAAATTATATAAGTTTTTATTATTAAGATAATTCTATTTTTCATTCATAAATAAATAATATCAGTTGATATACTAATGAAACAACTAACATGTCAGAATTTTTATCAATAAACGAAGCAAGTGTTTGGGCTTCGGAATACCTAGACAAGAATGTAACAACTTCAAATATCTCTTATCTTATCCAGTATGGACGAATTAAGAAAATTGGAGAGAATGGCTCAACTATGGTTTTAAAAGAAGAGCTTATTAATTACTATAAAGGACAAAAAAACACAAGACAAGAAACCTGGAAAGATGAACTTGGAGATGATTTAAATTGGACACTCTCTTTTGATCAATACAAAGAAGCCGAAACGACAAAACACGTTCACAGACTTCACCCATACAAGGGGAAGTTCATTCCTCAATTGGTTGAATACTTTCTTGATAGCCACACAGACAAATTTAAAAAGGAAGTATATTTCAGAGAAGGAGATATAGTTTTAGACCCTTTTTCTGGAAGTGGAACAACAATGGTTCAAGCTTGCGAATTAGGAATTAACGCCATTGGAGTTGATGTTTCAAAATTTAACTAGTAAATCATAGATATATGAAAAAATACAAAGTATTGCTAACAAGAGATTATATTGTAGAGATTAAAGCAAACAATGAAAATGATGCAAAAGAATGTGCTGAATTCTTTGTTTCGGGTGGTTTAGATGCTTCAACAATAATTGATCAACAAAAATATAATTTTCAGATTGAAAGAATTAAACCTGTTACTAATAATGCCTTTGAAGTTGAAGAAATTAAACTCTAATTATCATGGAGAAAATATTATCAAATACAGATTTACTTTCTTTGAAATTTCTTGATATTGCAAAGGAATTTCAAGCAAATGTTGAACTAATTAAAGTTCTAAAATCTAGAACATATCAAATTGGTGCTGCTAATGTATTAATTAGAGCTTCTTCTGATGGTAATAATCGGTATTTTTTTGGAATCAATTACATAACAATTGAAGAAATCGCTAACCTTGAAAATCCATTTATTGCATTTATTTGTGGAGCAGTTGAAAAAACAGTTATTATTCCTGCAAAAATTTTGTTTAATGAATTACACCAAATAAGTCATGATAGAAATGGTGAATATAAAATTAATATTGACAAAGATTTGAATATTGTTCTCGCAGGAAAAGGAAATCGTTTAGACTGTACTTTTTTTATAAATAATTGGAATTTACTTTTAGCACCTCCAATTTTCGAAAATGAAAAACCTAACTCTGTTGAAGAAAGCTTACATTCAGTTTTGCAAGGAAGATTATTGGAAATAGGAAATATTAGAGGTTATCAAACATTTTGCCCTGATAAATCCAAAAAATTTAATGAAAAGAAATTGGATGAAATTTCTACACTTCAGACTTGCCCAAACCTACAATTTTCAGATTATAATTTACTAAGACAAATTGATGTTATTTGGTTTAAGAATAGAGGAAGTAATCTTATACCAGAATATGCTTTTGAAGTCGAATTATCAACTGGAGTGTGGTCTGGGGTTGGAAGAATGGCGACTTTAATGGATTATAAAAATGTTCCATTTTATATAATCTCAAATGATAAGAAGAAATATTCACAAGTAATAAATTCATTTCCAGAATATGGGGATCGATACAAATTTATTGCTAATGATGTATTAGGTGATCTTTATTCTGCTGAAATTAATCTAAAAGAATTGAGATATAATATAGGATTATAATTTCAAAATCACAATCCAGAACCAGCAGTAATGCCTTTCCATACTAGGTTGTTGGGAAAAGACAGATTAGCATTATATTCATTTATTCATTCATTGAACACCAATTTTGGTACTAGTATTTTTGAGCCGGTTGCACTAGCTCTAGCTAGAACAAAGTTTAAATCTGCTCATGCTCAAGCAACTTCAGGGACTCAAATCTCTTCCGAAGCTCATAATGTAATTCAAAATATTATGGACAGTTTGTCTATTGGAATAACTTCACCGAATAAAATTGATGAAATAGCTGCAATAAGGGCTGTTTGTCAGTCTGGTGAAATGAAAACAGTTAAACCAACTAAAGTAGATGTAAAAATCATTGGACATGATGATACAATTTATTTGTTCGACATAAAGACTGCTAAACCTAATGCGGGTGGCTTTAAGGAATTTAACCGTACTCTTTTAGAATGGGTTGCAACTACTCTTGCTGCAAATCCAACTGCTAATATTGAAACTTTAATCGCAATTCCATATAATCCGTATGCACCAGCTCCGTACGCACGTTGGACAATGCGTGGAATGTTAGATTTAAATCAGGAATTAAAAGTAGCAGATGAATTCTGGGATTTTCTTGGTGGAGAAGGTGCCTATCAAGATTTACTTGATTGTTTTGAAAGAGTTGGAATTGAACTAAGAGCAGAAATTGATGACTATTTTTTGAGGTTTAATCAACGATAACAAACAAAATAGCTTATAAAGATTAAGCGCCCAAAAAGCAAAAAAAGCCACAACAAGTTAGTGTTATTTTCAAACGCCTTGCAGTGGCTTTTATAGCTTTTTGATAATAGGCAGAGCGGTCACAGTACATTGTTTTTTTTGCTCGTTTAGACTGGATGAAGCAATTAAAAATAAAAAAAACAATGAACTGTGGAGAGTTAATTGCAAAGCAATAAGTGCCGAAAAACAATCTCAGTTCAGCGTAGGCTGTAAATGTTCGGCATAGTCTCCAGACTAGGTCGTGCTAAAAGGAAAGCTCAGCTTTCCATATTTTAAAAGAGAAAGTGATTTATTATACAAGGCAAAGCCTTGTTTCTAACCCTACATAGTCTGGAGACTATGCCGGACTGAGAACTGAATCGGACAATCGACCCAGAAAAGAGAAAAAATACTTCGACTGGAAACTAAAACCAGGAAGTTGCTAAGCAGGTATTAAATAACAAATTGAAACAACTATGAGAAATCTAATTTTAGTCACTTTTTTTATTACAACACTGTTTATAAATGCACAGACTGATTCATGCAAAGTCCTCAATGAAAAAATTAGTGGAAAATATACCGGTGAATGTCTAAATGGGCTTGCTAACGGAAAAGGGAAATCAATCGGAGAAGATACTTACATTGGAACTTTTAAAGATGGTTTGCCTGATGGAAAAGGAAAATACATATTTAATAATGCTGATGTTTTTATTGGTAACTGGCTAAAAGGTAAAAAAAACGGGAAAGGAAAATTTGAAATTTCAATAAACGGAAAAAAGAATACGATAAATGGTTATTGGAAAGAAAATGAATATGTTGGTGTGTCTGAGCCTGATGTTTCTTATAGAGTTACAAACTCTTCAGGTATATTGGATTACAAGGTTGAGAAAAATAAGCCTGTAAATGAGTTTGAAAATGACAATCAAATTACTTTTACTACTAAAAGTGCATTCACTGATTTTCTTCCAAGAGATTTGAAAATTGACAAATCGTCAGGACAAACTAATCAAATCGGTAAAAAAATCGTAATAACACAGTACTTCTGTCCAATTCATTGTGAAATAAGTTATTCAATATTACTTGCTGCAGGCAGAAAACAATGTCGTTTTATTATTGATATACTTGAAAAAGGGAAATACACTATTATCTTAAACAACGACTAAGACATTAAAAATTAGTATTCTCTACCCACGCTTGTGCGTGTTTGTAACCCATGCCAATAGAAAAGAAAGAGAAGAGAGCAATATATCAATCTTCCGGACACTTGTATTTGCAAATCAGTGCCATCGGTATTTGAACTTACTTTTATACTGAATTGAAAAATAGCATATTAAATAACAAAAAATTGAAATTATGAAAACAGGTCAGATTTATTTTATTGCGGTTATGATGATATCATCTGTGATGTTATTCGGACAGACACGCCCGTCAATCATAACATTTCAAAATCCCTATCCCTCTGTTTTACCCTTTGATAAACGGTATATAAATGAAAACCTACATGATTATGATAACATTGATGGAAGTCCCTATTTAAACACCGAATTTGTAGATGGTACATTTTACATAAAGGATACAGTGGCAATCAAACTTCCGATTCGCTACAACATCTACGTCGACCATATGGAATATAAGTCGGATGGAGCTGTTTATTATGTGGATAGTCCACAAATCCTATCCCGAATCGTATTGGGTGAATCGGTATTTATCTACCTGCCCTTAATCGGAAAAGGGAGCTATGTTGAATTGCTTGAATCCGGCAAATTCAAGCTGGTTCAAAAAAGAAGAGTTGATTTTAAGCATTCAGAGTCAAAACCAATGGAAGGACTCATCCGATCGAGATATGAAAGCAATACTGATGTATTTTATTTGCTAAACAATCAAAACCAGCCATTCAGAATTGAAAATATGAATTCAGTGCTGAAAGCCTTGCAGGATCAAAAGACCCAAATTGAAACTTTTATTAAGCAGGAAAAAATAAGAAATACAAAAAAAGAAAATCTCGTCAAAATAGTTAAATACTACAATAGTTTGTAAGGATTTCGATTAACTCCACTTCCAGCCGGGACAAATACAAATTAAAAGAACGCTAAAAACTTAATTATAAGTTTGTTAGCGTTCTTTTGGGTGGTACCACCAGGAATCGAACCGGGGACACAAGGATTTTCAGTCCTTTGCTCTACCAACTGAGCTATGGTACCTTTCGGCTTAGCGGGTGCAAATATACGGCGTTTTTTTGAATTTGCAAGGGGAAAAAAGGAAAAATCCCAAAAAAGTACCTGAGTTTGAACCGAAATTCCTTTTTCAGTGTTAGTTTAGCTATTGTAGTTGACATATTTACTAACTTTGTCGCCTCATTTATCTTTCATGGAAAAAAACAAACTTAGCGGACATATTGCGATGTTTTCGGCCAATATTATTTTTGGATTGAATACGCCGATTTCCCGTACATTGATGCCAGAAACCTTGAGTCCTTATACACTTACCTTTTTCAGACTGGCCGGTGGCTTGCTTCTTTTCTGGACTGCATCGCTGTTTGTAAAAAAGGAACATGTACCGGCAAAGGATATTTTATTGCTGTTTTTTGCTTCGCTCTTTGCGCTGACATTAAACCAGTTACCTTATTTTATCGGCTTGTCACTTACTTCTCCGATTGATGCTTCTATTGTAGTTACCATGTTGCCCATCGTTACTATGATTTTGGCGGCACTTATCCTGAAAGAACCGATTACGCTTATGAAAGCAGTCGGCGTTTTGGTGGGAGCTTCGGGTGCATTGCTGCTGGTTTTCCATAGTCCGGCAACGCATTCAGGACAAAGTAATTTTTGGGGAAACCTGATTGTTTTTGGAGCGGTAAGTTCGTTTGCTCTGTACCTGACACTTTTCAAAGAGCTTATTACGCGTTATTCTCCGGTAACCGTTATGAAGTGGATGTTCCTGTTTGGCACTATTGTTTGTCTGCCATTTTGTTACAAACCCCTCGTTCAAACCGATTTCAGTATCCTGAGCAGCGGAACGTACTGGCGTATCGCTTACGTGGTATTTTTTGCCACTTTTATCGGATATCTGCTTATTCCGCTTGGGCAGAAGGAACTTCGGCCAACCACGCTGAGCATGTATAATTACGTTCAACCGGTGGTGGCTTCACTGGTGGCTGTGGCTATTGGCATCGATATTTTTGGTCTCGAAAAAGCACTGGCAGGCGTATTGGTCTTTGCCGGAGTGTATATTGTAACGCAAAGTAAATCGAAAGCGCAATTGGATGAGGAAAAAGAATTGAAAATAACAAAACAAACTCAGATTCCTTAAATGTACTGTGATTAACGAACTTCCGCCTTTTTTTTATCCTCAAAAAATGAGTATATTTGCAGCAAAATTTCAGAATCTATCACTCAAATTCTATAACCATCCGACATGAGTTTATTAAGTGAAACCGGTAAGTATTTTTTATTGATGAAACGGGTGTTCGTATTGCCCGACCGCAGCAATATGTTTTTCCGTCAATTTCCGAAGGAGCTCGAAAAGCTGGGACTTCAGTCGCTGCCTATTGTTGCGATTATTTCTGTTTTCATTGGGTTTATTATGACCATGCAAACCAAGCTAAATACTTCGAATCCTCTTTTGCCTGTATATACAACCGGTCTGGTTACCCGGGACACGTTGCTCCTGGAGTTTTCTTCCACCATTTTATGTCTAATTCTGGCCGGAAAAGTAGGTTCGAATATTGCGTCGGAAATAGGCACCATGCGTATTACCGAACAAATTGATGCACTGGAAATAATGGGTGTAAATTCGGCTAATTATTTAATACTTCCCAAAATTATTGCTTTTGTGGTGATGATGCCCTTTTTGGTTATATTCAGTATGGCTTTGGGTGTTGGTGGAGGATATTTTGTCGGGGTGCTAACCAGTATTATGACTACCGGTGATTATCTGGTTGGAATTCAATATGCTTTTGTGCCATTTTATGTTTTCTATTCCTTGTTTAAATCCATGTTTTTTGCATTTATCATTTCGTCGGTTGCGGCCTATTATGGTTACTATTCTTATGGTGGTGCGCTCGATGTGGGTAAAGCAAGTACCAATGCGGTGGTAAACGGTAGTATCCTGATACTTTTCTTTAATATTCTTATTACCAAAATTATGCTTAATTAGTTGACAGTTGGCAGTTTAAAGTTGATAGTTAGCTATCAAACTTTATAAACTTTCAAACTTTACAAACTTTACGAACTAAAATGATAGAAGTAAAAAACGTAGATAAATCCTTTGATGGCAATCATGTTTTGAAAAACGTGTCAGCTGTTTTCGAAACCGGAAAAACCAATATGATTATCGGTCAGAGCGGTTCGGGGAAAACAGTGCTAATGAAAAGTATCATTGGATTACACCGGATTGACAAAGGTAAAATTGAATACGACGGACGAAATCTACCGGATATGAAAATGAGCGATATCCGTATGCTTCGTCGGGAGGTTGGAATGCTTTTTCAGGGTTCGGCGCTGTTCGATTCACTGAGCGTACTGGAAAATGTGATGTATCCACTCGAAATGTTTTCGCCCTCTTCGAAAGAGGAAATGACTGAACGGGCTATTTTTTGTTTACGCCACGTCGATCTGGAAGAAAAAGCGTTTAATCTGGCACCGTCCGAAATTAGTGGCGGTATGCAAAAACGTGTGGCTATAGCCCGTGCCATTGCACTACAACCGAAATATTTGTTTTGTGATGAACCAAACTCCGGACTCGACCCGAAAACATCGTTAATTATCGACAAACTGATTCACGAAATTACCCATGAATTTGATATTACCACCATTATCAATTCGCACGATATGAACTCGGTAATGGAAATTGGTGAAAATATCATTTTTATTGAAAAGGGCGAAAAAGCCTGGGAAGGAAACAACAGTGATATTTTTCACGTTGATAATGAAGCCTTGAACGATTTTGTTTTCGCTTCGGAATTATACAAAAAAGTAAAGAAAGCCAATAAATGAAGATAATATCCTACAATGTAAACGGTATTCGTGCTGCATTGAGTAAAAATTTTAAAGAATGGTTGCAGACTGAAAACCCTGATGTGATTTGTTTTCAGGAAACCAAAGCTCAACCCGACCAGATTGATACCATGCTTTTTGCCGAGTTGGGTTACACTTCCTATTTGCATTCGGCACAAAAAAAGGGCTATAGCGGTGTGGCTATTCTCACGAAAACAACGCCGGATAATGTAGTTATTGGTATGAACAATCCACGTTATGATGATGAAGGTCGTGTTATTCGGGCTGATTTTGGAGAAATTTCGGTTATCAGCGTGTACATTCCTTCGGGTTCGTCGGGAGATCTGCGTCAGGTATTTAAAATGGATTTTCTTGAAGCTTTTGCAGCCTTTGTAGCTGAACTTCGAAAAACCCGTCCTAATCTGGTGATTTGCGGTGATTATAATATTTGTCATAAACCGATTGACATTAATCATCCCGAACGTCAGAAAGGGGTTTCAGGCTTTTTGCCCGAAGAACGTGCCTGGCTCGATGAGTATGAAGCTTCCGGAATGGTCGATTCATTCCGTGTTTTCGACGACCGTGCCGACCAATATAGTTGGTGGAGTTACCGTGCCGGAGCGCGTTTCAGTAATGCAGGATGGCGCATTGATTATCATTGGGTTACAGAAAGCCTTCGTCCGCATCTAAAATCTGCAGGCATTCTTCAGGATGCAGTTCATTCTGATCATTGTCCGGTAGTAGTTGAACTAAGCGATTCTATCTGTTAGCTTTAATTCTCCAAAAATGTTGTTTTTAATGATAAAAAACAATAAATCTTACTGAAAGCAGTTCAAAT
This sequence comes from uncultured Bacteroidales bacterium, assembly GCA_903901975.1. GTDB lineage: Bacteria > Bacteroidota > Bacteroidia > Bacteroidales > Paludibacteraceae > Paludibacter. The sequence continues at coordinate 19,628 of CAIUTB010000147.1, forward strand.
GAGCTAAAATAAATTTAACTTTGTCAGTTCTAAAAATACTTGTTATTATGCAATTCAATTTTTCCCGCTTACTTTTTGTACTTTCTTCCATTCTCATCCTAAGTTCGTGCCTGGATACAACTACTGTCACCACTACTTCGAGTGATGCCACTTTTGTTTCAATGACTCTTGCCGGGAATGATTCTGTAAAAATGGCAAAATTCGCCTTGGATGCAACCGGAACGACCATTGTGAATATTGATTCATTGCCTTTCGGGACAAGAATAGACAGCGTTTATCCTACATTTAGTTTTAAAAGTACAGGAGGTGCAAAATTACATTATCCAAATCCAACCGGTTTCAAATTCAAAAAAGATTCGGCAGCAGTTACCGGTAAAGATACGGTAGATTTTCGTCAGCCATCGATATGGATACGGAATTATGCAAGCGATGGCAAAACATACCTAAATTACAATATCCAGGTTAATGTTCATAAAGTTCAACCGGAATTATATGTATGGACTAAAGTGACTGACAATTTGAGTTCTGTAAATGCAACTTCCCAGAAATCAATCATACTGAATGATAAATTTTATTATTATCTCAATGATGGCTCAGCGGCTTATCTGCATACTTCCACTGATGGTATATCATGGAGTAGTTCTGTTACACCTGTCGGTCTACCCGAAGGATCGCCTCTTAATGATATGATTCAGTTTAATGGAAAGCTTTTCCTGACTCAGGACAGGTTAAATATTTACTCAAGTGTTGATGGTTTAAACTGGACCCGAAAATCAGTAAGTAGCTTTAACTTCAAATCTTTACTTTTTGTGTTTAATGGTCAATTGTGGGCTGTAGTCCAGTCACTTAATGACGCAACTTACCATTTTGCCACATCAACCGATGGTGATGTATGGAATATGATTGGAACAATTCCTCCAAACTTTCCGGTGAATGATTTCTCAGCAGTTAGCATCGGCACTGTTACCGGAAAATCAAAAGTTTTGGTAGTTGGTGGCTATTCAGTTAATGGAGCATTATTAAAAAATAGCTGGAGCTCTGAAGATGGTATTTATTGGATTGATTTCAGTACTGAAAATCATTCGTTAGATTCTTTAGCAGCCGGGGTAAGCATTATTTCGTATGATAAAAAACTGTTATTATTTGGGAAATATTATTTATTAAATAAACAGTTTTATCGGGAGTCGAAAGACGAAGGCTTGAGCTGGCAGAAACCAAGCCTTACTTACAATCAAATCAGACAGGGCTTTGTCGAAAAATCAGCTAAAACTCAAAAAGACACACTGGTTTATAATTATTACGAACCACATATTTATCAGTCTGTAGTGGTGGATAAGAACAATAGTATTTTTCTAATAGGAGGATATTTAGACAAACTCACTCTTAGTATAAAAGGGGATAGCAGACAACGAAGTGCCGACAAAAATGCCGAAATTACTCCAACAACAGATATCTGGACCGGTAAATTAAACCGTAAAAGTTTCGCCCGATAAGGGGTTGAAATTCAGATAAATATAAAAGTGTCGGCTGTATTGTCGACACTTTTTTCATTTAATACAGGATTTTTTCCGTACTTTTGTAGCTTCAAAACCAAGTATATCCATGTTCAAACAACCCAAGAATACAAGTACTTCCATCCGGTTTCGTCGCTGGAGCAGGGCTAAGTTTGCTATTTTCTGTAGTTTGTCAAGTGTGGTAAGCATTGGTTGCGTGGCGATTTCAATTGCCAACAAATCACTTCAGAAAGCAGTTGGTGTTTGTGCTGAATTGTCGCACAAAAACGGGTTTGAATCATCCGAAGAAACGATTGAAACCAGGGAGCACGAAGCTGCTTTACTTCAATTAAAAGAAATATCATTATCAGAAATAACATTTGACAACGCTGCAGCGTGTGGTCATACATTTTTATATTTAGTATTCATCTAAGCGGTTGAAACAGATTAAACTCTGTCTCAACCGCTTTTTATTTTAGTCATTATGAGAAAAATAGTATTTTTTTGTGCCTTGTTTTCTATTTTAACTTTTGAGAATTTATCAGCTCAGGAAGAAAGTGATTCACTTACAGTCAATTTATCGGAACTTCAGGTTAATGCTTCTGCTAAGAAATTGTATTCCGAAATGGGAAGGATTCTGACCGTGATTGATAAAACCGAAATAAAACGCTCGGCAGTTCAGAGCATCGATCAGTTGCTTGATTATGTGGCCGGAATCGATATTCGTCAGCGTGGCACAAACTCCACACAAGCTGATATTTCGATTCGGGGTGGTTCGTTCGACCAGGTATTGGTTTTGCTTAACGGCGTAAATATTACCGATCCGCAAACCGGGCATTTCAATTTGGATATTCCACTCAATCTGTCAGATGTAAGCAGGATAGAAATTTTAGAAGGTTCGTCAGCGCGAGTTCTGGGACCGAATGCATTCAGTGGGGCCATTAATATTGTAACTGAGAACTCAGACAAGCAATCGTTGAAAGCCGAACTTACCGGTGGTAGTTTTGTAACACTGGGGCAAACGGTTTCAGGGAATTTCAATCTGAATGATATTCAAACTTTTGCGTCTATTTCACATAGCAGCAGCAATGGGTATATTAGCAGTCCAACCCCGAATTTCACTTATTTACAATCAATGTATGCATACAATTTGAATGCTGGTGGAAATACCGATTTTAATTTTTTAAATGGTTTTGTTCATTCTTCCTTAAAAACCGATGCTTTTGGTAAATTTGAACTTCAATTAGCCGGTCAGATGAAAGATTTCGGTGCTAACAGTTTTTATACTTTAGCCTATCCAAACCAATTTGAGAGCACCAAGACCTTAATGGCTGCATTAAGTTGGTCATTGACAAGTGGGAACTGGCAATACAATGCTCAGGCATACTGGCGTCAGCATCACGACCGGTTTGAGCTATTCCGGAATTATGTTGGAGCAGCTTCGTGGTATAAATTTCACAATTATCACATGACCGACATTAGCGGTGGAAAAGCTTCGGCGACCTATTCGTCAATACTTGGAAAAACAACCCTTGGAGTCGAAGTTCGTAACGAACATATCTTTAGCAATGTGCTTGGGAATTCGATTGATTCGTTGCGTGCGCCTCTTGAGCTAAACGGCTTTTTCACTAAAGAAAATAACCGCCTGATCGAAACCGGATTAATCGATCATTCAGTGAAACTTGGAAAATGGTATTTTTCGGCAGGAGCAGCTGCTACGAATTCAACTACTTTTGGAATGAATGGTTTTGGAGGTGTAGATATGGCGTATTCGTTTACTGATAATATCCGGATTTTTGCTGATGCAAATTCGGCTGTACGTCTTCCTACTTTTAATGATTTGTACTACAATAATCCCAAGCAAAAAATAATAGCTAACCCAAATCTGCGACCTGAAAAATCGCAAACGATTGAATTAGGAACGAAAATCTATCAGGAAAACTGGAAGCTGGATGCAACTGTTTATTACCGTATGGGACAAAATGTGATTGATTGGGTTAAACTACATTCTGACTCAATTTGGCAAAGCAAAAATCTGACCAGTGTCAATGCATTTGGTGGAGATGTTTCATTTGTATATTATTTCCAAAACGGATTTATAAAAAAACTTGGACTGACATATTCATATCTCCAAATGGATAAAAGTGCGGACAATTATGATTCAAAATATGTGCTTGATTATCTGAGAAATAAATTTTCAGTAACAGTCGACCATGCAGTATGGAAGAAACTTTCCGCTTCGTGGAAACTGGTCTATTTCGACCGCACAGGAACATATTCCGATGCAAAAAATGTTTCACAAAGTTTCAAACCTTATGCCTTATTAGATACCCGTTTTCTTTGGGCTGACAAAACATTTGATGTGTTTCTGGACGTGAATAACATCTTTAATTCCAATTATGCCGATTATGGTGGATTGACTCAACCCGGAATCAACTTCAATATTGGGGTTAGAAAGAGGATTTAAGATGCCCCCTAAACCACTAAAGGGGGAATAATATGAAAACGGCTGTATTCACATTTGAATACAGCCGTTTCTTTTCTTGAAAGCCCCTTTTGTGGTTTGGGGTCTAGCAAACCATTGTTGGTTTAATTAATTTGAAAAAATCATTTCCTTTATTATCCACCAGAATAAATGCAGGGAAGTTTTCCACTTCAATTTTCCAGATAGCTTCCATGCCCAATTCAGGGTATTCCAAACATTCTACTTTTTTGATATTTTGTTGTGCCAGAATTGCTGCCGGACCACCGATTGAACCCAGGTAGAAGCCACCGTGTTTATGGCAGGCATCCGTCACCTGTTGTGTGCGGTTTCCTTTGGCAATCATAATCAGGCTACCGCCATTTTCCTGGAGCAAATCAACATATGAATCCATACGACCGGCTGTAGTTGGACCAAACGAACCGGAAGGCATTCCTTTCGGAGTTTTGGCAGGACCAGCATAGTAAATAGGATGGTCTTTCACGTATTGAGGAAGTGGTTTGCCCGCATCAAGTAATTCTTTCAACTTAGCATGCGCAATATCACGACCCACAACAATTGTACCGGTGAGCGATAAGCGTGTTGAAACAGGATAGTTTGACAAAGTTGCCAGAATTTCTTTCATGGGCTTATTCAAGTCAATTTTCACAGCGTTTCCTTCGCCTTCATTGCGAAATTTATCAGGTATTAATGCGCCCGGATTATCTTCCATACGTTCAACCCACACGCCATCTTTATTGATTTTTCCTTTGATATTGCGGTCGGCAGAGCATGAAACGCCCATACCCACAAAACAGGAAGCACCGTGACGCGATAAGCGAACAATGCGTATATCGTGTGCAAAATATTTTCCGCCAAACTGAGCTCCAATTCCGGAAGCTTGTGCTTGTTTCAGTATTTTTTGTTCCATTTCCACATCGCGGAAAGCCTGTCCCAGCTCATTCCCTTCGGTTGGAAGTTCATCATAGTATTTCGTAGATGCCAGTTTTACAGTTTTCATACAAGCATCAGCCGAAGTACCACCGATAACAAAAGCAATGTGATAAGGAGGACAAGCCGCCGTACCTAATGTTTTCATTTTTTCAGTCAGAAATTTCTCGAGTGATGTTGGATTCAGTAACGCTTTTGTTTCCTGAAACAGGTATGATTTATTAGCAGAACCACCCCCTTTGGCTATAAAAAGGAATTTGTATTCATTTCCATGACCGGCTATCAAATCAATTTGTGCCGGAAGGTTGGTGCCCGTATTTACTTCATCGTACATGTTCAAAGCTGCATTTTGCGAATAGCGCAGATTTTCATGAGTATATGTTTCGTAAATACCTTTCGACAAAGCTTCTTCGTCCGTTCCGTTGGTCCACACATTGTTGCCTTTTTTAGCGTAAACGGTAGCCGTTCCGGTGTCCTGGCAAAAAGGTAAAATTCCTTTCGCAGCAATTTCTGCATTCCGAAGCATAGTTAACGCCACATATTTGTCATTTTCGCTTGCTTCCGGATCGGCCAGAATAGCAGCCACTTGTGCCTGATGTTCGGGGCGAAGCAGGAATGAACAATCGCGCATAGCTGCACGAGCCAACATTGTCATTGCTTCCGGTTCTACTTTCAGGATTTCCTGTCCGTCAAAATCCGATACCGACACATGTTCGTTGGTGAGTAAATAATATTCGGTTTTGTCTTTTCCCAGTGGAAACGTTTCCTGGTATTTAAATTCTTTAGCCATATCAATAATTTACGATTTATAAATTTACAATTTACGATTGGAATATTCAAAAGCGACGCAATCACACAAAAAACTCTTTAATTGAAATTCTTGAGGTATTTTATAAAAGACTGGCTAACTTCAAGTCACTCTGTTAGTCTTCGTGTTGTTAAAATAGCGTCAACTGTCCATCTTCATCTTCCTTTGTCCGATAAATATCCTCTGTATCATCCGGTGTTTCTTCTTTTTTTCGTTTTGACTTTTGGGGCTTTGGAACAGTTGATTTTGGCCTATTTGTAATTATCTTGTTGGACTCATCATTTTCCTCCATTTCAACTTCAGAGTCAACTTCAGGATTTTCAACTACAATTCCATTTACAATAAAGTTAACCTTATGTATTTCCGGTGCTATTGTTTGTGGTTCGACATTTACTTCTGGTTCTGCTTTTTTTTCGGGTTTTGGTTTCGGTTCTGCTTTTTTTGCAGGTTTTGCTTCAGTTTCTTCAACTTCAACTTCAACTTCAACTATTTCTTCTACCTCAGCTTCATTTTGAATCTCTTCAACTTCAATTTCATCAACATTGTCTTCGTCTGGATCTTCAACTACCGAAGTTTTTGTCTCTTCTACTGGTTTAAATCTCACCGGTTCAAGTTCATTGATAGTAAGGACTTCGAATGTCGACAAGCGTTTTCCTTTAGCTTTATAACTTTTCACGCCAATAAATTCGTCGGCATCCACTACCGATGCATCTCGGTAGGAATCGTTGCCGCCCATAATCACTTCAAAGCGAGGGAAATCAATATCTGTCATTAGTATCAGACGTGATTCAGGATTCTCACCCAGGAAGTTTTGTGGTTTAGATGAAGCTTCCAGTTGGAAGCGTTTCAGGTAATAAAATTTTTGATCAGCATCCCACAGGGCTACTGTCCACACCTTGTTGGAATCAAACTTTTCAATTACCTGAATATCTTTGTCATAATGGTTATTCAGGTCAAAATTACTGGTATAGAAAGTTCCTTTACCCGAAACAACCAATATTGTATCTTCGCTCAGGTATTCGCCGAGATATTCTCCTCTGCTATCGTAGTTTAGGCGCAACACATCGCGGTCGAACCAAACCTGCCGTCCGCCCAATGTAGAACCACCTTTTGTTTTCAAGGCAATTTTCAACACATCATTCTTGGTTAGCAAATTTCCCATCGACTGGCGACCTTTAATCGCGATATCGCTAAAATCTTTTTCGAAAACCAACTTGTTCAGTCGTGGTTTTGGTTTCAGGGTAATTCGGATAACTTCCGCTTCGGCATTTGGATTAGAAGTGAAATACACTACTTTTGAACCAGGCGTATCTTGCGTAATTTCATAATCTTTATCCCGGGTAATACCATTTACAGCAAAGCGTTTGATATAATAGGGACCGGTTTTTCCATCCCGATAAACGGCATTGTAAACCGTTCGTTTATCGTTTTTCTTGAAAACATCCAAATGTAAAATGTTTTTGCCCACAAAAATCTTGTCGGCGACTTTCAGCACTTTGTATTTTCCGTCTTTGAAAAAAATGATAATATCATCAATATCAGAGCAATTGCATACAAATTGGTCTTTACGAAGCGATGTCCCGATAAAGCCTTCATCGTAATTCACATACAGTTTTTCGTTGGCCTCCACCACTTTCGAAGCTACAATAGTTTCGAAATTACGAATCTCGGTAAGACGGGGGTGATCTTTTCCATATTTGGCTTTCAGGGCTTCGTACCACGCAATAGTATACTGAACCAAATGAGCCAGGTGGTGGTCAATTTCATCAATTTTCTTCTGAATGGAAATGAGCATATCGTTCGCCTTGTCCGTGTCGAACTTGGTAATACGCATCATTTTTATTTCGAGCAATTTCAGAAAATCTTCCCGAACGATTTCACGTATAAAATCTTTTTTGAAGGGCTCTAATCGCTTGTCGATATGCAGAATAACCTCATCTTGCGACGTGCTGTCCTCAAAACCTTTATCTTTATAAATGCGGTTTTCGATAAATATTTTTTCGAGCGAAGTAAAGAATAATTGTTCTTGCAATTCAGCTTTTTGAATTTCAAGTTCAGCTTTCAATAAATCCTTAGTATGCTCGCAACTGATTCGCAACATTTCGCTCACTCCGCAAAAACGTGGTTTATTATCGTGAATCACGCAACAGTTAGGCGAAATACTCAATTCACAATCGGTAAAAGCGTAAAGCGCATCAATGGTTTTGTCGGATGACGAACCGGGTAATAAATGAACAAGGATTTCGACATTGGCAGAGGTATTATCATCCACTTTTCGAATCTTGATTTTCCCTTTATCGCTGGCTTTTATTATAGATTCAATCAGTTTCGAAGTATTCGAGCCAAATGGAATTTCAGTAATTGCGAGTGTTTTGTTGTCTAATTTGCTGATTTTAGCACGGATTTTTACCGCCCCACCACGTTCTCCGTCGTTATAACGAGCCACATCGATTGAACCACCGGTCTGAAAATCAGGCAAAAGAACAAACTCGTCACCCTGCAAATGGGCTATACAAGCATCGAGCAATTCGTTGAAATTATGAGGCAAAATTTTGGAATTCAACCCCACGGCAATCCCTTCCACACCTTGTGCCAATAGCAATGGGAATTTTACAGGTAGGGCAATCGGTTCTTTGTTACGGCCGTCGTAGGACGATTTCCATTCGGTAGTTTTCGGATTGAAAACGGTTTCCAATGCAAATTTCGATAATCGTGCTTCGATATATCGTGGAGCAGCTGCACCATCGCCGGTAAGTATATTTCCCCAGTTTCCCTGGCAGTCAATCAATAAATCTTTTTGTCCGAGTTGTACCAGGGCATCGCCGATGGAAGCATCACCGTGTGGGTGAAACTGCATGGTATGACCCACAATATTTGCCACTTTATTGTAGCGCCCATCGTCCAATCGTTTCATTGAGTGGAGAATACGGCGCTGAACAGGTTTCAATCCGTCGTAAATATCAGGCACGGCACGTTCCAGAATAACGTATGAAGCATAATCCAGAAACCAGTTCTGGTACATCCCCGATAGGTGATGCTTCACCGCATCATCGCTTATTTTTGGTACTTTATACGTTGAATGCACAGCAGATTCAGTCTCAACAGCAATGTCTTCGGCTACGCCTGTCATTTCGTTTTCTTCGTTTTCCGCTTCAATAATTTCGTCTGTACTCATGGGAAAGTATTATTTTATAGCCTCTTGTGCTTTATATTTTTCAAATTCAATCGACAAAAATACAAAAAAAATAGTAACTTTGCACCTCCTTTTGAACTTGATTTTTATTCAAAAAATCTCAATTTAAATTTCTTGTAACTAGTAACACGTAACTAAATATTATGGCTTCACAAGAAGATATTTTTAAAAAGCTGATAGCACATTCCAAGGAATACGGTTTTGTGTTCCCTTCAAGCGAAATTTATGACGGTCTGAGTGCCGTGTATGACTACGGTCAGAATGGTGTTGAACTGAAAAATAACATCAAGAAATACTGGTGGGACAGCATGGTGCTGCTTAACGAAAACGTGGTTGGACTCGATGCCGCCATTTTTATGCACCCTACCACCTGGAAAGCTTCCGGTCACGTAGATGCATTCAATGACCCCTTGATTGATAACAAAGACAGCAAAAAACGCTATCGTGCTGATGTTCTCATTGAAGACTTATTGGCAAAATATGACGATAAAATCAACAAAGAAGTTGAAAAAGCCGCAAAGCGTTTTGGCGAAAGCTTTGATGAAACCGTTTTTCGCTCAACCAACGAACGGGTGTTGGAAAATCAGACCAAGCGCAATGAAATTCATGGCCGTTTTGTTAAAGCACTCAACGATTCAGATTTGGTTGAATTAAAAGCTATTATTGAAGATTATGAAGTGGTTTGTCCGGTTAGTGGTACACGTAACTGGACTGAAGTTCGTCAATTTAATCTGATGTTCTCCACCGATATGGGTTCAACAGCCGATGGTGCTATGAAAATTTACCTTCGTCCGGAAACGGCACAAGGTATTTTCGTAAACTTCCTAAACGTGCAGAAAACGGGTCGTATGAAAATACCTTTCGGAATTTGCCAGATAGGAAAAGCCTTCCGCAATGAAATAGTAGCCCGTCAGTTTATATTCCGTATGCGTGAGTTCGAACAAATGGAAATGCAGTTTTTCGTTCGACCGGGCGAAGAAATGAAATGGTTTGAACACTGGAAAGAATTCCGTTTGAAATGGCACAAAGCTCTTGGACTTGGTGATCAGAAATATCGTTTCCACGACCACGATAAATTGGCTCATTACGCCAATGCCGCTACCGATATTGAATTCGAAATGCCTTTCGGTTTCAAGGAAGTAGAAGGAATTCACTCACGTACCGATTTCGATTTAAGTAGTCATGAAAAATTTTCGGGCAAAAATATCAAATATTTTGACCCAGAGCTGAATGAATCTTATGTTCCTTATGTAATCGAAACTTCTATAGGAGTAGATCGCACATTCCTTTCTATTATGGCAGCTTCATATAATGAGGAATTGCTTGAAAATGGAGAAACCCGTGTAGTGCTAAACATACCGGCAGTTTTAGCTCCAATCAAAGCAGCTATTTTGCCACTGGTAAAGAAAGATGGTCTTCCTGAAAAAGCCCGCGAGATAATGAACGATCTGAAATTCGACTTCAAATGCGGTTACGACGAAAAAGATTCCATTGGTAAACGTTATCGTAGGCAGGATGCTATCGGAACACCATTTTGTATCACCGTGGATCATGACACACTGCTGGACAACTGCGTAACTATTCGTTACCGCGATACCATGTTGCAGGAACGTGTTGCCATTGCCGATTTACAGCAGATTATCGGTGATTTGGTAAATATGAAGAATTTGTTTAAAAAGATTGTAGGATAATTTTTAAAAATATATTTTTTCAAGGGCGGGTTGACTGATTAGAGTCATCCCGCCTTTTTTTGTCTTTTTTTCTTGCCCATCAAATAAATGCTATATAATCTGTCGTAAATAATACATTTTTAGAATAAATAATATTATATTTGCCTTTTTTATACTAGACATTATAATTATTTTTCAGTATCTATTAATACTTTAAATTGCTGATAATATGAAACATAACATTAAATTTTGCTATGTGTTTATAGCTGTACTCTTTTTTATAGCAAAAAGCTATTCGCAAGTAACAGTTAGTGGTTCAACAAGTGCAAACGGTACATACAGCAGACTTGGTTTGGCATTTACAGCGATAAACGGAGCATCACAAACCGGAAACAATATCGTTATTATCCTAACTGCTAATATCACCGAAACAACTTCAGCCATATTGAATGCCGGATCATGGACAAGTTTAAAAATCCATCCAACTATTTCAGGACTAACTATTTCAGGAAGTTTGGCAACTCCGCTTATTGATTTAAATGGTGCAGATAATGTTTCACTCGACGGTCGGGTAAATGCCACCGGAAGTACAAAAGATCTAATTATTAGCAATACAAATACTTCAGCAACTGCCGGAACTTCAACTCTTCGCTTTATTAACTCTGCTGAAAATAATACAGTAAAATATTGTTATATTAAAGGAGCCCATAAAAGTACTGCAAGTGGTATTATTTTCTTTTCTACAGCGAGTTCAGGAAACGGAAATGATGGTAATCTGATTGAATTTAATGATATTACAAGTGATGCTGTCGGACGAACTCTGACTGCTATTTATTCATCCGGTTCTGCATCCTACTCTAATAGCGGAATTTGCATCAGCAATAATAATATCTATAATTTCTGGAATGCTACAGCAAGCTCGTTTGCAATATTTTTGAGTGATAACACAACTGACTGTACAGTCACGGGCAACAGTTTTTACGAAACAACTTCACTTGTACCCACAGGAACATATATTTATCAAATAATCAGGATTTATACTGCGGGAACCTTGGGGAATAATTTCAATATATCTAATAACTATTTTGGTGGAACGACCTCTCAATGTGGTGGGACTGCTTTAAGCCTTGGCAAAACAGGGACAATCAGATCTTTAACACTCGATCCGATCCGCCTTGGTGTCGGTACAGGAGCTGCCACTTCTGTTCAGGGAAATACAATAGCAAATATCAGTTTCCGAAGTTCAAATGCGGAACCATTCCGCGCTATTTACGCAGTTTCAGGGGATTTAGATGTTGGTACAAGCTCTACTAATATCATTGGTGACCAGGCTTCGACCGGTTCCATCCTGATCACGGCTACAGCAGCAACAGCCAGTTCATACGGTATCTACTCAACAAGTACCGGAACTGTAAACATCTCAAATAATACATTTGGTTCCATCACCCTGGCCAATTCTACCTCTGCAAATGCCCATAATTTTTATGGGGTTAATCTCACCAATACAGTGGCAACAGTATCTGTTAGTGATAATATTATTGGTAACCCGCTTATTACCAATAGTATTAATGCCACTTCGGGCAGTACTTCCAATGCTCAGAGTGTGTATGGAATTTATAACATTGGAACTGGGACTGTCAGCATTACTGACAATATGATTTCCAACTTAACCAACGGAACTACAAATTCTACGGCTGCCACAGCAGGAGTTGTTAATGGAATTGCTTCCACTTCAGGAGCAAATACAATAACAGGAAATACTATCCACGATTTAACCATTGCTAATCGTAATACATCAACAACCAATACAGCGTCAGTTTGTGGAATAGCTCTGACAGGCTCAACACTAAAAACAGTTTCTGACAATATTATTTACAATTTATCAAATTCATATACTGCTTTTGCAGGAAATGTCATCGGATTGTATTTTACAGGAAACACTGGCTCAAATGTTGTGTCAAGAAATTTCATCTATAATTTTTCAGTAACAGGTGCATCTTCCACAACAGCATCAATTTATGGAATAAAAATGGCTGCAGGTGCAACGACTTATTCAAATAACTTAATCTGTCTGGGTGGAAATACCGCCACAACATTGTATGGAATTTACGAAACTGGAGCTGCAAATAATAACAATAGCCTGTATTTTAATACTGTATATATTGGCGGTAGTCTTTCTGCCGGAACAAGTAATAAATCGTATGCACTCTATAGTGCAGTAACAACGAATACCCGAAACTTTAGAAATAATATTTTTTCGAATGCACGGTCTACTACCAGTGGATCCAGTTTACACTACGGTGCCTGGTTTAATTATGCCGTAAATACAAATCTGACACTGGATTATAATGATTATTATGCCTCAGGAACAGGTGGAGTTTTGGGTTATTTTAATGGTGGTAACAAAGCCTCATTGCCTATTGTAACGAGTCAGGATGCAGCCAGTTTAAGCTCAAATCCCAGCTTTACTTCTGCCGGTTCAACAATTTCAACTGATTATCAACCCGGAGCAACACTCATTGCTGTAACAGGAACAGGCATTACAGCTGATTTTGATAATATAGTAAGAAGTGGCTCATCTCCAACTATGGGTGTCTGGGAATATTTCCCCAATCCAGTGGAAGTATGGAATGGAACGACTTATCATGCATCCTATTCAACCTTAAAAGGAGCTTTTGATAAAATTAATGACGGAACATGGACAGGACCATCAGGAGATTTGATTATTAAATTCAGAGGAAATACAACCGAGTCAGCAACCGCAGTCTTAAATGCAAGTGGCACAGGTTCTTCGAGTTACACACATTTACATATTTATCCTGCCCGAAAAGCAGTAAGCATCAGCGGTTCACTTGCTGCACCGCTGGTTGATTTGAATGGGTGCGATAATGTTGATTTTGACGGACGAAAAGATGGCACCGGCTCAAGTTCTGAATTCGTATTTACAAACACAAGCACTTCCGCCACTTCCGGGACTTCCACTTTCAGATTCAGTAATGACGCTACAAACAACACAATTCAATACAGTACTATAAAAGGTTCCACAACCGATGCAGCAGCCGGTGTTATTTTCTTTAGTACTACTGGCGGCACAACCGGAAACGACGGCAATACACTGGATAATAATTCCATTACAAACTCATCCGATGCAAACAGACCTTTGAATGCTGTATATTCTGCCGGAACGTCAACGAAGGAGAACAGTCAAAATACATTTAGTAACAATGACATCTATGATTTTCTAAACAGAGGAACGGCTTCTAACGGTATTAATCTGGGAACAAATTCTACTGGTTGGACCATCAGTAATAACAGTTTTTACGAAACTAACTCTTTCGTTCCCAGTTCCGGTGTGGCTTATAATGTCATTCAGTTAAACAACACTTCGGGTGTAAACTTTACAGTAAGTGGGAATTCAATTGGTGGTATATCTTCATTTTGTGAAGGTTTGGCTTGGTCAAAAACAAATGCCCAAAACAATACATTTAATGCAATTAATGTCAATGTAGGAACTGACACAGTAAGTAATATTCAGAACAATGTTATCCGAAATATTAGCTGGAGCAATTCAGGTGCTGCAAGCTGGACTGGAATAAATATAGTTGCCGGAAAAGTTAATATTGGAACAACTTCAGGTAATGTGTTGGGAAGCTTAACCGGTATAGCGTCAATTACTGTAACTGGTGGTGCTACAGCAACAAACGTTTACGGTGTAAATATCTCAGGTACAGGTGTGGTTGACTGTGAGAATAATATAATTGCCTCAATAACAGTTGCAAACGGATCGACACTTGCTTCAAATTTCTATGGAATTTACAAATCGGCAACAGCCGGAACAACCACAATAAATGGAAATACGATTGGCAATATTTCCGTTTTAAACAGTATTAATGCAAGTTCAACAAGTACTTCCAATTCCCAATGGATGTATGGAATCTATACTGCCGGAACAGGAAACATAACTGTGAGCGGCAACACCATTGCCAATCTAAATAATGGAACAACCAATAGTAATGCAGGAACAGCCGGCTTAATCAACGGAATTACGTCAACTGATGGGACCTTGACAGTAACAAACAATATCGTCAGAAATCTTTCTATTGCTAATGCCAACACTGCTACAAATAATAACGCATCAGTTATTGGAATTTCACTTACAGGAACCTCTGCCGAAAAAACTATTTCCCAAAATACAATTTATAATTTATCAAATACTTATGCCACTTTTGCAGGCAAAGTTACAGGGCTATACTATGAGGGCTATACATCGGGGGCAAACGAAGTTTCTAAGAACTTTATTCACAGTTTGACAACTTCAGGTACTTCAGGTGCCACATTGACCGGAATTCAGATAGTATCAGGTGTTACCACCTATTCAAATAATATTATCAATGTTGGAAGTGGAAATCGAAACGTGATTTACGGCATTTACGACACAGGAACTGCATCTCAAACCTGCAATCTGTATTTCAATACTGTTTACATTGGCGGAGTTGCCTCAGGAGGCGCTAATAATTCGTATGCATTCTATAGTGCTGCAGCAAGTAATACCCGTAGTTACAAAAATAATATCTTCTATAATGCCAGATATAGAAGTGGAGGTACGAGTTCACATTTCGCAGTTTATTACAATGTTACCGGAGTTTCAAATCTGACTTCCGACTACAATGATTATTATGTTTCTGCCGGAACAGGAGCAGTATTAGGATATTATGGAGCTAACAGAACCAGCTTGTCTGCTTTTAAATCGGCCATTACACCACAGGACCCCAACAGTTTAAATACGAATCCGACTTTCACTTCAGCTGGTTCAACCGTTGCTACTGATTATCAGTTGGGAGTGAATGTAAATGGTATTACCGGAACCGGAATAAGTGTAGATTATGGCTCAAATTCAAGAGGATCTACTACTACAGTTGGTGCATGGGAACGAAATCTGAATAAATGGAAGGGAACAACGAACAATGACTGGAATACTTCTACAAACTGGACAGGTAACGTAGTGCCGGTTGCTGATGCAACTATTATTTTCGATGATGTACCTTTGCAACATTGTCAAATGGACCAAAACCGCTCGGTAAACAATATTATCAATGCGCAATCGACCTATAGATTGCTGACAAACGGATATAAACTGACTGTGAAAGGAAATCTGAATTTCACTAACGGAGCTCAGATTGATGCTTCGGCCACAAATTCAACTGTAGAATTTGCCGGTGTATCGCAAATTATTCCTGCAGGGTCATTTTACAATGATGCCATGTATAACCTGATAATTAATAATCCGAACAATGTAGTATTGAACGGAACGCTTCGCTTGTTAAATGCAATCACAGCAACTTTGGGACAATTGGATGCAACAACGTCACAACCTGTCGTATCGTATGCGGGTTCAACAACTCAAACTATTGAAGGCGGCCGCTATCTGAATGACGAAGTTACGAAACTAACCATAGACAATGTAAGTGGTGTCCTGCTAAACACAGACTTTATTGTGGACAGCTTACTGACGGTTAATTCCGGTAAATATCTGGATATTTTAACTGAAACACAAATGAATGTGCAGGGCACGATTAGCAATAATGCCGGAACATCAGGAATTATTATTGAATCGGACTCTCTAACAGCCAATGGCAGCTTGATTTATCATAATTTGTTAAGTTCTCCAGTTCTGGCAACTGTAGTTATGTACACTAAAGCCTATTACGATGCAGGAGGACCAACAGGATACAAGTATAAATGGCAATATTTCGGGTCACCACTTACAAAAATACCTGCAAATCCAACTTTCGCAGGTTCATTTATCAGAAAATGGGTTGAATCGGGAACTACAATTTCCAATCACTGGGTCTCATTGTTAAACACTGATTCTGTTACCGCATTTAAAGGCTATGAAATCACACAGGTAAATCCGAAGTTCATTGTTTTCGAGGGTCAACTTGTAAATAGTGATTATTATTCCGGCCAACTACCCTATACATCCTCGGCACTCTATCCTGGTCAGAATGTACTAGCTAATCCCTATACCGCAGCGGTTGATATCAGAACGCTGAACTTCGGGTCACAGATGGAATGGACGGTATATTTGTATAATACGGGTTCTTACAGCGACTGGAATAGTTCAGGCGGTGGTGTAACGCCCGGAAATTCTCCGGGACAATACACAGCTGTTCCTATCTTTACAGCCGGATTTGCCGGACTTCCGGTTCAGATTCCTTCTATGCAGGCATTTTTGGTAAAAGCAATGAGTAATTCAGTTAATGCCACCCTGAATATTACATACGGTACTTCACTTATGAAAAATACCGATTTGCAAAGGTCTAAACGTCATTATACTAAATCAACTGTCACTACGGACAAATCATTTACTATGATTGATGTAAAAGGATCTCGTTTCTCTGACCGGATGTGGATTTTCTCGGAACCAACTTGTTCTCCTTATTTCGATAATGGTTGGGATGGGGTTAAAGCATTTGGCTCGGTACTTTATCCACAAATTTTTGCTGTACAACCAGATGGAAATTACCAAACCAATTCAGTTGATAACATAAACAATACTGAAATCGGATTTAATGCCGGTGAAGATTCGGTTTATGTACTTACTTTTACCCACGAAAATATGGCATCTCTTTATCCATCAATTTATTTGGTTGATTTGCAAAAAGATTCTACGATTGACATTTCGCAAAGTGGAACTGAGTATTCATTTATTGCTCCTCATACCGCTAATCCGGTCACCCGATTTAAAATTGTAACTTCTACAGGAATAACTACTGGTAAAAGCCTAATTAATAAGGATATATTAACCATATTCAGTTCGGGTCATACCATTTTTGTGCATAACTTAAGTGATACGGCCGGCAATCTGAAACTGTATGATATTTCCGGTCAGCTACTTCAGGAACTGCCTTTCAATGCTGATGGCATTACAACTTTAGCCCTAAATTTAGTTTCAGGATTATATGTAGCAAAATGCAGCGTCAACAACAATGAGCTTGTAAAAAGAATTATCCTGAATTAAAGGAAAGGAAAATATCGGATGAAAAATGGGCGATTAATAATCGCCCATTTTGTGTCGATTGAGAATAATATCAATTATGAATCACCTTACCACTTCCTGTTATCGAAATATCTAATGTTGGTGTACCTGAATAAATGATATTGCCTGAGCCTGTAATGCTTGCTTTCAGCAGATTGCTTACTCCCACGTTGATGTTACCGCTACCACTTATGTTGCATGTAGCTGATACAGCATATAGGTCGGAGAGAAATAAATTACCGCTACCCGAAATGGTACCAGTTAGCAGACTAACATATCCTTTTGCAGTGATGTTTCCACTACCTGCAATACTGGCATTCAACTTTGCTATATTAAGGCTCTGGTTTGCTTTGATATTTCCACTGCCCAGAATAATAGCCGATTGAAAATCTTTAAAGGCCGAATTCAGGTTTATGTCGCCACTACCCATAAGAGTAACTGCAGTAAGTGAATCCGGCATGGTGATAGTTACTTTAGCCTGACTGTTTGTCAATAGCGTGTAAACTGGATCGGTAGAAATTTGCAAAACATGATTGCTAACTTTAACCGAAAGATACTTTACAAGGTTTTCGTAGTCAGAAACCTCCACTTTGAACGAATCACCTTTTACGATGTCCACTTTGGCAGCATTATTAAGTGAAACGGATTGAAAACTCGTCAAAGGGCGCACTTGAGTTACAATACTTCCCTTGCCGGTTATGCCAAACAAATCACTAATACAGGAACTAAATACAATTGTAAATAATAGCAAGAGTGCTAAATGAATTTTTTTTCTACTGTTCATACGAATCAAATTTAAAGTTAATTATTATTATAAATAAAGATTTTTAAATAATCACAACAATAATGCCAAAAAAATGTCAGTCTGTAAACACAAACTGAGCCAAAAAAAGCTGCCTCAACATTTTGTTGAGGCAGCATCAGGATAAAAAGAAAACTAATACGTAAAAAAACCAATAAACTAAAGAAAATAAACAAACTAAACAATCTAATTTATGATAATGCTAACAGATACTTTATCGGTGGTTGTTACTCCTGTGGCTATGTAAGTTCCAGCTTTTAGTCCGGTGTTGATGGTAGTACTGGTCTTTGCATTGAAGCTAAATGTTTTTTGCAATACACCACTTGAAGCAAGATAAATGCTCAAAGTTCCTTTTGACGTATCGGTATTCTTCACGGTAACCGTTTTGGCAGAATTGGTTATAGTGATTTTGTGAACAACTGGAGGTGGAGCAGTCACACTTCCTGTTAGTGCTACGTTTAAAGCAGCAACATTAGCTGTGGTAACCGAAATGTTTTCTGAATAAGTATTGGCTGTTAATCCTGATTTCAGACGAACATAAACCTTGGTTGAAGCCACAGTTCCGTTTGCAGGAGTTACGGAAAGAGTCGAAGTTGTAAAACCTGTACCCGAAGTCAACGATATTTCATAATCTGCGGGTGGAGTTACAACTAAATTAGTGGTCAGATTAGCTCCCGAAACACTAAATGAATTTTCGGTCGATGGACCTGCACCCTGAATGTATGTGAAATTGGTTAAAGAGCTAGCAGAGCAAGTGGCAGTTGAAGGATTAGCCTTTACAGCTAGCAGCTTAAAACGCCTTACCGGACTTGAATTAGTGGCTGAAAAAGTGTATTTTGTCCCCGTTGTGTAAATACTTACTGTTACATTTGCTACCGAGTCAACAAGATATAAACCTGAGTAAGTTGGTGATAAAGCCTGAGTTGAGATAGTCATCGTATATTGAGTATCAGCTCCTGCCTGAAATGCGATATAGGTGTTGTTCATATCAGGTACTGCATCTACCTGAAAATTGCCTACTGCTTCTACTGCATACATTTGAGTTGCTACTGTTCCGGTCATTTTATAACCATCCCAGCCATTGTCGAATCCGCGTGTAGTACCTGGAATTGCAAATACCCACATTTGGTCTGAAGTTGTTGTTCCCTGAACATCGATTTGTATACCGGTGTAAATAACAGAAAAACCTTGTAATGAGATTAATAATAAAGTCAAAGTTACAAGCATTGATTTGAAGTTAGTTGTTTTCATTATAGTACGTTATTAAGTGAATAAGTAATAATTTTTCATACTGATATATTGCATTCAAATTCAGTTGAAATTGTTGATACAAATATATTGCTATATTATTATTACGTTGATATCCAGCTAATTGTAGTGTTTCAACAACATCTTGTAGTAAATACTATGAAATATTATTTAATGCTTTATTTATCAATTGAAGCATTTGGAAGTACCTCTGGTGGGTCAAATTGGCTGATAGTAGAAGAAATAATAATTAAAATAGTATAAATGTCATAAAAATTAATTAATATGAACATTGACTGGAAAATCTATTACATAAATATCTGTCAATATAAGTTTAAATTGACTCTCTTTTAGTGTTTCTGCCTAAATGAAATCATAATCAATAAATTCACATTAACCATATATAACATTAAAGCCTACACGGATAACACAAATTAATAATATTGGTTTTATTAGAATGATCGTAAATGGTCTAAAATAGGCTTATTAGTGTTAATTGGACGTGGGGACGAAAATATCGATTAAGTTTGTACTACATATTATGACAAATATATTTAATTAAATAGTCGGAATAAGTACAGGTTTGAATATATCCTGTTGATATAGTGTGTATTAAACGACAGAAGGAGTTGCAAAACTTGCAACTCCTTCTGTTAATTGTGTAGATTTTTCTTAGTTTTGACCAAATGAACCGCCTACAATATCTAGTAATTCGTTGGTAATGGCTTGTTGGCGTGATTTGTTATATTGCAGTGAAAGTTCCTGAAGTAAATCGGTAGCATTGTCGGTGGCCATTTGCATGGCAATGGTTCGTGCGGCATGTTCCGAAGCATTTGAATCAAGCAAAGCGGTATAAATCTTCAAACGAAGCACCATAGGGACCAATTCCGACAGAATCGTCGGGCGGTCGGGTTCTACAATATAATCGAGTGCCACTGCGCCTTTTACGGGTTTAGAAAGCTGAATGGGCAGAAAAGTTTCGTTGGTAAGCTTCTGTGTACTTTTACTCACAAAGTGGTGATAAATCAACTCCACCTTATCAATATCCTTATTCAGAAACATCTGAATTAAATCATCCGATAAGCTCAAACTGGCTGCATAACTTGGTTTGTCTGCCATAGCTTCGAAGTTAGCCTCCTGTTTAAACCCGAGTTTAGTACAAACTTTAGCAATTTTCTTGCCTACCGGAAAAATCAAAAGATGCTCACGACCTACTGAATGGTATTTTTCAACTGTCTGAACCAATTGTTTGGCAACATTGGTGTTGTAAGCACCACACAAGCTTGAGTTGGACGAAAAAACAACTATCGCCACCCGTTTTACTTCGCGGGTTTCGGAAAAAGCAGAAGAGTTGTCTTCTCCTGCACTCAAAAAGTTGTTCAGCACTCCGTTCAGACCTTGCTCATACGGAAAGAAATTCTCGATGGTCTTTTGCGCTTTACGCAATTTAGCCGAGGACACCATCTTCATAGCCGATGTAATCTTCTGAGTCGACTTAACCGACTGAATACGTGATTTTATTTCCTTTAATGAAGACATTCTTTAATTTACGATTTATTCATTTACGATTTACAATTGGAAAACGTAAAATAACAAAATAACCTGCCCCAAGCCCCTAAAGGGGATGTAAAATTACCTCGTCTCTTTATCTGGTTAATTAAATACATTTATTCCCGCAAACCACTCTTTAAGTCCCCTTCAGGGGAACCAACGGTCAGCGACCGAAGGGAGATAATTAGGGGCAGTTTACTACCAACTATTTACTAACCGCAAGTCTTTTAGCAACCTCAGCAGCTACTTTTTCTATAATTCCGGTTACCTCGTCGTTGATAGTTCCTTTTTTGAGAACATCCAATACGTTGGCCTGATGCGACAATTCGAGTACCATCAGGAATTCTTTCTGGAAATCCTGAACTTTGTTTAATGGAACTGATGACAGCAATCCGTTTGTACCGCAATAAAGCACTGCTACCTGTTTTTCAACAGTCATTGGTTCGTGCAATGCCTGAACCAACAGACGCGTGTTCTTTTGTCCTTTATCAATAGTCATAGCTGTTACCGCATCCATATCGCCACCAAATTTGGTAAACGCTTCCAGTTCGCGGAACTGTGCCTGATCCATTTTCAATGTTCCGGCCACTTTTTTCATGGCTTTAATCTGTGCGTTACCACCCACACGCGAAACCGAGATACCCACGTTGATAGCCGGACGGTTACCCTGATTGAACAAGTCGGTGTCAAGGAAAATCTGACCGTCTGTAATCGAAATTACGTTGGTAGGAATATAAGCTGATACGTCACCGGCCTGAGTTTCGATAATTGGTAATGCAGTCAACGAACCGCCACCGATTACTTTTCCTACCAAACTTGGAGGTAAATCATTCATTTGCTCAGCCACTTCCTGTTGTGTAATCACACGGGCAGCTCTTTCGAGAAGGCGAGAGTGCAGATAGAAAATATCGCCGGGATAAGCTTCACGACCTGAAGGACGACGAAGAATCAGCGAAACTTCGCGGTAAGCCACAGCTTGTTTCGACAAATCATCGTAAACAACCAAAGCATGACGACCGGTGTCGCGGAAAAATTCGCCGATAGATGCTCCGGCAAATGGAGCGTAATATTGTAAAGCAGCTGGATCGGAAGCGGTCGACGAAACAATAACCGTATATTCCATTGCTCCGTGCTCCATCAGGGTGTTGTAAATAGCAGCCACAGTAGAACCTTTCTGACCAATAGCCACATATATACAATAAACAGGATCACCTGCGTCAAAATTTACTCTTTGATTAATAATAGTATCAATCGCCACACTGGTTTTTCCGGTCTGACGGTCGCCGATAATCAACTCACGTTGTCCACGTCCGATAGGAATCATAGCGTCAACAGCTTTCAAACCTGTCTGTAAGGGTTGATTTACGGGTTGTCTGTAAATTACTCCTGGAGCTTTGCGTTCCAACGGCATTTCAAGCATCTCGCCGCTGATTTTACCTTTTCCATCCAGCGGTTCGCCAAGTGGATTGATAACGCGTCCGAGCATTCCTTCGCCAACGTTGATAGAAGCCACACGGTTGGTACGTTTCACGGTGTAACCTTCCTTAATCAGGTTGGTCGGTCCAAGTAAAACTGCCCCTACATTATCTTCTTCGAGGTTCATTACGATGGCTTTGATACCGTTCTCAAACTCGAGCAGTTCATTCGCTTCTGCATTGCGAAGTCCATAAATACGAACCACACCATCGCTAACCTGCAGCACAGTACCTACTTCGTCAAACTGAACGCTGGTATCAATTCCCTGGAGTTGCATCCGAAGTATTTCGGATACTTCGCTCACCTTAATATTATCAGACATCTTTTATTAATTTACAATTTATTAATTTACGATTTACAATTGCTTTCTGAAACATTGCACAATTTATTTTTCAATCGTAAATTGTACATCTTTCAATCGTAAATTCGTTAAACGGTTTTTTTGTTTTTCTCAATGTATTCCTGTCGAATGCGTCGGAGCTGACCGGAAACGCTGGCATCCCAACGCACAAAGTCCACTTCGAATAAAAAGCCACCCAAAATTTCAGGGTCAACCAGCTTTTCTATTTCAATGGTTCCGCTAGTGGTGTTTTCAACCAAAGCTTTTAATCGTTTTTCTGTTTCAGCATTCACCGGCGTAGCGGTTGTAAGCTTGCCAAAATGAATGTTTTGTTGCTTGCGGTATAAATCGGTGAACTTCAGTGCAATTTCGTGCAAATGCTTTTCACGGTTATTTTCCATAATCAAATCCAGAAAACGTTCGAACGAATTACTGACTTTTCCACCGGCAGCCAACAGAATGATTTTCCGCTTTTCGGCATTTGCCAACACGGGATTGTCAAGCACAGTCCGCAATTCGTTGAATTGGAAATAGCTTTTAATCACTGATTTCGTTTCTACATAGACGCGATCCTGCTCTTTGCTCACATTAGCAAAATCAAGCAGTGCCTTGGCGTAACGAACCGGTATGAGTCCTGTATTCATTTACAATTTATTCATTTACAATTTACGATTGGAAGAACCAATCTACAATTCAACCAGTTAACTCGCTCGGCTCTGCCGCTTGGCTCGCCAAGAATTAACCAGTTAACCAATCAACTAACTTACGATTTAGAGATATTAATCTCGTCGAGCAGGCGGTTTATCATTCCCATCTGTTCGTCTTTTTTATCCAATTGTCCACGAATTACTTTTTCAGCAATATCCACTGATAATTCAGCAACCTGGCGGCGAATGTCACGAATAGCATCTTCTTTTTCAATCAGAATTTGCTTGCGGGCTTCTTCCACTAACTTAGCAGCTTCGATTCCGGCCTTTTCTTTGGCATCTTTTACCAATTGGTCACGCATCTGAGCAGCTTCGTTCATTATCTTCACCTGTTCTTTGCGGGCATTATCCACAATGGTTTCGCCCTGCGCTTTCACCACTGCCATTTGCTCATACGTTTGTTTGGCAATAAGCAAGGACTCGTCGATATAGGTTTTACGGCTTTCCACCATTTTGATAATAACGGGGAAACCAAACTTCGTCAGAATAAATACAACTATTCCAAACGAAATTAACATCCAGAAAAGTAATCCGGATTCAGGCAATAATAAAGCCATAACTCTTTAATTAATAATTCACAATTAATAATGCATAATTCGCCAAGTCCCCCTTGGGGGATTTAGGGGCTGCCTGATTACAGAATAAATCCGCAAACAACGATAGCAAACAAAGCTACAGCATCAACAAGAGCAGCAGCAATAATCATGGCCATACGAATATCACCACCGGCTTCCGGTTGGCGTGCGATTCCGTCCATAGCTGAACCACCGATACGACCAATACCCATACCTGCACCAATTGCAGCAAGACCTGCGCCTAAACCTGCACCTAATTTAGCTAAACCTGCACCAGCACCTGCGGCAGCGGCAGCTTGTAATAAAATTGACATTAACATAACTTTTCTGTTTATTAATGGCTCCAAACCCCTAAAGGGGCTTAAAAACCAAGTTTATAATTTAATTTTTATCTATATCTATTTTTATAATTTCAAAAACAAGTCCCCTTTAGGGGATTTAGGGGCCACTTTCAATGTTTATGATGTGGCTCAACGCGTGCCAATCCGATAAATACGGCTGATAACATGGTAAAAATATAGGCCTGAATGTAGGCAACCAGCAATTCTACAAATCCGATAAACACGCTGAAGAAAATGGAAACTCCGGTCATACTTGCATTCATTCCCACTCCTAACTTCACGGTTACAAACACCAGACAGGTAAGCCCCAATACAATGGAGTGACCAGCCAAAATATTGGCAAAAAGTCGGATCATTAATGCGAAAGGTTTTGTAAAAATTCCCACCAGTTCGATGATTGGCAACATGGGCGGCACTTTCAACCACAGCGGTACATCCGGCCAGAAAATTTCTTTCCAGTATTCTTTAGAACCTCCGATATTTACAATCAGAAATGTGATAACAGCCAGCACCAAAGTAATGGCTATATTTCCTGTTACATTTGCACCTCCGGGGAAAATCGGAATTAATCCTAAAATGTTGTTTGTAAAAACAAAGAAGAAAACCGTCAGCAGATAAGGTGCATATTTTTCATAACCCTTACCAATACAAGGTTTAATCACATCGTCGTTGATGTTCATTATAAACATTTCCATCACACCTGCAAAGCCGGATTTGGATTGCAACGGGTTCTTTTTGTACGAACGTGCCACATACATTATGCAGACAATCATCAGAATGCTGCTGAACAACAGCGCAAAAACGTTTTTGGTAATCGAAATATCGAACGGACGAATTTCTTCGTCTGCCGCATTTTTCTCAACAATCTTACCTTTATATTTTCCTTCTTCAGGAATGGAGAATCCTTCGTACGAAGGAGATTCGTGGAAAACCGACGACAGAAACACATGCCAGCCACTGATTTTGCTGTAAAGAATTACCGGAAGCGGAATAGAAATTTCATGCTCACCCACTTTGGTGATATGCCAAACATACGAGTCGGAAACATGTTCCAAAATAAATGCACGAACATCCAATTGTTTTTCCTTCTGTTCCTCTTTTTTCTGCTCAGGCTCATTGGCATAAGCCCCTGCAACCGGAATTAAAACGGCAAGGAGTACAAAAAGTAATATTTTATGTAAACGATTCATTTACTCTTCTTTTTTGATTTGTTTCTCGATAGAATAAAAAATATAGGTTTCCAACCCGATATATACAGCGTAATAGGATGCAAATACGAATCCAAATAACCGGATATCTTTACGTACTATAAAATAAAAAGCCAGCATATATGCCATTGCCATCACCAGTTTTGCCAGTTTCAGCACCATGTAAACATTCACCAGTTTTTTGGCTTCAATCTTGTAATTTTTGACCAGAATCAGTATCGTCGAAATACCTAACAGAAAGAAAACAGCCGGAATATAGGGATACCATGTGAATATTTCAGTCGGATACAGGCTTTTGAGTATTCCCCAACCGGTCCAGCCAATAAGTAGCATGGCCAACGCAAATAAACTCAACAACCTATTCGATACTTTCTGCATATTCTTAAACAGATTCGATACAAACCGTAACCGTATTATTGCTGACTTCAGCAAAACCACCCTCCACAATCAGTTCTGTTTCAATTTTATCAGCAGTGTAGCTCACTTTTCCTTTCGTCAAAGAAGAAATAAGCGGTGCATGATTTTCCCACACCGTAAAAAGCCCACTCGTTCCGGGCAAAGTTACCGAAGTAACATCACCTGAAAAATAAATTTGTTCTGGAGTGATTATTTCTAATTTCATAATTCTTAAGTCCCCTTTATGGGATTAGGGGTCTATTTCTTCGATTGTGCAATCAGTTTTTGTCCTTTTGCAATGGCATCGTCAATTGTTCCAACGCTCAGGAAAGCCATTTCGGGAAGATAATCCAATTCGCCATTCAAAATCATTTTGAATCCGCGAATGGTTTCATCTATTGAGACCATTACTCCGGGAAGACCTGTAAACTGCGAAGCCATGTACATCGGTTGCGAAAGGAAACGTTGCACCTTGCGGGCGCGTGTTACCACCAAACGATCTTCTTCCGAAAGTTCCTCCATACCCAAAATCGAGATAATATCCTGAAGCTCTTTGTTGCGTTGCAAAATCTGTTTTACAAGCTGAGCAGTATTATAATGGTCTTCGCCAACAATCAGCGGATCGAGAATACGTGAAGTAGATTCTAATGGGTCAACTGCAGGAAATATCCCAAGTTCCGAAATCTTACGACTCAAAACGGTAGTTGCATCCAGGTGCGAGAAAGTTGTTGCCGGAGCAGGGTCAGTCAAGTCATCCGCAGGCACGTAAACAGCCTGAACAGAAGTGATAGAACCGTTTTTGGTAGAAGTAATACGTTCCTGCATCACACCCATTTCGGTTGCCAGCGTAGGTTGATATCCTACAGCCGATGGCATACGACCTAACAAAGCCGAAACCTCAGAACCTGCCTGAGTAAAACGGAAAATATTATCAATAAAGAACAAAATGTCACGACCTGAACCTTTACCATCACCATCACGGAATGATTCGGCCACGGTCAAACCCGATAAAGCTACAGAAGAACGTGCTCCGGGTGGTTCGTTCATTTGTCCGAACACCAGGG
This sequence comes from uncultured Bacteroidales bacterium, assembly GCA_903901975.1. Taxonomy (GTDB): domain Bacteria; phylum Bacteroidota; class Bacteroidia; order Bacteroidales; family Paludibacteraceae; genus Paludibacter. The sequence continues at coordinate 46,951 of CAIUTB010000147.1, forward strand.
TTACCTGCGATTTTTCAACTTCATTATAATCAATCTTCGACAAATCCCATTTGCCTTCTTCCATGCTTTTCTTGAATTCATCGCCGTAACGAATTACGTCCGATTCAATCATTTCGCGCAATAAGTCATTTCCTTCACGGGTACGTTCACCAACACCGGCAAACACAGAGAATCCATCATGACCCTTGGCAATATTATTGATAAGTTCCTGAATCAATACGGTTTTACCTACACCGGCACCACCGAAAAGACCTATTTTACCTCCTTTTACATACGGTTCAAGCAAGTCGATTACTTTAATACCTGTTGTCAGAATTTCCTGACTGGTAGTCAGATCTTCAAACCTCGGCGGTTCACGGTGAATGCCATAAGCACCTTTTTTATTGAGGGGTTTCATACCGTCAATTGAGTCACCGATTACATTCATCAAACGACCTTTTACCTGTTCACCTACCGGCATAGAAATTTGTGTTCCATATGCCACGGCTTTCAATCCACGACGTAGACCATCGGTAGAATCCATCGCCACTGTGCGAACGGTGTTTTCACCAATGTGTTGCTGAATTTCAACAATCAGTTCTTTTCCATTTCCACGGTCAATGCTTAATGCATCGTGAATGGCAGGTAATTTCACTTCTTCTTTACCTTTCAAATCGAAGTAAACATCCACAACCGGTCCAATGATTTGTGAGATATGTCCTACTAATTCTGACATAGATTTATAGTATTTTGATAATTGATAATTCGTTTATTTTGTCAAAAACAGACGCAAAAGTACACAAAAAGTTTCATTTTGAAAAAGTTTTAGGCGTTTAATTTCTGAAAACAATTACAATATTGTTTTCATTGAATTTTAATGTGAACTATATTCAATCGCCATATAAGTAACAGCTCCTGCAATATAACCCAATAAGGCCAACCAGCTGATTTTCTTCAGATACCAGAAAAAATTAATCTTTTCCATGCCCATGGCAGCCACTCCGGCAGCCGAACCAATAATCAAAATACTGCCTCCTGTTCCGGCACAATAGGCTAGAAATTCCCAGATATAACTATCTATTGGATATTGAACCATGTTGTACATTCCTTGTGTCGCAGCAACTAACGGAACATTGTCAATTATAGCCGAAGATAAGCCAATAGTCATAACAATGACGCTCAGGTTTCCAATAGAATCAGTCAACCATTTTGCCATGAAAATCAAAACTCCGGCTGATTCAAGTGTTGCAATGGCCAATAAAATCCCGAGAAAAAATAGGATACTTGAAATATCTATTTTATGAAGAGCGCTGACAAGTGTGAGATGTTTTTTCTTTTCCAAGTCGCGTTTACCGTGCATAAGTTCAGTCACAAGCCACATAAAACCCAGACTGAAAAGCATTCCCATAAAGGGCGGAAGGTGGGTGATAGTTTTAAATACCGGAACAAAACCTAGGGAAAGAATTCCCATAATAAGAATTACTTTCTGCTGTTGACGTGTGTGTTGCTTTTCTATGAAATAGGTTGAAACCGCAGCCCGTTCAATCTTTCCTCTTAGTTGAAAAGAAATTACGACCAACGGAACGAGCAAACAAACCAGACTTGGAATAAAAAGCTTCAACATTATATTGGCGGCAGAAATTTGTCCGCCAATCCACAACATAGTGGTGGTCACATCGCCAATCGGTGTCCAGGCACCACCGGCATTGGCAGCAATAATTACAATACCCACAAAAAGCATTCGGTCATCGTCTTTGCGGATTAGTTTTCGGAGCAATGATACCATGACGATGGTAGTGGTCAGGTTGTCGAGAATGGCGGAAAGGAAGAAGGTGATAAAACTGATTATCCAGATTAACCTTCGCTTGTTGGTGTGTCTGATAAGCTCGGTAATAATTTCGAAACCATCGTGAGCATCAATTAACTCTACAATAGTCATTGCACCTAACAAGAAAAAAAGAATACCAGAAATATTACCCAAATGAGAAAGAAGTTGTTCGTTGACCAAGGATTTATCTGCCGAGGCAATTATGTAAACTGCCCACATAAGCACTCCAATTAATAAAGCCGAAGCGGTTTTATTGATTTTGAGTCTATGCTCAAGTATAATGGCAGCATAGCCCAGAACGAAAATAAGAACTAGAATAATAATCACTTTTCAATAATATTTAAAACATCAATCAATTAAATGCAAATAGAATATAGTCTGATTTGATAAAAAGTCTGATTAGTTATATTTTTCCAAAAACTTACCAAATGCTTTCTTTGCCTGTCCGCTTTCGAGTGATTCGGCTGATTCTGCTTTGCATTGTTCAAGTGGTTTATATGAACTACGTGTTTGAATAGCAAAAGCTGAGTTGATTATCACCGCATTTCGTTGCGCTTCGGTGGCTTTATTATCCAGTACGTTCATAAATATCCGAGCCGCTTCGTCTACCGTATTTCCACCCCAAAGTTCCTCTTGTTTAAGTGTTTTAAAGCCTAATTGTTCAGGTGTATAAATGAATTCACCATTATTATTCATCACTTTACAAGAATCAGTCAACGATATTTCATCATACCCATCCAACGAATGCACAATAGAATACTGACAACCCAAATTCTGATAAATATAATTGTAAAGACGCATCATTTTGAGGCTATAAACACCTAAACATTGATATTGAGGTTTCACTGGACTAATAAGTGGTCCGAGTACATTAAAAAACGTACGAACGCCTAACCCTTTACGCACAGGAGCTACGTTTTTCATGGCTGGATTGAAAAGTGGAGCATGCAAATAAGCAAAACCGGAATCTTCTAACGAATGTTTAATTACGTCAATATCAGTTGTAAATTTGGCACCGTAATACTCCAATACATTCGATGAACCGCTTACCGAAGTAGCTCCGTAATTACCGTGCTTAGCCACTTTATAACCGGCACCCGCCACAGCAAAACAGCTACAAGTGGAGATATTGAATGTATTTTTCCCATCACCGCCCGTGCCTACAATATCAAGCGCATCAAATTCCGATAAATCCATCGGGATAGCCAAATCTAACAACGCATTGCGAAAGCCAATGACCTCGTCGAGTTCTATACTGCGCATCAGATATACTGAAATAAATGCAGCAATCTGTGCATCGTTGTATTTTCCGGCAGCAATATTGGTCATCACTTCAGCGGCTTCCTGACGTGTAAGCGATTGATGATTAAACAGTTGATTAAGTATTTGTTTCATAAATCTGCCCCCTAACCCCCTAAAGGGGGAATAATAAATAATATTTTACTTTAATTTTAAAAATAAATAGTTGGATAAAGCGTGAATTCTGTACCACCAAAACTCCCCCTTTAGGGGGTTGGGGGGCTTGCTTCCAACCAATTCTTCAGCATTTGCTCCCCATCAGGTGTCAAAACCGATTCCGGATGAAACTGAACACCGCGCACATCATAGGTTTTATGTGACAATGCCATAATCATTCCTTCTTCGTCAACAGCAGTAATGGTCAAACATTCGGGCAAGGTCGATTTTTCAGCTGCCCACGAGTGGTAACGTCCTACTTCCAGTTGTTTTGCCAACCCGTTGAACAGCACATCCTCTTCCAAAACATTCACCATAGAACTTACGCCGTGATGCACGTCGGTCAGGTTTATTAATGTTCCGCCAAATGCTTCCGCAATGGCTTGTTCGCCAAGGCAAACGCCCAAAATTGGTTTTGTTGGCGCATAGGTGCGAATCACCTCCAGTAGAATGCCTGATTCCGACGGAACACCAGGTCCCGGCGAAAGGATAATTTTATCAAATCGTGCAATGTCTTCCAATGCTATCTGGTCGTTGCGGTGCACTTCCACGTCGGTGTATCCCAACTTTTTTACGGCGTGTACCAGGTTGTAGGTAAACGAGTCGTAATTATCGAAAACTAAAATAGAGATGCCCCCAACCCCTAAAGGGGAGTTGAAGTTAGTATCGTTTTGTATTTTTTCTTCTTTATCAATCATATCAATTAATTTTAAAATCAATAGTAATATTTCTTATTCCCCTTTAGGGGTTAGGGGGCCGTTTAGTGTGTTGTTGCTGTCATTATTGCCTTTTTTAGCGCTGCCAGTTTATTATTTACTTCCTGCAATTCGCTTTCCTCGTCCGATTTGGCAACAATGCCGGCACCAGCCTGATAGTAAAGTGTATTGTTTTTGCTGACAAAAGAACGAATGGTAATAGCCTGGTTGAAACTTCCGTCGAAGCCAATATAGCCCAAACAACCGCCATAAGGACCACGGTCGTGTGGTTCAATCTGATCAATCAGTTGCATGGCTTTAATCTTTGGTGCTCCCGAAAGTGTTCCGGCAGGGAAAGTATCGGCAAAAAGTTTGATGATTTTGGTGTCGGGTTTTAGTTTGCCGCTTACGCTCGAAACCAAATGCAACACGTGCGAATAATACTGTACTTCGCGGAATACTTCTACTTCTACGTGGTCGGCGTTGCGACTTAAGTCGTTGCGGGCCAAATCTACCAACATAACATGTTCGGCATTTTCTTTTTTGTCAACTCGCAATTTTTCAGCCAGTTGAAAATCCTTTTCATCGTCGCCAGTGCGGCGGAATGTTCCGGCAATAGGTTTGATATAGGCTTTTTGTTTCTTGGCATCCACCACAAGGTGAGCTTCAGGCGACGAACCGAAAATACGGAAATCACCAAAGTTGAAATAGAACAAATAAGGTGACGGATTTACCGAACGCAAGGTGCGATACAACATAAAGTCATCACCCTTGTATTTTTGATAAAAACGGCGCGAAAGAACTATCTGGAAAACATTCCCTTTGAAACATTCTTTTTTTCCCTGTGTTACCATTTTTTTATAATCTTCGTTCGAAATATCCGATTTTTCCTCGCCAATAGCCTGAAATTCGTAAGTGGCGATATTATTATTCGACAATATCTCTTCTATATCAGCAATGGCTGACGTTTCACCTTCGAGCAGATTTTCGATAATTGTCAGTTCGTTATTGAAATGGTTTACGGCAATAATGTACTTAAAAAGTATGTAATGCAAGCCCGGCATACTTCCAGGAACAGTTTCGCGCGCTTTCAGTTTCACATCCTCAAAATACTGAACCGATTCGTACGACGAATAGCCGAACAGGCCATTCACACCAACCGGATTGTCGTTCTTTACCAAATCAACCGATTTCAGAAAAGCATCGAAACGCTCAGCTACAGTCAGTTTGCCGGTAACCGGCGTTTCAAGCTTTGAACCGTCAGGATATTCCTCTTTAATCACAAACTGATTCACCGAAATGCCACCAATCGGACAAAAGCCGATATACGAATAACTGTTCTCAACCCCGTGATAATCGGAACTTTCCAACAGCACCGAGTTAGTATATAAATCGCGTATCTTGAGATAAATTCCTACCGGCGTCTGCAAATCGGCCAGCATCTTTTTTGAGTTTACGAATAGTTTCAAAGAACCCCCAACCCCTAAAGGGGAGTTGGATCTAGTATTGTTTTGTATATTTTCTTGTTTATCAATCATATCAATTAATTTTAAAAATCAATAGTAATATTTCTTATTCCCCTTTAGGGGTTAGGGGCTCTTTTTCTTCCTCCCCTTTAGGGGTCGGGGGATGTCATTTAAAATGTTTCACATAAGTATCCATATCTTTATCACCACGCCCTGAAACGGTGATAACCACAATATCGTCGGGTTTAAAAGTAGCTTTTTCTTTTTTGAGCAATGCAAGTGCGTGTGCCGATTCAATGGCCGGAATAATTCCTTCCAAACGGGTCAACTCAAAGGCGGCTTCCAATGCTTCATCATCATTAATGGCATGCACTTTGGTACGACCAACCTGCGCGAAATATGCATGTGCAGGTCCGATTCCAGGATAATCCAATCCTGCTGAAATTGAATAAGGTTCCGTAATCTGACCATCTTCGTCCTGCATCAGCAATGTGCGAAAACCGTGAATAATTCCAACAGTTCCAATGCTTATCGTTGCAGCAGTTTCACCGGTTTCAACGCCCATGCCACCCGCTTCGGCCGAAATTAGTTGAACGCGTTCATCATTTATATAATGATAATAGGTTCCCATGGCGTTACTTCCACCACCCACACAGGCCATCAGGTAATCGGGATAATCGCGACCAATCTGCTCCTGTAACTGCCATTTTATTTCCTCACTGATAACCGACTGGAAGAATCCAACCATGTCGGGATACGGATGTGGCCCAACTGTTGATCCAATAATATAAAATGAATCGGGATTTGAGCACCAATAACGGATAGCTTCGTTGGTGGCATCTTTCAGTGTACAGTTCCCACTGGTCACAGGTTCAACCGTTGCACCCAACATGCGCATTTTCTGCACGTTCAAAAACTGACGTTCCACATCCGTTTTGCCCATAAATACAATACACTCCAACCCCATTAATGCACAGGCTGTAGCAGTTGCCACACCGTGTTGTCCGGCACCAGTTTCGGCAATAATGCGGGTTTTGCCCATGCGTTTTGCCAACAGAATTTGTCCTAAGGCATTGTTGATTTTATGTGCACCGGTATGGTTCAAATCTTCCCTTTTGAGGTAAACATTTGTGCCATATTCTGCTGATAAACGCTTTGCTAAATACAGTGGCGAAGGCCGCCCTACGTAGTTTTTAAGCAAGTCGTAATATTCGGCTTTGAAGGAAGCATCTTTTTTAATGGCGTAAAAAGCTTCTTTGAGTCGCTCAACAGTTCCATGCAAAATCTCAGGAATGTAGGCACCTCCAAATTCGCCATAATAGCCGTTGTTATCAATACCCCCAACCCCTAAAGGGGAGTTGAAGTTAGTATTGTTGTTTGTATTTTTTTCTTTGTTCATATAATCTTAAATAAACAGTTGTAATTTAACTCCCCTTTAGGGGTTAGGGGTCAAACAAAAAAGGCTTATCGTGAGTCCGACAAGCCTTTTTGTAATATCTTATTATTTCGACAATTTACATAGGTGTTACATCTCACGATTAGCTAATCTGCAAGTGCCACCACCAAAATTTGTTTATTGTCAAAATTGTATTCATTTCTTTTTGATTTAATATCGGGTACAAAGATGATAAATTATTTTTATTTGTGCAAGAAAAATGTCATTTTTCAGATTATTTAAACCTTTTGTTTTTCATTAGACAAATATCCTATGGAAATGCGGGATTTATTATCTTCATCTTTCTGAATCAATAATACTTTCTTTATCTGATAAGTTTTACTGGATTACAATTTAACAACTACCATTTTATGTTGAAAGTGCCGTGTTTGAATAGATTTTAAGAATGAACAATTAAAAACTTTACGAATATTAGAAAATTAATTAATTTTCGGCTTTGTACTCACAGTCAAATCATTCTCCTTCATTCGTCTTTGGTATGTTTGTAAAATTGCCTTTAATTGCAACTCCATTTTATCAGCTTGTATTTTATCTTTACTAAGTAGGTTTACTTTCTGCATTCTGTCCTGCTTATAATTATACAATGCAGTTGCTTTTACTCCATTAAACTGAAAAAGATATTCATTCGAATAAAAACTATAGACTCCATTTTCATCGTTTGTACTAAAAGCATTTTCTGATTTCCTGTGAAATACATCGGTCCCAAAAGCTACAAATGGCAAATCATAACCCAGGAATCCTAATATAGAAGGCTTAATATCAATTTGTTGAGCAATTTCTTTTCTATATTCTGCAGCAATACCAGCAGGATAGTAGAAGATAATCGGAACAGCGTGCAATCCGATATCGTTTTGGTAGATTGGCTGGTTGGTAGCATTCGTATGATCGCCCGTTATAACGAAAATTGTGCGTTTGAACCAGGGCATTTTGCGTGCCTTTTCAAAAAAATGTTTCAATGCAATATCCGTATACCTCACACATTTATGAATTGGAAGCGTTCCTTCTTTCAATTCGTTCTTATAACTTTCAGGAATTACATAAGGATGGTGTGAACTTGCTGAAAACAAGCTGGTTATAAAAGGTTCGTGAAAAGTATTCATTTTGTCGGCAAAATACTGAAAATACGCTTCATCCCAAATAGCCCATGTTCCGTCGAAATCTTTAGTACTTCCATATTCGGTCATACCAAAGTAATCTTTAAAACCACTTGTTTTTGCAAATGCCCAAAACCCCATTGAACCATTTGGAGCTCCATGAAAAAAAGCAGAATAATACCCTTTTTTTGCCAATTCACCTGCCAGACTGAGCACCTGATTATTCCCGTAATCACCTACAAAATATGGTTCACCCACCCTTGGAATTGAAGCCAGTACCGAAGGAATAGCGTCAATTGATTTTCGACCATTGGCTAAAGAAGTTTCAAAAGTAAGACTTTTAGCTATTATAGAATCTAAAAATGGGGTATATCCCTTATAATCTTTGCCTATAAGCTCTTTATTCAGTGACCCGATATATTCACGACCAAAACTTTCCAAAATAAGCACCACCACATTCAGTTTTTTCATTTTGCTTGTTTTTGGTGGATAATATACTGTTGCCTGGATGCGCTCAGGTTCATTGGAATCTTTAAAATAAGCGAAATCTGGAAGGCTATTATTCTCGATGGTTCGAATAAGTGTAAATGGAGTATTCAGGATAAATGATGATTCAATCGGTTTGTTTACATATTGATTTGCATTACTGATAGTTATTGGCCGTACATACCGGCCTATACCTCCCCGAATTCCAATAACCGTAGATGCTATTGCCGTTAAAAAAACCAACACATTTACAGTCCAATAGATCCAGCCTGGTTTCAGCTTTGTTTTTTGATTGTGTGAACTGTAGACGAAATATAAAATTGGGAAAAAACTAAATGCCAAAACCACCAAAATCCAGTGATCAAGCATTGCATCAGCAAAGATTTTTAGCAGGTTATCGGTGTGCGAAAACTCATTGAAAATACTCCAGGTTGTTCTTCTTTGTGAAAACTCAAAATAGATTGTATCTACAATGTTTAAAATCAATGCAAAACCATTTGTAATTACAAAAATCCATTGAATTGTTTTCGTAAAGTACTTTTCTTTCCTCCATGAAACTGGTAAGGGAAAAAATGCCAAAAGTATATAAAGTAGATTAACGTATAGAATCCCTGACAAATCAAATTGTAATGACCCTTTTATTAGCAAAAACCAATCATTCTGATTAATACTTGTGAAATACTTTGCATTGTAGCATACAAACACGATACGGGTCAGCATATATAATGCAAACAGTAAAATTGTGTTTTTTAGTATTGCCAAATAGTACTTCCAACTGGAAGAATTTTCTGATTTTAGGCCTTTATACATATTCATGGTTTGCCAATACCTTTGTTCACTAACTAATTATTTGTGAGAATATCGGTTCGATTTATATCAACGGCAAAGAGTACATAAGTCTAAAGTACTATATTGCAAAGAGTATAAACCCCGACTTTTGGAATCCGAAAACAAATCGTGCCAAAGGTACAAAAGATTTTCCTGAATATCCTGAATTTAATAATCGTTTAGATGTTATTGAATCGACTATAAACAGCGTATTTCTAAAGTTTGAATTGTCGAACGATACAACATTCAATTGTTTAATCCACTTTTACATTGTTGAGTTTAGATACAATAGAAATCATATTTAATTTTGAAATGAATGATTGAAAATAGTTTTTAAAATTAGAACAATAGTATTAAAATAAAATCGTATTTTTGCATTCTACAGATGCAATTTGTCCGGTTTCAAATTCAAATTACAGGAATGGAATTACAAATTATACAGAATAAGATATACGAACCAATGGTCAGCGTAGCTAAATACGAGGACAACGTGTTATGTTGGACTTCGATTTAGCTGATTTGTACGAAACAGAAACAAAGCGTCTGAAAGAAGCTGTTCGTAGGAATATCAAGCGTTTTCCTCCTGATTTTATGTTTGAGTTAAGTCCAAAAGAATGGGAAATCTTGAGGACGCAATTTGCGACCTCAAGATGGGGCGGTGTTCGTTATCAACCATTTGCCTTTACCGAGCAAGGTGTTGCAATGCTGGCAAGCATATTAAAAAGCGAAAAAGCAATCGAAGTAAATATACAAATTGTCAGAGCATTTGTAATACTTCGTCAGTATGCTCTCGGTTATGCCGAACTCAACCAAAAGTTGGAAACCTTTATGCTCGAAACCAATATGCAATTCAGCGATATTTATCAGGCACTGACCGAAATGGCAAGCCAAACCGAAAAAGATCAAAAACCAATTCCGCCAATTGGACTATTGGCGTATGAGAAATAATAATTGATTAAAAAGTTCCCAACTATGAATATTGAATTATCAAAAACCCAGTTCATTACTGAAATTAAGGAAAAAGTACGACAAGCGCAGTACGAAGCCCTAAAAGTAGTGAATGTACATTTGATTGATTTATACTGGGAAATTGGGAAATCAATATCCGAGAAGCAAACATTAGGTTGGGGTAAGTCTATTGTTCCTACACTGTCGGATGAGTTGAAAAGAGAATTTCCTGAAACAACCGGATTTTCTAGCACCAACTTGTGGTATATGGTTCAGTTTTACAATGAATACTTCAATCAGCCAAATCTCCAACCACTGGTTGGAGAAATTAGCTGGTCGAAACATTTGGTAATTCTATCAAAGTGTAAAGAAAATCAACAGCGTGAATTTTATATACTTGCAACAAAGAAATTTGGTTGGACAAAAGATGTATTGAATCATCAGATAGAGAATAAAACATTCGAAAAATACTTGTTACACCAAACGAATTTTGACACCGTATTACCCGAAAAAATTAAGAATCAAGCTTATTTAGCAGTAAAAGACCATTACAACTTTGGTTTTTTGGAAATGTCAAACGAACATTCTGAATATGAACTTGAACAGGCATTGATACAAAACATTCGGCAGTTTTTATTGGAACTTGGCTCTGATTTTTCGTATGTGGGAAATCAGTACAAAATTGTGCTAAGTTCTAAAGAATATCGAATCGACTTATTGTTGTTTCATCGCCGATTGCAATGCCTTGTGGCTATCGACCTTAAAATTGGAGAGTTTGAACCGGAACACAAGGGGAAAATGGAATTTTATTTATCGGTACTGAATGATAAAGTGAAGCTTGAACATGAAAATCCTTCGATTGGGATTATTATATGCAAAGATAAAGATAGAACCATTGTGGAGTATTCGCTTCAAACAGCAACACTACCCATTGGCGTGGCAACATATAATACCGGAACAAAATTACCGTTAGCATACAAATCAGTATTGCCATCGCCCGAAACGATTAGCAAAAAACTAATTCAATTTTTACAACAAATTAACGAGAAATAAAAACTTGAAAAATAAACAGACAATAAACTAATTTTCAACATATTAAAATAGCATTCTGCGATATTTATCAGGCACTGACCGAAATGGCAAGCCAAACCGAAAAAGATCAAAAACCAATTCCGCCAATTGGACAGTTGGCGTATGAAAAATAATAATTTTAAAGCTAACGAATTCGTAACCTTTAAAAGTCCGATAGTTTTTTCAATTCAATAAAACGAAAATCATAATTAACGCATAAAACAAATGACCAAAAGTAAAACCATAAACATTGAAGACAAGGAAATACTGATTTATTCAAAGAATAATGAAGATTTTATTTCTCTTACTGATATGGCTCACAGTCAGTTGGAAGATGTTGTAATTATCAAATGGCTGAGCTTAAAAAACACCATAGAATATATTGGCGAATGGGAAGCTATGTACAATCCCGATTTTAATTATACCGAATTCGGTACAATTAAAAATGCTTCAGGTGGTAATAACTTTGTGTTATCTGTTAAGCAATGGATTGAGAAAACAAATGCTGTAGGGTTGACTGCCAAAGCCGGAAGGTATGGTGGAACGTATGCACACAAAGATATTGCATTTCATTTTGGGATGTGGATTAGTCCTAAATTCCAATTGCTACTTGTAAAAGAGTATCAACGCCTCAAAGACGATGAAAATGACCGTTTAAAATTAGAGTGGAGCTTTCAACGAACATTGTCGAAAGTGAATTACATTATACATACCGATGCAATTAAAGAAAACCTGATTCCGACTGAATTAACTCCGCAACAAATCAGTTATGTTTATGCCAATGAAGCAGATATGCTCAATATGGCTTTGTTTGGCAAAACTGCAATGCAATGGAGAACAGAGAACCCAACATTGAAAGGTAACATTAGAGATACAGCAAACATTGAACAATTGGTGGTACTATCCAATATGGAAAGTATGAATGCAGTACTAATTCACCAGGGCTTATCACAGTCGGATAGATTGAAAGAACTGAATAAAATGGCAATTATGCAAATGAAATCTCTTTTACACAATACTGAAATTCAAAAACTAAAAGATAAACAGACAATAATTTAATTTTCAACATTTTATAAATAGCATTCTGCTATTGTTCGCTTCACCGAAACCTAGGAAATTTCATTTAAGCGACACACAAAAGATTAATAAGCAAAATGCTCATGCCAACCGGCGTGGGCTTTTGAATTATCTTTGTGTGTAGGCTTCCTAGGGCCTCGGTGAAGGGTGATGATTTAGTCCACGCTTTTTTTGTGGACATAATTTATCTGAATGATGGCTGATGCGTAAGCTGAAGCCATGAATAACAATACCAAACAACAGTCTAAAAACCACCTTAATGAGGGTTTCACTCCAAGTGAAGCCCTCATTTGCATGTATTTACCTATAACAAAATACAAAATATGCCAACATTAAACTGGATAGGTAAAGATAAGGTAGTAAACCATCATCACGATGTTCCGTTTCGGGTATTAGACCACAAATATGGGTTTAATGACGAAAAAGGAGAACAATCTGTTGAAGTCAAAAGTGGAAATAAAATTATTCATGGTGATAACTTAGAAGCTCTAAAAGCTTTACTACCCGAATATGAAGGACGTATTGATTGTATTTACATTGATCCGCCATATAACACGGGAAAAGAGAAATGGGTGTATAATGACAATGTAAAAGATAAACGAATTGAGAAATGGTTGGGAGAAGTTGTTGGTGTTGAGGGTGAAGACTTTACCCGCCATGATAAGTGGCTGTGTATGATGTTTCCACGATTAAATTTATTATACAAACTTTTGAAAGATGACGGACTATTCTTTTGTTCAATTGATGATTACGAGCAAGGGAATCTAAAGCCAATGCTTGATATAATTTTCGGACATCAAAACTTCCTAAACAACATTATATGGCAGCGAGCCTACTCACCAATCAATACAAAAAAGAGATTTTCTGCAAACCATGATTTTGTGATGTGTTATGCGAAAAACAAATCACAAGTAAATCTACTGTTACCAAGAACAGAAGATGCAAATGACAGGTATTCAAATCCTGATAATGACCCAAGAGGTTTATGGACTTCTGGAGATTTATCAGTTGGTCCTGTTGTCGAAGAAAAAGTCTATGAAATTATAACTCCTTCAGGAAGAAGTGTATGGCCACCAAATGGCTACTGTTGGAGATTAGATAAAGTCAGATTTGAAGTTTTTAAAAAAGACAATCGAATTTGGTTTGGTGAGAACGGTGATATTGTTCCTCGTATAAAAAGATTCATCTCTGAGGTTAAAGATGGAATTACTCCAATGACCGTTTGGACATACTCGGAGGTTGGTCATACACAGGATGCCAAAAGAGAAATAAAAGAATTATTCCCGAATTCAAAACTTCCATTTGAAACCCCAAAGCCAACGAAACTAATGGAAAAGATTCTTTCGTTAAAGAATAATCCAAACACCATTGTATTAGACTCTTATGCTGGTACTGGGTCAACTGCACATGCAGTTTTGAACTTAAATAAAAGGGATGGTGGTAATCGGAAATTTATACTTATTGAACTTGAAGATTATGCAGAAGATATTACCGCAAACAGAGTAAAGAAAGCAATACAAGGGTATGAATACATTGGAAATAAAAGGACAATACTTAAAAGCTATTCTGTAAACCTCACAAATCTGAAAAAATCGAAGAAAATAATTGAGGAATTTGAATTGTATAAATTGAATGAAAAGTATTCAAATGTAACGCTCGAATCTGACAATGGGAATATAGCTATTATTGGTGAAGAAAGTATTTCGGGAATGACGGAAGGAACAGGTGGTAGTTTCGATTTTTACGAATTAGGAGCACCTATTTTCAACGAAGACCAAAACCTGAATGAAGAAGTTGGCGAGCAAAAAATACGGGAATATATCTACTATACAGAAACCAAACAACATCTTGAAAAAGAACAAGTAGCGGAACAGAAATACTTGCTTGATAATTATAACAATACAGGCTATTATTTCTATTACGAAAAGGAAAAGTTCACTACTTTAAGTGTTGATACTTTGAATATTGTAACGGAAATAGCAGAACAATACCTGATTTATGCCGACCATTGCTTGCTCGACAAGGATTATATGATGGCACGAAACATTATTTTCAAAAAAATACCACGAGACATAAAGCGATTCTAATATGGAAATGAAATCATATCAGCAGGGCGTAATAAACGATTTATCAGATTTTATTGCAGAACTGGAAAAGACAGAACAATTAAATGCTGCTTTCTCACGGTTTTGGGAAAGTAAAGGAATTGTTTTGCAAACATTGGAAGATAAACATTTAAAACCGTACGATAATTCGATTAAAGGTATACCGCGTGTTACAGTGAAAGTTCCTACTGCCGGAGGTAAAACGTTTATAGCATGTAATGCACTGAAGCCCATTTTCGACAGTTTTCCTCCCGAAAATTTGAAAGTTGTTGTCTGGTTTGTACCTTCCGATACAATTCTGAAACAAACTTATAATAGACTTAACGACCCGAGTGATCCATATCGTCAGAAGATTGACAGTCATTTTGGAAGTGCAGTAAAAGTGTATAATAAAGAAAATTTGTTGTTTGGACAAGGATTTAATCCTGTGGAAGTGAAAGAACAACTCAGCATTTTGGTATTAAGTATTCAGTCATTTGTTGAAACCGTTCGACAAGGTGCACCACGTGCCTATCGCCAAAATGAAAACCTTGCGGAATTTCCCAAAACATTTCAATATCCACATAAATTGCTACCCGATATTGACGAAACAGCATTGATTCAAGTTATCTCACAATTAAATCCGGTAATAATAATTGACGAAAGTCATAATTTTGAAGCTGATTTACGAATTGACTTGCTCAACAACATCAATCCGAGCTTTATTTTTGATTTAACTGCTACACCTCGTGATAAAGGAAATATCATAAGTTTTGTAGATGCTATGAAGTTGAAAAAGGACAACATGGTTAAATTACCCATTATTGTTTACAACCAACCAGATACGAATGAAGTGATTACCAGTGCTATTCAACTTCAGAAAACACTTGAAGCGAGAGCAAAAATAGAAGAAGCAGAAGGTGGGAAATATATTCGTCCTATCGTGTTGTTTCAGGCACAACCTAAAAGTAATGATGACAATGTAACATTTGAAAAAATCAAAACCCAATTAGTTGAAATAGGTATTCCCGAACATCAAATAAAAATAAAAACAGCACAAAAAGATGAAATTAAGAATATCAACTTAATGAGTCGTGATTGTGAAATTCGTTTTATCATTACAGTAAATGCACTGAAAGAAGGTTGGGACTGTCCTTTTGCATATATTTTGGCATCTTTGGCAAATAAAACCTCCTCTATTGATGTTGAACAAATTTTGGGTAGAATACTTCGTTTGCCATATGTCACAAAACACAAACAAGATTTATTAAATCTATCATACGTTTTTACTTCGTCTGCTAACTTTTTAGCTACTCTTGAACGTATTAAAGCCAGTTTGAACAATGAGGGCTTTAGTTCAAAGGATTTTAGATCAAAAAATAACTATGTAGAAGTTGAATCTACACCTATCTCACAACCATTAGGTAATCCAGATTTATTTAGTAACCCTGAAAATGGAACAGGATTAAATAACGAGCTCACAATAAATTCAGAAATTGAAATTAATGTTGAAACTATTAAGGAGTTAACTGAGCTGGAAAAATCACAAAATCAAACAGATGAATTGATTGATTTTGCAATTAATACAAACGAAACATATACGCAAACAATTGAAGAACTTGAAAAAGAAGAAAATTTAATACCATCTGAATTAATGGACAAAATAAAATCATATCCAATTGTAGAGTCGTTAAAAAACGAGGTAAAAGGAATAAAACTTCCATCCTTTCATAAAAAAGTCATTCAAACTTCAGTTTTTGAAACTGGTGGCACATATATTCCGTTGACAAAGAAATTATTGCTCGATGGTTTCAATTTGAGTATAGAAGACCATAAAATAGAGTTTACGAGAACATCTTCGTTGATGTATGAAATTGATTTGGTTGAAGGACGTAAGGATGAATATGTACCTGAATATAGGAAAGTTGCCGATGGAGTAAAAGATGTTTTTGTTGAATATATAAGTACATTGTCACCCGAAGGAAAAATAAATCAATTAGCAAATCGTTTGGCTCAACAGGTTAGGAGTAACGATGAAATAGTGGAACCTCAGATTATTGAATATATCAAAAAAACAATCGAAGGACTAAATAGTGAAAAAATAGCAGAAATATCAGGAGATATATATTTCTTCTCAAATCTTGTTAAATCAAAAATCCAGTCATTAACCGATAAATATGCAGAAAAACAATTTGAAACTTTACTTGCCAAAGGTACTGTTATTTGTAAGGAAACCTATGAGTTTCAAAAGAAAATCAGCCCAAACAAAACAGTGCAGGGGATTACTAAAAACTTGTATGTAGAAGAAGGCGAAATGAATGATTTCGAGAAAAAAGTAATTAATGAAGTGGCTAATTTGGATAGCGTGGTTTTTTGGCATCGTAATTTGGAAAGAGGAAAAGGATTTCAATTAAATGGATTTATAAATCATTATCCAGATTTCATTGTGAAAATGAAAAATGGTATGATAATCTTAATTGAAACAAAAGGAGACCACTTAGATGGTTCGGATAGTTCACAAAAAATACGTCTTGGTAAAGAATGGGCTAATAAAGCAGGTGAAAACTATCGCTATTTTATGGTTTTTAATACTGCCAAATTAGATGGTGCAAAATCAATAGGTGAATTATTAGATATATTGAAAGTAATGAAATAAGGATTTAAAAATATTTGTTTGTATTCTTAATTTAATGTAGATTTGTTGCGGTATTTAAAAACAATGAGACTACAATCTAACCTACTATGGATCAATCTTTATTCCCCGAATACAAACCGGTTGGTTTTACAAAGCCCTCAATGGTTTTGTATGTGGAAGACAGCTACAACCCTGAACTAAACGAATTCATTAATTCCAACTTCAAGCAAATTGTTGATACTTTTAATTCAAAAGATATTGACTTTTGTTACTTACCTTATTTGTTGCGTAACGAGAACTATCAGGCGGTTGTAAACTATAATCGTCCTTACCTGCAACATGATTTATACAATGATTCTGTAGCAGAAGTTTATAGCAAAGTAAAACAACTTCTTGTTCAACCTTTTCAAGGGTCAGGGTTGGTATGGATAGAATCTGATAACAGTTCTTCAACACCTGCCATTGGCTTTCAACTCATTGAAGATAAATCATTGTTTGACCAGTTTAATTTGGCTGCTACGGCTATTTATGAACTAAATGATGAAAAGGAGTTACGGGAATCAGATAACCAACCTTCATATAAACGCACACTCAGAGAGCCAAAGGCGAATTATAAATTTGAAGATGAATTAGTTGAAGAAGAATCTAAACCATACGATAACGGTATCCGTTTTCATATTGTACGGGAAAATGATGCCGATGCTGAATTTGACGAACAAGCGTATAAATTAGCAGATGAAATTAGAGAAAAGATAAGACAATTAAAAGAATCCGGTTCATTAACTCTGATTGGTGATATCTTGGATGAAATACAAGGAGCAGCCAAAAAGCTCAGCACGGTTTTTATTACCAACGATTACCGTATTTTCTTGAAAGATTACGACATGAAAGAAGTCGTAATGTCGCCTTTACCGAAAAGTGTTTTTATCCTTTTCCTGCGTCACCCCGAAGGGATTTTATTCAAGCAACTTTCAAATTATCACGACGAATTACTTTCCATTTACCGGAATATTACCGTACATGAAAACATAGATAGGGTTATGGAAAGTATTCGTGCCTTGACTGACCCATTGAACGACTCCATAAACGAAAAATGCTCCCGCATTCGGGCTGCATTCCTTGAAGTGATTGCTGAGAATTTAGCTCAACACTATTACGTTACCGGAAAGCGAGGCGAACCAAAAAAGATTATCTTAGATAGAAACTTCGTTGAATTTCAAAAATAACTTTTCAAACTGAAATCTCTGCAACCCTTGTAAAAGTCCTAACCGCTTTTAAATACCACCTATTTTTGTGTCATTATTCATTTAAACCCACAAAAATATGGAAACTAAGCACTTAAAAATTGTTTTTATCATTGACGAAAGCGGCTCTATGCAAGGCAGCAACTCCGATGTAATTGGAGGATTCAATAGTTTTATCGAGAAACAGAAAACGGAGAACAAGGGAAAAATTACCGTTTCACTCTACAAGTTCAACAATTTGGTAACTCAGGTTATTAGCAATAAATCGGCAGCAAAAGTACGAAATCTCACTAATGAAGATTATACGCCAAGTGGCTTCACTGCTTTGTACGATGCCATTGGTCAGGCAATTCACGAAACGGACAAACAACTTTCCGCCAAGCTCGAAAAACAAAGGCCTGATAAAGTGATAGTAGTTATTATTACCGATGGTCAGGAAAACGCTTCAAAAGAATTTTCGGCTACAGCCATAAAATCTTCTATCTCTACCCATGAAGAATTGTTACATTGGAGTTTTATTTTTCTGGGAAGTGGGTTGGATAACTTTCAGGATGCCGAAGCAATGGGCATTAAAAACAGAGCCAATGCTCCAGCTTGGAAATTGAAAAAGAATATCGATCATGTTGCGGAAAGTAGCATCATGTTTTGTATGTCACCCGAAACGGATGAAAAAGAAATAATTGAGAATTTAGTATCAGATTTGAACGACGATAAAAAATAACAATTATGGCAACAATAACGATAAGTCACGAAGAGTTGTTCAAATTATTGAACATGATGAAACCTTTTGTAAAGAAATACACCAAGAAAAAGGCAATGGGAATAATGCTTGAAGTTTCAATTGAAAAGGGAGCAATATCTATGTCAATTCCAAATTGTAATATGAATTCCAAATGTGAGACCAAAGGATCAGGAAAATTTAGTATGCAATTTCAGTACTTTTATGAGGTAATTAAAGTCGCAAATGACAAAATGGTTACTATTAGTACTGCTGAGAATAAAATCACAGTTGGTCAAACAAGTTTCAGAGTTCTAACCTAAATCAATACAATCATGTCAAGAAACACAAATATCAGCGAAATCTTATTTCCGGTAGAATGTAAGCCGGTATATTTAGAAAATCAACGGAATCCTATTCACGGTTTCAAAGCTATTACTGCTGCAATCCCGGAGAAAGGAGAAGTTACATTTTCAGTGGTTTCAAATAACTACGAATTAATTTCCAATGCTGAAGCATTGGAAATGGGTAAAACTATTCATAAAAAACTATTTCCAGATGCAACTTCCAATAGTTTTGAAATTTTTAATATAATTTCACCTGATACCAAATCATTTTGTCAGATTGATATAATAGATAAAAACTATGCTTTAAATATCTGGGAGAAAGAAGTATATTTGCCTTTTATTCGTATTCAAAACAGCTATAACCGAACCCGAATGTTGAAATTTGATATTGGTTTTTGCAGGAAGTTATGTGATAATGGAGTTATTTTTGAGCAAGGTACTGTTTCAGTCAATTTCAGACATACCAAAACCAGTTTCAAAGGAATGGATATAAATAAAATAGATGTAAGTCATTTAAAAAATCTGGAAGAAGACTTTATTAAAAAAGCGAATAAAAGCACAAAAATAAAAATACCAGGCAAATACTTCATTCCGCTTGCAGCTAAGGTGCTAAATCGTAATTTCAATCTTAAAGAAAAAAACGAACAAAAACGTCAAATAATTCTTGAAAAACTAAATGAATTTATCTTACAAATTGAATTGTATTCCGACCGCTATATAAATACTGAGAATATGGGTGAAACGGCTTATGCTTTCTTTAATGTTATAACCGATTATGCAAGTAATAATGATAAACTACAGGCAAATGCAATTAATGGTTTACAGTCAAGTTGCGGTATTTGGTTGAATTTGATTGAATCAAAAGTATCTGAACCTAAATTTAGTTGGGAAATTGAAGTTAAAGATTATCAATACTTGAATGACAGTAAAGAATTCAAACTATAAAATGGAAAAAGCCCTTGAATGGTTAGAAATTACCCCTACCTTGTGAGTATCATTCAAACCAACTAATAGCTTAATTGTAAAACTCGATTAAATATCCAAACAGCAGACCAATTCCGCTGAGGTTGAATATCTAATCAAGTAAGACACAAAAGTACATAAAGTTTTGAAAAACAAAATACCCAAATGGACAAAGAACTAAAACCGAAATGGATAACAGACGAACAATGGGAAGCGAATCCCAATATTTATCATTGGGAACAATCACTGGAAGCGATGCGGTCGCTAAAACAATTACAGAATCAACCTATACCAACCAGAGAACAAGTAATTCAGCAACAGCGACAAGCTCTGATAAACGCTGGTCTAAGCACGAAGGACTTCGACAGCTTGCACAAATAGCTTTTGAGAATGGTGCATGGATTGAAAGTATTACAGACCTGACAGAAGGCGATAGTATAAATAATGGAACTGAAAACACCGTTTATCTATCCAAAGATGGAAGAAACGTAATCAAAGTAAACAATTTTTTCTTCTTAAACAAATATGATTTTGAATTCACTCACACCAGAGATTTAAGATACTTCTTCAAAAGAATTTTAGTTCACAATCTTTTATTCCCTGATGTCTCCTATAAAATAATTGGCTTTACCAAAGACTTTTACGATCAGACTTGTGCAGTATTACAGCAGTCATACATTCCAAACTATGAATATGCAATCAGGGAAAAAATTGATTCCGAATTAGAAAAAATGGGATTTATTAAAACCGTTTTAGGGGAAGGAATAAACAAAGGATTAAACGGATTTACTAATGGAATTTATGAACTTACCGATGCAAGACCTCAAAATGTATTACAGGATGAGAATGGGAAACTGCATTTTATTGATTTGGATATAAGTAGAATTTTAATTTTATGAGAAAAAAATCATTCATTGCTTTTGAGGGTATAGATGGAAGCGGTAAAAGTACTCAGGTTAAACTCTTGGTGAACAAATTAAAAGAGGAAGGACACAAAGTGTATTGTACTTCCGAACCAACTGACCGTCCAATAGCTGCAATGATTCGTGATATCTTTCAGCACAAAATGGAAGCCGACCACCGTACTATTGCAGGTTTATTTATTGCCGACCGTTTAGATCATTTGCTAAATAAATCAACAGGAATTTTAAAGAAATTAGACGAAGGTTACACCGTAATAATTGATAGATACTATTTTTCCTCTTATGCGTATCAAGGTGTTCACATGTCATTAGATTGGGTTATAGAAGCCAATAAACAAAGTGCAGATTTACTTCGTCCTGACCTCAATATATTTATTGATATTGAACCTGACATTGCTATACAAAGAATCAATAAAGGGCGTGAAATAATTGAGCTTTATGAAACAAAAGAAAATCTCACCAATGTTCGAAACAAATTTTTTGAAGCGTTTGAAAAACAAAAAGAGCTAGAAAAAATATTTATTACTGATGGCAACCGAAGTCATGATAATATAGCTTGTGATATTTGGAGAAAAGTTTCAGAAATACTTTAAAATAAAATATTTTGATTTAATCTGAAGAGTTTCTATCATAAAAAAATAGCGGCCTGGAACTACCCAGACCTCAAATTGTGTTTAACCCACCAACGGCAAACCGTAGGAAAGTGATACAAAGATATGTTTTATTTTCAGATACTCAAAACAGCTCAAAAAACAGAGTACTTTTCCACATAATGTTCCCTAATTTGTCCTCTAAGTTAAAAACGCCAAACTATCTATTTTATAATCAGGCGTTTTAATATTAATAACGTTGTCTTACTAAGATTCGAACTTAGACAGGCAGATCCAGAAACTGCAGTGCTACCATTACACCATAAGACAATATATTATTAGGAATTGGATTGCAAAAGTACAATAACTTTTCAAACTGACAAAGTGATTTTGAATAAATTAAGAAGCCAATTATTGTCTGTATTTAAAAAAACAGGCTTTCCAATTTGGAAAGCCTGTTCAGATTATCTGACTAAAATCGTTTATTTATCTTACAATTGAGGTCCCGAAGGAATCAATGCTTTGGCTGCATCATTGTCACAGTATTGTTCGAAATTCTTGATATATTTAGCAGCAAGTGATTTTGCTTTCGCTTCCCATTCGGTAACATCGGCATAGGTATCACGTGGATCAAGAATGCCAGCCTCAACATTGTTCAATGCTTTCGGAGCAACCAAATTCAAAACAGGAACTTTGATAGTTTCTGCTTTTTCGATTGAACCATCGATAATTGCATCGATAATTGCACGTGTATTTTTCAACGAAATACGTTTTCCTGTTCCGTTCCATCCGGTGTTTACCAGGTAAACTTTTGCACCGTGTTCTTTTGCTTTACCAATCAAGGTTTTAGCATACATAGTTGGGTGCAACGTAAGGAATGCCTCACCAAAGGCCGGAGAGAAAGAAGGAACCGGCTCAGTGATACCACGTTCAGTTCCGGCTAATTTTGAAGTAAAGCCTGACAGGAAGTGATATTGAGCTGATTGCTCGTCCAAAATTGATACCGGAGGCAATACACCAAATGCATCAGCCGACAGGTAAATAATTTTTGATGCATGTCCTGCACGTGAAGGAGATACGATTTTGTTGATATGATAAATTGGGTAAGAAACACGTGTGTTCTCTGTTTTAGATGCAGCTGTAGAGTAATCAGGCGTACCATCAGCATTTACAGTTACATTTTCCAATAAAGCATCACGACGAATAGCTCTCCATATATCTGGTTCTTTGTCTTTCTCCAAATCAATTACTTTAGCATAGCAACCACCTTCGTAGTTAAATACGCCATTATCATCCCAACCGTGCTCATCGTCACCAATCAGGTAACGTTTTGGGTCAGCTGAAAGTGTAGTTTTACCTGTTCCAGACAAGCCAAAGAAAATAGCAACATCACCATCAGCACCTACATTGGCAGAACAATGCATAGATGCAATTCCGCGTAATGGAAGGTAATAGTTTTGCAATGCAAAAATACCTTTTTTCATTTCACCACCGTACCAGGTACCACCGATAACCTGCATTTTGGTAGTCAGGTTAAACAAGGTAAACACTTCAGAGTTCAAACCTTGTTCTTTCCAGTTCGGGTTAGATGTTTTTGAACCATTCAAGGTTACGAAATCAGGCTCACCGTAGTTTGCCAGTTCGTAATGCGAAGGCCGGATAAACATGTTAGTCACAAAGTGAGCTTGCCATGCTACTTCCATGATAAATCGTACTTTCATACGGGTATCTTCATTTGTACCACAAAAAGTATCTACTACATACAATTTTTTTGCAGAAGAAAGTTGTTTGGTAACCAGGTCTTTACAGTGGTCAAAAACCTCCGGAGTTGTTGGGCGGTTAATTGTTCCATCCCACCAAAGATGCTCATCCGTCACTGCATCTTTTACGAAAAATTTATCTTTAGGTGAACGACCGGTGAATTTACCAGTGTCAACCGACACAGCGCCTGATGTAGTTACTACTCCTTTTTCAAAACCTTCGTTTGCAGGGTCAATTTCTGCCTGAAACAATTCTTCGTAAGTTGGATTGTGAACAATTTCGAAATTGCCCGAAATGCCATACTTTGATAAATCTAAATTTGCCATTGTTTAAAATTAAATGATGTTATATTATTTTTCTATCTCTTTTGAATTAAAAAAAAATGCATTTTTTGACGGTACAAAAGTACTATTTTTTTTTGTTGTACGAAATCAATTAAAGAAATATTTCCTTATTCCTGTATATTTTTTCATTTGTACCAATAATATACAAATCCTAAGCGTGCAAATTGTTGGAAAACAGATATTTATAAGATTGCTGACTTTTGCAGCCTGGAAGGAACTATCAAAATAATACTAGTAATTGAAAAGAAAATGCTTGATTCAGTATTCTGTGGAAACAAAATAATGTATACTGATGTATATTTATACATAATGCTCGATGAAAATGAAATGAAAATAAAAAAAACACCAATTCTCACGAACTAGTGTTTTTCCACATTGCTGAAAAAAACAGCATTGACAAATCATAAATTCACTATGTTCAATTTCGATTTGTTTTCATATTTAGGAATTGCAGAGCCACTTTCTGAAAGCCATACCGCATGGCGGTTCAGAACTTAATTTTAAAGTCAAATTATTCGAGTCAATAATATTTTTATTTATTAATTTCTTCTCTGAAATGCGTAGAGATTTATCAATTATTTCTGATGCATTAGCCTGTTCTTCAAATAGTTGAATTTTAGTGTCTATCAGTGCTTTGCTTAATTCATATCCATATGAAATATTGACATCAAGCTTATTTAATGTCGGATTCCACATCTTATTTATGATAGCACCTTTTATTATTGGGCTTAATGTTAACAAGTTGGTATTTACCTCACTCCCTGAAGCAAGTAATTCTACTACTTTTTGGTTGAATGAATTAATAAGTTCTAAAGCATTTTCCTTGGATATTTCCTTATTATTTTTCAATAACTCATCAATTATTTCAGAAACACCATATTTTCCATTCAGGATAACTTGTGCATAAAAATCATTTGCTTCCCTTGTCAAAGGATTTTTCTTTAGTTTAGCTTTTATAAATGTTTTCATACCATCTATTTTTATTTCAAAAATTTAAACAAGCTACATAAATTACGGAGCAGAACCCAATCCGCCCCGTAATTAGTCAATTACAATTGAAAATCTCCGCTAAGTTTTGTCGTACCGTACGAAACTTTCAAACTGTATTTTCCACTACTCAATCCATTAACAGGGATTATCACTTCAGAAGTACTGAATGTGTCAACCACGGTTGAATAAACCACGTTCCCGCTTTCAGCCACTATGGAAACATAAGCTGTACCAACTGTAGCTCCGAAATCAACGATTAATTCTGTTCCTACCACATCGGCTGTTACAGCAATATAGCTTGAAGTAATAGTAGAAGAAGATGTTTTAAATTTCGTCATACTACTCATTGCAGGGCTTAATGGAAGTGTTCCAGTACCCGGATCATCTTTTTTTAGAACAATGTCAGCAAAAACAAACTGATTTGAAAACACACACAAACACAAAATGAAAAGACCTGAGAATTTAAACTTTTTCATACAAATAATTTTTAGTGAGTTAAACCTGGAATTTACCCGAAGCATTAAAATGGTACTTCTTCAAGTTGCTAAGTTAGACACAGCAATACAAATCCCCAAATTTTGTGGCAAAAAAAAGTGCGACAAGCCGTTTTTTATATAGCTGATATGTAGCACATTATGTGTGGACAAATAGGAAAAAGTGGGACAAGGGAAAATTGAACAATTTAAACTGTTAAATATTTGTCAATTTCATACAGTCCGATTTGGAGAAACAAAGAAAAGTAAATTAATTATCTTCAGATAAATTTAGAAGTAATTGTTCAAATTCTGTAGTTGTACTAAGCTGGAGTTTTTGGGTCATGCGTTGTTTCATTTTATATAAACTCCTTTGTTGACATTCCAGAAGAACGATCATTTCGTTGGTAGGTACATTCAATAAGAATAGGCAACACCACATTATCTCCTTATGATTAATTTCAGGACTAAGGGTTTCCAATTCTGTAACTAAGTTGTTGAATGTTTTATTCATCAGTTTTTTAAAGGCATCCCAGTCGTCAAGTTGAAGTGAAGTATTGAATAATTCTTTATAAATAAGTTCACGCTCCTGTAAATTGGCTTTTTTATAGGCAGCAGCCTGCAACGTTCTGTTTTCTTGAATTTTATGGATTAAACTATCTTTTAAAAAAAGCTGTTTTTCTGATAATTTTTCTTCAGTTTTTTCTAATTGTATTTGTTTGTTTCGGCTTCTGTTGCGTAATGTAAATACGATACTCAGACTTGTAAGTGTAATTAATAAAATAATAATAGCAAGTATAATTAGGGATTGTCGGGATTTACTTATAGCACTGCTTGTTTGATGCAAATCTTCGAGAACCGATGTTTTTGTTTGAGCTTCTATTTTTCGGACAGAATCTGTACATTCCTGAAATTTAGACATGTAGGCTGCCATTTCTTTTAAATCACCTAAGCTATATCTCGAATTTGCTAAAATTCTGTAACATTCTCGCTTTGTTATAAAGTTTGCCGGATATTTCAATGAGTTCAAGGCATAAACCGTGGCTAAGTCATATTTATTGGTGTCAAAATATAAATCAGCAAGAATATAATTACGAATGGCATAATTACTCCCTTTAGAAGGAAATTTTAAGCTTTCACGAATAAAGTATTCAGCCGAATCAAATCGCTTGGCATTATAAAAATTAATTCCAATCTCCTGATATGCACTACCGTGAAGAAAGGAGTCTTTACTTGATAATAATGTTTTAGTAAAATAATACCTTGCAGTTTTATAATCTTTTAGTAAGCGATACATACGCCCAATATCCAACATTTTATTATTAGCACTAATTGAGTCACCTCCTTTTACAAAAAACCCGAACGATTTTAAATGTTTAGTGAGTGCTGCTTGAAAATCTGTTTGAATAGCACATATATCACCTAAATCCGAATAAATTTTTCCTAACAATTCAAAATCTTTATTTTGTATAATGTCTAATGATTTAAGATACAATACTGTCGCTTTATCAAATTGCTGCGCACTTTTATATAATCGGGCTTTATAATAATACGCAATAGCCAAATGAACATTATCATTCGATTGTTCGTAAAACCTGACTGAAAAATTAACCACTGAATCGGGTTGGAGTGTTTTGCCGCTTTTATCTAATGCCTGAAAAAGAAGGATTCCGTATAACGCACGATCCGCATTAAGGAATGATTGGTTGGGATGCATTTGTTGCAAAATATATAATGCTGAATCAGGGTTGGAGTCCAAAATTTTCTGGGCTGTTTTCATCTCATTCGGCATGAGTGAACAACCTATCAGCAAAAAGCTCAACAAAAAGTTCAGAAAACAAACTTTTAATTTCATGCTCGTTTCATGTAATCGTTGAAAAAAATAAAAATTTGATTGCAAAACTACAAATTAATTTTAGTAATAAACTGAGAAAATATACGAAACTATAGATATTCTTGTATTATAACTTGAATTTTCAATTGAATAATTTAACAGGAAAGATTCTATTAAGCCACAGCCAGAGTAAATATGCTCACTTTGATTCCTTCTGTTTTAAGCAAAGCACTGACGCAGGCTTCAAGAGTAGAACCGGTTGTCAGAACATCATCTACCAATAATATATGCTTTCCCGCTAAAGTCGCAATATCGGTACATTCAAAAATTCCTTCGGTGTTTTCGTAGCGTTCAAAAACCGACTTCTTGGTTTGGGTTGTGTTTTCTTTATTGCGAACCAGAGTAGTAATGTCTTGTGGTTTCTCTAAAATTTCCGACAATCCTTTGCCTATCCATTCGCTCTGATTGTATCCGCGTTTTTTGTATTTTTCAGGATGTAACGGAACCGGTATAATCACATCAACTGACATGAAATCTTCCGATTCCAATAAATCAACCGCTGCATATTGGCCAATTTTCCAACCAATTTCCTTATTTCCTTTGTATTTCAGTGCATGGAGTAATTTTTGGAATGAAGAACCTTTCTGAAAAAAGAAAAAAGCTGTTGCTCTGTGTATCGGAACTTTTCCCCAAAAACGTTTTTCAATGGGGTTATCGGGATGACAGTGATAGTTGGTTTTGGGAATGGAACATAGACACGATAGGCAGATATGTTGCTCACTTTTGAGAAGATTCTCACCACAAACAACACATAAATTGGGATATAATAAATTGAAAAAATGTTCCCAGAGATGGATGTTTTTCATACTAATTTCCAAACTTTAGGTAGAAAGATTAATAACCCTACAATCGCTGCAATAAGTGCACTTACTAAAACAGCACCGGCAGCAATGTCTTTACCGTTGCGGGCTAGCTCATGTTGTTCTGGGGAGAATAAATCAATCACGTTTTCAATGGCCGTATTCATCATTTCGGCTGTAAAAACCAACCCAAAACAGAACAGGCAGGCAAGCCATTCTGGAACACTAATTTGAAAATAAAACCCAGCCATAAGGACTAATAATGCCACAGCCAAATGAATCTTCATATTGGCTTCATTACTGATTACCAGCCAAATTCCACGGCCGGCATAACCAAAACTTTTTATACGCTTTTTCATACTGTTATTTGATTAAATGTGATTGCAAATTACGTGAAAAATTTGCGAATGCTGACTACAAATTGCAAAAAAAATCCGACGAATCTGGTTGATTGTCGGATTTTATATTAAAATGAAAAAATTGTTTCTGATTAGCTAACCTTAACACGACCCAGATAAGATCCGTCACGTGTATCAATTTCAATCGTTTCGCCTTCGGTAATAAATAAAGGAACACGAACAGTAGCACCAGATTCAACAGTAGCCGGTTTCAAGGTGTTGGTAGCAGTATCACCTTTCATTCCAGGTTCGGTATAGGTAATTTTCATTTGAACTTTTACCGGCATATCAGCGTACAGTACCGTATCGGTAGATCCATCCGAAACCACTTCTATAATCATTCCTTCGAGTAGAAAATCTACGCCATTAATAAGGTTTTTGCTTATAGGATGTTGGTCGTATGTTTCCTGATTCATGAAAATAAAATCTTCGGCTTCTTTATAAACGAATTGATAAGGGCGACGTTCTACGCGCACATCTTCAAGCTTTTCGCCGATATTAAAACGACGTTCAATAACGCGACCATCAACTACATCTTTGAGGGTGGTACGCATAAATGTATTGCCTTTTCCTGGCTTTACATGGAGAAATTCAACCACAAAATACAACTTTCCATCCATCCGGATGCAGGTTCCATTTTTGATATCTTGAGCATTCATCATGAAGTAAAATTTTAAAAATTAGTGTATTGAGTGCAAAAGTACAATTATTATTCTAGATATCAAAACTGCTTGAATGACAGTGTCTTGTTACTAAACCGAACATTTACGGACTACGTTCAATAAGGGAAGAGAATTATTATACTTTTCTGTAAACCTCATTAAACGGAACACGGAATCTTTCACCCCAGATACCTTTGTTCCCATTTCTTATTCCGCATGAAATTACCATATTTATCTCTGCCCCACGTGGCAGTCCAAGCAGTTTCTTCACACGTATTCCATCAAATCCCTCAAGAGGACATGTGTCGTATCCTTCATTAGCCATAGCTATCATAAAGGTCTGAGCTGCCAAACCACAGCTCTTATGAATCACAACACGAGTATCTGCTTCAGATACAGTGGTAATAATAGGTCGGAATACATGTATGATATGAACAATTATTTTACGGATTACTCCCAGCAAGCCGAAAAACCGACCATAAATAAACGGCATTACTTTTCCATAATAAAGTTCCCTTCCTTTTATGCGCTTTTGCTGACGTTCAGCAGGACTGTTTCGGATAATATTTTCTTTTTCAAACACCAGAATATCTTTTGCTCTTTTGCGGAACAGGTCGCGTCGGGTTACAAATACTACGGCCTGTTGTGCAGTTGAGGTTGCGCTTTGATCGAGGCAGAAATGTGATAGTTTCTGAAGCTCTTCTTTATCAACGATGTGGTAAAATTCCCACAATTGCATATTCGAACTGTTAGGCGCTAAAGTCGCGAGTTCAATACAATGTTTTACTTTATCGGTATCCAGCTCTTTAGCCGGATCATAGTTCCTCACCGAACGGCGAAAATTTAATACTTCTTCCAGATTCATATTTAATATTATTTTTTTATACCCAGTTAAACGTATTTGAACAACATCTTGTTTGCCGACACCTTATTATTTCTTACAGGATAAGTCAATACTATTCAAGTTATCGCTTCCCTGTCGTTTGTAACAATGGTATTTACAGCTTTTACTCCCTTACAAAAAAGGGAGAATGCAAGTGTGATTTTTTTGTAGTTGCTATTTTTTAATTGGCTGCCATTGGTATGCACCAATATCGGGTTTATTGCCTGTCAGGCGGTTATTTCCATTCAGGTCGAGCGGAAATTGTGTAGCCACTGCAAGGTCAGCTTTGCCACGCACCGGTGAAACGGAATCAGGCATAAAGTTGAAGTAAGTTTTCTTTTCGTAGTCGTAGCGAATACTTTTGAAAAGGGTATCTTTTCGGTTATACCAACGAATGTTGCTAAATTGTGGTAATTTCAGCGAATCGGTTTTGCGGATATAACAATGATCGAAAACACCTTTATATTGGTCGAGAAAGCGGCTGGCCAGACTAAATTCATTTTCATAATTTCCACTGATAATACAGTTTCTGAAAATAGTTTCCATGGGTGAAACGCGATTTAGATTCATTATCATCACGGCTGGTTTTTTATCACGTGAAGTATGAGGTACAGTATTATTATCGAAATAATTGGCAATGGTACTTTGCAAAAAAGTGTGTTTTCCTCCACTCAGATAAACGCTGTAACTACTGGTGTTCGAAATCTCGGAGTTCGTAACCAGCACATTTCCATTCTGTACCACCAGACCGTAAACCATAAAATTATGGATGCGGCAATCGGCAATTTCAAGGTTCGGGACAGTATTGCGGTCGTTGTTTGAATAATATATTCCCACATAACCGCTGTTCATGTTGACATGCTGTAACAAGTGATTACCGCCGTTCCATAGTAAATATACACCTCCCCACTGACCGGCTACATTATTATATGGAAATGGTGTGGCAAACTTGATATTATCCAGTCGGTCACCCCGCATGATAATGGGACTATCTGCAGTTCCTTCTGCTTTCAGATTGCCATAAATCATCATATTGGCATTATTGTGGAAATACAGTTTACAACCAGCTTTCAGGGTCAGGGTTTTAGCACTATCTAAAGTCAGATTGCCGAAAATCAGGTAGGGTTTCTCAGCTGTAAGGGTTGAATCGCTGAGAATTCGTTTGTTTCGCAACACTTTCATATCCTGACCGAAAGCCTGAAGTTTTACGTTTTGAATTGTTCCGTTAGTTTGGAAAACAATAGAATCCTGGATAAAAACAGGTGAATCGACATTTTGTGGATTTACCGTTACCGCCACAAAAATAAACATACTGTCATTGGCACGAATCGTAATGTTGTTGAATTGATTTTCGGCATTCAAACTTCCATCCACATTGATTCTGAACGAGGAGTTTTTGCCACCTGCAATACCTAAATGACTTATATTCAATGCTAAATTATTGCGGTTGTAAATCATTATTTTCGAAGTAGCGCTACCAACAGTCGTAAAAACAGTATCGAAAGACAGAGTATCTGTGGAGAAAGTCAGCTTGTCTTTTGGGTTGGTCGAAATCAATTCATCGTTGCACGACGAGAAAGTGATCGTAAGAATAACGGCCATAAAAGCAAAGCAACGAAAGATAAATCGGGTTGGAAATGACTGCATATTTTAAAAGCGAATTTTTCAGATAAATGGATTACGGTTCAATTTTACTGCAAATTTACGTCAAAAGATTACTTTATCATAATAATGGGCTATATTTGTATTTTAAATTTTAAACGTTACCCCTATGGCTAGTCGAAGAAAACTGAAAAACACCCTGAAATTTGTTTCATCGGAACTGATTACCGATATTTATTTTCGCTGCCTGATGTCAAAGTCTATTGAAGATCAGAAAGTTGAGAATCTAGTGGTTGAAATCATGGATTTAACCCATCAATTCGTGTTGCGCACCAACCGCCCTGATGGCAAAGACAATCCCAAAATTGTAAAAGCCTATTTCCGCAAACTTTACTCCGACTGGCAAGTAGCTATGGATAAGGTTGTCAAAGAAATTGAAAAACTCTAAGCTAACAAAGAAACAATCGTTACCCCGCTTGTTTCTTTTGTTTTAATACACTTTTATCACTCAAAATTAAATGCTAACGTCAGCATATGCGAAGTAAGACGGGTTAAGGGTATAGTCAGAAATTGTTGTTTATCATTAGCTACTGTTCCGTGATTCGGGTTATACATATTATTAAATCCAATGGAGTATTTCAGTTCCGGACAAAGTTTAAAAAACGAGAAATAAATATCACATCCCGCTCCAAATTCAGTAAAAAAATCCAACGGTTTGAGTAATACCGGACTACCCTCGTTTGTTGCCAAATCATAGGATGCACCAGCCCCCCAAATAACATAAGGACGTATATTCCCTGCTCGCTCGGCACTATATTTAAGGTAAAAAGGCAAACTAACCGGAAGTGATTGAACAACAAGTGATTTCGTGCTGGAGTTACTAAAAGAATAGGTTAACTCGCGTGCTCCAAAATGTAAAGCAGGTGTAAAACGCAGATTCAAATAACGGTTCAACCGCAGATCTGTTATTATTCCAACTGAAAATGTTGGATTTAGACTGGAAACTCTGACCGAGTCTGCCGGTGACACTGCAAAATCCATCGTTCCCAACCCAAGCGAAAACCCAAAATGAATTGGTTTTTGGTCAACATAAGGCAGATTTCCCTGTGCAAC
Source organism: uncultured Bacteroidales bacterium (assembly GCA_903901975.1). Lineage (GTDB taxonomy): Bacteria > Bacteroidota > Bacteroidia > Bacteroidales > Paludibacteraceae > Paludibacter. The sequence continues at coordinate 79,758 of CAIUTB010000147.1, forward strand.
CATCGATGGCACGAAACCACACACAAATGATATGCTGATTATTAGTTTTTTAAATCGTCGAATTCTCATGTTAGCAAAACGTTTGTAGAGTACAAACGTAAAAAAAAAATGATTATTGCACAATAGTTGAGGGTCGATACTAAAAAAAGGTTGTTTCCAAAGAAACAACCTTTTCAATCTGTTTAGTTAAATTTATAGCATTCCTCCAAAAGTATAATAAATCAAAGCTGCTAAAGCTGCACTTACAGGAATCGTCAGAATCCAGGCAATCAATAAGCTACGCGTTACACCCCAACGTACTGCCGAAAGTCTTTTAACAGCACCAACTCCAATGATTGAACCGGTAATGGTGTGTGTAGTACTAACCGGTATTTTAAGCATTTCGGTTATATACAAAGTTAATGCACCGGCAGTTTCAGCGGCAACACCTTCCAGCGGAGTAACTTTGGTGATACGAGACCCCATAGTTTTAATAATACGCCATCCACCCGACATAGTACCAATTGAAATAGCCGTAAAACAGGCAAAAGCAACCCAGTCAGGAATATCTTTAATGTTATGAACTCCAACATCAATACCATTTTTTGTTGCGGTAAAAAGTGCAACTGCTATAATCCCCATAACTTTCTGTGAGTCATTCAATCCGTGGCCAATACTGAATAAGCCGGATGAAACCAATTGAAGTTTCTTAAACCAGTTATTCGCCTTATGAGGATTGACTTTTTTGAAAGAATATAAAATCAAAATAGTAAGTAAGGATGATATTATCATACCTATAAGGGGTGCTAAAACGATAAAAGAGGCAATCTTTATGATAACATCCCCTTTAATGGCTTGAAAACCGGAAGTTGTATAGCCTGTTGCTATAATAGTACTCATAATTGCAGCACCTGCAAATCCCCCTATCAAAGTGTGAGATGAAGAGGAAGGTATTCCCAACCACCAGGTAGCTAAATTCCAAAGAATTGCAGCCACAATACCAGAGAATATTACCGGTAAGGTTACATAATTTTCAATTACAGCTTTCGCAACCGTATTTGCAATTCCAAATCCACTAAAATACTTGGCAATAAAAAAAGCGATAAAATTGAATGCTGCTGCCCATAAAACAGCCTTGAATGGCGTAAGAACTTTGGTTGAAACAATTGTGGCAATGGAGTTTGCAGCATCGTGAAATCCATTGATATAATCGAAAACCAAAGCAAGGACGATAATGGTTATTAATAGCGTCATGTTGTTGATTTTCTATGAATTATGCGTATTTAATAATAATTGTTTTGATAATTTTACCAACACTGTCGGCTGCATCAGTTGCTTTTTCCAATTCTGCCATAATGTCTTTCAACTTCACTAATTCAATGGCATCTTTCTGATTTTCAAATAAATCAATCAAAAAGTTCTCATATACTTCATCCGCTTTATTTTCAATTGCATGAAGATCAACGCAATATTGAGTAGCTTTTTTTGCATTTTTTTTCAATACATCTAGTTCATCAACGGCTTTCCCAATACAAATCGCACATTCTTTAATGAATTTTGCCATTTGCACTGCAACTGCTGGAATTTCTTTCGGATTGTAAAGTACAATTCTTTTTGCGCAACTGTTAATAAAATCAGTAACATCATCCAGTTTGTCAGCCAAATGATGAATATCTTCACGATCAAAAGGTGTGATAAAGGTTGAATTTAATTCGCTAAAAATTTTAGCAGATAAGGCATCACCTTTACGTTCCTGTTCTTTAATTTTTTTGTAATACTCAATGGCAGCTTCATGATCGCTGTTTTGAACACACTCAATAATTAAATCCGATGCGATCAAAATCACATCCGCCATCTCTTTTAAAATTGGAAAAAACTTTGTTTCTTTTGGCGTAAATTTGCTGAAAAATGAATTGTTCATAACAAAATGGTTTGTGTAAATTTCAAGTTTATACTTTGTTTCTTAATTTATTTGCTTTTAAATTCAGGCTTGAATATCAGCCCTAAAAACTATGCAAATATACTAAAAACTATTTTATGTTACAGTAATTTATCAATAAATTAATAGAATTGTAACATGGAGTTAAGTTGTTATATATGAGGTAGATGCCGGTGGTTAATTTGGATTCAATGGAAGAGTCTGATAAATTGTAAGAATCAGAACTTTGAAATTAACTTCAATCTGAAATTGGGTTAACGATCTTGTAAAATTCCGAACAACGTTAGAAATTATTTGTTTTTGAAAAAAAAGACTTAAAAGTTTTTTTAGGTCTGGAAAAAGTTATACTTTTGCAAACTAATTAGTACTAACAAAAAAATAATTAAAAATGGCTTACGTTATTTCAGAAGATTGTATTGCTTGCGGATCATGTATCAGCGAATGTCCAGTTGAAGCAATCGCAGAAGGTGATATCTATGTAATTGACGCTGATGTATGTACAGATTGCGGCACTTGTGCTGATGTTTGTCCTTCAGAAGCAATTAGTCCGGTATAATCCAGAATGCATAAAATGTAAAGACCTGTTTGCAGAAGCAAACAGGTCTTTTTTGTTTTAATGCCTATTTTCTGATCTCATCAAGGTCTGTAGTCCGACAGTTCGAGCATTTTCTGGTAATTATTCTCGTTCATCAAATCACGCAGACCCACATTCGTGTTTTTTTGCATATAGCTTTCAACAATACGTAATCCGATCCATGCTCCAAGCCTGCCCGGTGATTCCTGCGAGATTGTTGCTGTGAAAGGCGCATCATTCATATATTTCTTTATCAGCATCACATCGGTTGAAAATAAGTGTTGCTGGTCAATAATAGCTGCCCAGATGTGTTTTTCATTTTTCATACACCATTTTAATTGTTCGGCACTGTAACCTATAATTCCTTGAGGCTTTTCGTTGGGCATAAAAACCGACATCAAATATAAAACCTTGCCCCTGAAAAGCATATTATCTAGCAATCGATACTGTGAACTATTCATCGGAAACATTCTGAACAGCGTAGCCGACACCAAATCTGTGGTCAGGCATTCACGACGCATATTTTTTATCGTATATTCATAAGTCAAGCCTTTGTAGGCCGGGAAATCACTTCCAAGGTAATAATCCGTACCAATGGCTATAAATTGATTATTCATCATAATGGAGCGATTGAAACCTGAGACAAAGAAATAAACTTCAGGCAATTTTACTTCCGGGAAATAATGATGGATGTTAGTATAAGCGTCAGAAACCTCTTTTTCAATATCTGAAATATCTGTAAAAGTTTGTAACGCCTTCTTGTTGACCGGAGCAAATGTTTTGTCTGTCAAAAATTTATAGAACAAGTTCCTCACAGCCGTGGTATCTTTAGCGGTAGTGTCCAATACATCGGATAAGAAAACAGGTAAAAACGTCCTATAGCGGGAATATAAACTGTCAACTCCGGCATTAAGTTTGGTTGTATCGATAGCGAGCAAGTCTTTATCAAAACGATGAATTTTGACCTCTACCCGATTTTTATTCGTGTCAATTTCAAATCTATTCTTTTTATTGCACGCTGAAAGTAACAGAACGAATCCCAATAGTGTAATCAATTGAAAACTTGTTTTCATTTGCTGTTTCTGATTTTAGTGTAAGAAAAAAGCGCAAAGCAATATTTTACAGTTGCATTTTGCGCTTTAAATCATATAGTTAGTTTATTTATTTGCGTCCTTTGGTTGGGATTGCTTTTTGTTGTTCGCGTTGCATTTTTTCTAACCG
>CAIUTB010000148.1 GCA_903901975.1 uncultured Bacteroidales bacterium
ATTAACTGTCAACTATTTCTTATACCCATACACCGCCAAATCGCCCAATTCTTCTTCGATGCGAAGCAGTTGGTTGTATTTAGCCATACGGTCGGAGCGGCTCAACGAACCGGTTTTGATTTGTCCGGAGTTGGTTGCCACGGCAATGTCGGCAATGGTTGAATCTTCCGTTTCGCCCGAGCGGTGCGAAGTAACCGAAGTATAACCTGCGCGGTGAGCCATTTCAATAGCGTCGAGTGTTTCGGTCAGCGTACCAATCTGATTTACTTTAATCAAAATAGAGTTGGCACAACCCATGTCAATCCCTTTTTTCAGGTAATCCACGTTGGTCACAAACAAATCGTCGCCCACCAGTTGCACTTTCTTGCCCAATTTGTCGGTCAGGAATTTCCATCCATCCCAGTCGCCTTCACCCATACCGTCCTCAATAGAGTCAATCGGATAGTTTGCAACCAGTTCAGCCAGGTAATCAGCCTGTTCGGCCGACGAACGTTTTTTTCCGTTTGGACCTTCGAATTTAGAATAGTCGTACACACCATCTTTAAAAAATTCGGATGCAGCACAGTCCAACCCGATAGTTACATCCGAACCCGGTTTGTAACCTGCATTGCGGATAGCGGTAAGGATAGATTCCAACGCTTCTTCCGTTCCGCCGGCAAGGTTAGGAGCAAAGCCACCTTCGTCGCCTACAGCGGTGCTGAGGCCTTTGTCGTGAAGCACTTTTTTCAATGAATGAAACACTTCAGCACCTGTACGCAAACCTTCTTTAAATGATGAAGCACCCACAGGACGAATCATAAATTCCTGAAAGGCAATTGGCGCGTCGGAGTGCGAGCCACCGTTGATAATGTTCATCATTGGCACCGGCAAGGTAAATGCATTTGTTCCGCCAATGTAGCGATACAGAGGTAAATCGAGATACGAAGCAGCAGCGCGTGCAACAGCCAGCGAAACGCCCAGAATGGCATTAGCACCCAGTTTCGATTTGGTTTTTGTACCGTCCAGCTGAATCATTAATTTATCAATGGCACGTTGTTGCAGGGCACTGATACCAATCAGGGCAGGAGCAAGCACGTTATTCACATTGGCAACTGCTTTCTGAACACCTTTACCGAGGTAACGACCTTTGTCGGCGTCGCGAAGTTCTATGGCTTCGTTTTCGCCGGTTGAAGCTCCCGATGGAACTGAAGCACGTCCTGTAACGCCCGATTCTAATAATACGTCTACTTCTACTGTAGGATTTCCACGCGAGTCAAGTATTTCGCGTGCGAAAATTTTTTCAATTTTACTCATTTTTTGGTTGAATTTGGTTTTCAATTTTTCTACTCAAATAAACGCTGTAGCTGAAAAAAAGTTCGAAATAATTTATTATTTATTGAGTTGAAATAGGTTTGAATTAGTTGTAGCTATTTGTGCAAAACATCATAAAAATAGCCTCTTAGCTTCTGTTATCTGTCTGGAAATAAATATTAGAATAGCTTTAAGATCAGTTTTATCAACATACTGTTTTGACAATATTTTATTTTAGCATTTACTCCCCGCCTTAAATATACTAAAAGTTCTTGTCATTGCTGTTAATATGGCTTACTTTCATTTATCTTTATTCATTCAAGTAGATATTATTTCATTTGAAAAATAACATTTAATAACATTTATTATACCGAAATAATGTCTATTTTTGTAACAAATTTATTTTAAAAACTAAGCAATACAGCGCATTTTTGAACAATGTTGGTTTAAATAAATCCTCATTTTCCTAAATTATGAATTTGTATAATATCAAAAAACACTTTATCGCACAACAAATCAATCATTAAAACAGCTATTTTATGAATATTTCAATCGTAGGAACTGGATATGTAGGGCTTGTATCCGGAGCATGTCTGGCTGAAACCGGTGCAATTGTAAATTGTATCGATACAAATCAGAGTAAAATTGACTCCCTGAATAATGGCCTAATGCCAATTTATGAACCAGGGCTTGAGGATCTTGTGAAACGTAATGTGCTGAAAGAAAGATTGTTTTTCAAAACAAAATTATCCGAAGTGGTGAATGATAGCGACGCTATTTTTATTGCTGTAGGAACACCACCCGATGAAGATGGAAGTGCCGACCTTAAATATGTATTGGCAGTGGCACGCGAAATTGGTTCAAATTTAAATAGTTACACAGTTGTTGTTACCAAAAGTACTGTTCCGGTGGGTACGGCTACTAAAGTACAGGCTGCTATTCAGGAGGAACTTGACCGAAGAGGGGTAACAGTTGAATTCGATGTGGCTTCAAATCCCGAATTTTTGAAAGAAGGCAATGCGGTTGAAGATTTTCTGAAACCTGATCGAATTGTGATTGGAGTAGAATCTGAAACTGCCGAAAAAGTGCTTAAAAGACTTTATAAACCTTTTGTTTTGAACAACCATCCAATTATCGTTATGGACATTACTTCATCCGAAATGACTAAATATGTTGCCAATGCAATGCTTGCCACCAAAATTAGTTTTATCAATGAAGTCGCAAATTTATGCGAAATTGTAGGTGCTGACATAAACCTGGTTAGAAAAGGAATTGGCTCTGATACGCGTATTGGTTATAAATTCCTATATCCGGGAGTTGGGTATGGTGGGTCTTGTTTTCCAAAAGATGTTCAGGCATTAATAAAAACGGCTAAAAGCTACAACTATTCGCTGAATATTTTGCAAGCAGTTGAAGATGCGAATGATTATCAGAAAACAGTTTTGTTCGAAAAAATAAATACACATTTCGAAGGAAAACTAAAAGGAAAAACCATTGCCATATGGGGGCTTTCCTTTAAACCTGAAACAGATGATATGCGCGAAGCTCCCTCATTGGTTTTGATCAGGAGTTTGTTAGCTCAAGGCGTTATAGTGAAAGCTTACGACCCCATAGCAATGCACGAGACTGAACGCATAATGGGTGATAAAATTATTTATTGCAAAGATATGTATGAAGCTCTGATTGGAGTCGATGCCTTAGCCGTTGTAACTGAATGGAGCGAGTTTAGGCTTCCAAATTTTATGGTAATGGAAAAGCTAATGAATCAGAAAGTCTTGTTCGATGGTCGAAACATATTTGATATTGAGCAATTGATGGATTTCAAGTTTCAGTATTACAGTATTGGTAAAAAACCAATGAACTTTAATTAAATCACTGTTGTTCGGAAAAAGAAATATTGAATTTCAAATGTGCTTTATTAAAGCATATCTAACTAAATTGTATAATTTTTCTTTTGCCATACCCAATTTTTTAAATTTTAGAATAGAATATTATGAGCAGAATTTTAATCACCGGAGGAGCGGGCTTTATTGGTTCTCACTTGTGCGACAGACTTTTAAGTGAAGGAAACGAAGTGATTTGTCTGGATAATTTCTTTACCGGCAGGCGTAAAAATATTGAACACAACCTTTCAAATGGTTATTTTGAATTTGTTCGACATGATGTTACAACACCTTATATGGCTGAAGTTGATGAAATTTATAATTTGGCTTGTCCTGCCTCTCCAATCCATTACCAGTACAATCCCATTAAAACGGTGAAAACATCGGTTATGGGTGCAATCAATATGCTCGGTTTAGCAAAACGTGTAAAAGCCAAAATATTACAAGCTTCCACCAGCGAAGTCTACGGAGATCCTAGCGTGCATCCACAACCTGAGGAATACTGGGGAAATGTAAATCCTATCGGTATCCGTTCGTGCTACGATGAAGGAAAACGATGTGCCGAGACCTTGTTTATGGATTATCATCGGCAAAATGGGGTGAAAATTAAAATTATCCGAATTTTCAATACCTATGGTCCTCGTATGAATCCGAATGATGGTCGGGTAGTTTCAAACTTTATTGTTCAGGCTTTACGTGGAGAAGATATAACTATTTTTGGAAGTGGTGAGCAAACACGTAGTTTTCAGTATGTTGACGATTTGCTCGAAGGAATGATACGGATGATGAAAACTGATGATTCGGTCATTGGACCTGTAAATATCGGAAATCCAAATGAATTTACCATGTTGGAATTAGCCACCAAAGTAATTGAACTAACCGGTTCGAAATCAAAACTGATATTCCAACCTTTACCTTCGGACGATCCAAGGCAACGACAACCGAATATTAGCAAAGCCAAAGAATTGCTTGATAATTGGAATCCAACTATTCAGCTTCAGGAAGGTTTAATTAAAACCATTCAATACTTTAAGGATGAGTTAAGTATCTGAAATTAATAGTTTGATATCTTTTTACTAAAAAATGCCCTGACAATCAGGGCATTTTTTAGTAAAAAGATAAAATTTCAAAACAGTGGCTTTATAATTATTTTTGATCTTATTCGTAGCGAATAATGTTTGCAGGAGTAATCTTGGTGATAAGATAGGATGGACCAATCATAATCAGGATGGAAGCTAACAGAGTACCTGCATTCAACAGGAAAATATAGAGCCAGTTGAAAGAGATAGGCACAGTAGCCACATAATAGGCTTCGGGGTCGAGTGGAATAATGCCGGAAAAATACTGGAATGCACAAAGCGAAAGTCCGATAACATTGCCCCAAAACATACCTTTAGCAATTAGGAAAAAGGAATGAAAAAGAAATATTTTACGTACTGACCAGTTAGTTGCTCCAATCGATTTCAGAATACCAATCATGTTGGTACGTTCAAGAATCAAAATAAGCAGCCCTGAAATCATATTAAAACCTGCCACTGAAAGCATCAAAATGAGAATTACCCACACATTCATATCCAGTAAATCGAGCCAGCTGAAAATCTGAGGATTAAGTTGTTTAATGGTTTGTGTGCTATAGGTTTTCCCTTCTTTGTTAAATTTATTGGCAGTGGCCGAATAAACTGCATCGCCCACTTCATCAATACGGTCAAAATCAGTAATCAGCACTTCCAATCCACTGAACGAGTCCTTATCCCAGTTGTTGAGTGCTTGCACCTGACGCATATCGGCAAGGATAAATAACTTGTCATACTCAATAAAGTTGGTGGAATAAATACCCACAATTTTGAATTTTCGCGCCCGAACCTGATCCTGAATAAAATAGGTGAAGAAACTGTCACCCAGTTTCAGACCGAGTAAATTAGCCAAATATTTGGAAATGACAACCTGATTACTTGAAACAGTATTTTTGAGATCAATAATCGTTCCCTGCAGCAGATTGGACTTGAAAAAGTTCCAGTCGAACCCGACATCAATTCCTTTCAGCACAATTCCCTGAAACTCCGAATTTGTTTTGATTATTCCCGGTTTGGTAGCAAATCGCTGAAGGTGTTTAACCCCATTGATAGAAGTAATTGAGCTTATCAAAGCCTTGTCAGCTTTGATAGGATTCATTTCGTAGGTATTGTTATTATCAAAATTTGTAACCTGAATATGTCCTCCAAAGCCAATCGTTTTGTTGCGGATTTCCTGTTTAAACCCAATCACGACTGCCACCGAAATTAGCATAACCGCAAGTCCCAGCGCAATACCGATAGTGGCAATACGAACGGCAGGACGAGATATATTTCTCTTGCCCTGCTGAAAATGGATGCGTTTAGCTATGAATAATTCAGGGTTCATGATTTCGACCTCCCTCTAACTCCCTCCAAAGGAGGGAGAACAGAGTTCTAAATTAGCTATTCTGACTTGGAAAAATTAATAAAAAATACGATTTGAAGCGTTTGAATTACCCGTTTTTCCCCTCCTTGGAAAGGTTAGGGGAGGTCAGATAGTTCTTCCCGGATATGCCTGCAATGCTTTTGCAAGAACAATCAATGCATGTTTTAAGTCTTCTTTGTCGAGCACATAGGCAATGCGAACTTCATCTTTTCCCAAGCCATCGATAGTGTAAAAACCGGAAGCAGGAGCCATCATAATGGTGTAGCCTTCGTACTCAAAGTCGGATAGTAACCAGGAACAGAAAATGTCGGCATCATCGACCGGCAGTCGTGCCACAGTATAAAAAGCACCCATTGGAATTGGCGAATATACTCCGGGAATGCGGTTTAATCCATCGATAAGGAATTTTCGACGTTCCACATACTCGTTGTACATTTCAAGCATATATTCAGGTGGTGTATTCATGGCAGCTTCTGCTGCTATTTGTCCAAGTAAAGGTGGACTTAAACGGGCCTGACAGAATTTTATCACGTTCTTACGGACTTCTTTATTTTTGGTTACAATAGCACCAATTCGAACACCTGTCATGCTGTAACGCTTTGAAACAGAATCAATCAATACCACATTTTCTTCAATTCCATCCAAATGGAATGCCGAAATATAGGGCGCACCAGTGTAACAGAATTCGCGATACACTTCATCCGAAAAAAGATACAAATCGTATTTTTTTACTAAATCGCGTATTTTATTCATTTCGGCACGGGTGTACAGATATCCGGTCGGATTATTCGGATTACAAATCAGAATTCCTTTCGTTTTGGGTGTAATTAGTTCCTCAAATTTATCAACATGTGGTAACGCAAAACCTTCTTCGATAGTCGAAACCACAGGTTTAACAACAGCTCCCGCTGCAATAGCAAAGGCCGTATAGTTGGCATAAGCCGGTTCTGGAACAATAATCTCGTCACCCGGATCAAGGCAGCTCATAAAGGCGAAATTCACTGCCTCCGAACCTCCGGTTGTGATAATGATATCATCTTCGGTAACATCAATATTGAAAGTATGATAATAAGCAGCCAATTTGGTTCTGAGGCTTTTAATACCATCGCTGGGACTATATTCAAGCACCGTGCGGTCAATGTTTCGAATGGCATCCAACGCCACTTGTGGTGTCTTTAAATCGGGCTGACCGATATTCAGGTGATACACTTTGATTCCGCGCGCTTTGGCTTTGTCGGAAAGTGGAACCAGTTTTCGAATGGGCGATTCGGGCATTGCCTGCCCCCGTAGCGATGTGTGTGGCATAATTTTATTAGTTGACAGTTGATAGTTGGAAGTTGATAGTGTCCAATAATCAACCTTTTTACTCTGCAAAAGTAGATATTTTTGCCCGATTAAAAAAATCCGTGAAACAAGCTCTTCTTCTATTGTTTGTTGACCAAAAAATACTTTTATTTTCAACATATTTTTCGTTACTTTGTTATTCATTTCAGAACCCCCAAAATATTGCAATTATGAACAAAAAACTAAAACGTTCGAACAATCAGATTGTAGGTGGCGTTTGTGCCGGTATAGCCAATTATTTTGGCTGGGATTATACCATTGTACGTGCTGCTTATGCATTACTGAGTATCTTTTCCGGTGCATTTCCGGGTTTAACCCTTTACATCATTCTGTGGATTGTTATGCCACTTGGTGAGGAATAAATTAAGTCGGCAGTGGGCAGTAAGCAGTTTTTAGTCTGTAGTTTGTATCTACCCACTATACACTGTCAACTGACCACTACTAACTGCCCACTATTTTGTTTAAACTTATCTCTCCATATCATCCTACCGGCGATCAGCCTGAGGCTATCAAACAACTAATTGATGGTTTGAATGCAGGTGCAAATTATCAGACTTTGTTGGGTGTAACCGGTTCGGGGAAAACTTTTTCTATTGCCAATGTGATAGAACAAGTGCAACGCCCGACATTGGTTTTAAGTCATAATAAAACACTGGCTGCTCAGCTCTACAGCGAATTCAAAGGCTTTTTCCCGGAGAACGCCGTTGAGTATTTTGTTTCATACTACGATTATTACCAGCCCGAAGCGTATTTGCCTGTAAAAGACATTTACATTGAAAAAGATTTATCCATTAATCAGGAAATTGAGAAACTACGATTGGCAACCACTTCTTCCTTATTGTCGGGTAGGAGAGACGTGTTAGTCGTTTCATCGGTTTCCTGTCTTTATGGAATTGGTAATCCGGAAGATTTTACAAGCAATGTTATTGAAATTCAACGGGGTCAGAAAATTGTGCGAAACGATTTTCTGCGAAATTTGGTTGATTGTTTATACACCCGAAACGAAATAGAACTGAATCGGGGTAATTTTCGTGTGAAGGGTGATACGGTAGATATTTTCCTGGCGTATTCCGACTTTGTGCTTCGTGTGGTGTTTTGGGGCAATGAAATTGAAGAAATCTTCACTGTCGAACCATTGAACTTCAACGTAATCGGTTCATTTGATGCCTATAAAATTTATCCTGCCAGTATTTTTGTAACAACTAAAGAACGCATAGCACAAGCTATTAATCATATCGAAGTGGATTTGGCTCGTCAGGTTGATTATTTCCGTTCTATTGATAAGCATTACGAGGCTAAACGTATTTACGAACGGGTGAAATATGATTTGGAAATGATTAAAGAACTTGGCTATTGCTCCGGAATTGAAAATTATTCCCGTTATTTCGATGGTCGTGTTGCCGGTAGTCGCCCATTCTGTTTGCTCGATTATTTCCCGAAAGATTTTTTGATGGTGATTGATGAAAGTCACGTGACACTTTCGCAGATTCATGCCATGTTTGGTGGCGATGCTGCCCGAAAATTAAATTTGGTAGAATATGGCTTCCGCCTGCCATCTGCCAAAGATAATCGCCCGTTGAAGTTTGAAGAATTTGAGGAAATTGCTCCACAAACCATTTATGTGAGTGCCACACCGGCCGATTATGAGTTGAACAAATGCGAAGGCATTGTGGTGGATCAGTTGATTCGCCCAACCGGATTACTCGATCCCATAATTGATGTTCGTCCAAGCCTGAATCAGATTGACGATTTATTGGAAGAAATTACACAGCGGACTGAAAAGAACGAACGCACTTTGATAACCACCCTTACCAAACGTATGGCAGAGGAACTGACCGATTATCTGGCTAAAATGAATGTACGTTGTAATTATATTCACTCCGATGTGGATACGCTGGATCGGGTTCAAATTCTGGAAGACTTACGTCGGGGTATTTATGACGTGCTGATTGGTGTAAACCTGCTGCGGGAGGGATTGGACTTACCGGAAGTTTCGCTGGTGGCAATATTGGATGCCGATAAAGAAGGTTTTTTGCGTTCGCACCGATCACTTACACAAACGGCAGGACGTGCTGCACGAAACCTGAATGGTCGAGTGATTATGTATGCCGATAAAATTACTGCCAGCATGGCTAAAACCATTTCGGAAACCAATCGCCGACGTGAAAAACAATTGGCATACAATGAATTACACGGTATTACACCAACGGCTATTTATAAAGGTGAGCGAAACTCTTTTGCTAATATTGATCCGAATGCCTATATCGAACCGGATACTTCACAAGCTATTGCTGCCGATCCGGTTGTTCAATATATGAGTAAACCGGCCCTTGAAAAAGCCATTGCCAAAACCAAAAAAGCTATGCAGGATGCTGCCAAAAAGTTGGAATTTCTGGAAGCAGCTCAACTTCGCGACGAACTGATTAAACTCGAAGATTTGTTGAAGACCAAGTAAAGTTTCCCGGGTTTTGGCTTTTTTTGGAGTAATTCACAGGAATAATGAAAATTTCCTTAATCAATTAACAGAGATTTTTGAAGTATTTCTTCCATTTCAGTCTGAATCTTAATTGTTTCTTGTCTGGCAGCTTGTGCAAAATCTTTTTCTGAAGATGCATAAATTATTTGACGAGAAGAGTTTACAAGCAATCCACACTTACTGTTTAATCCATATTTAGCTACTTCCTGCAAACTTCCACCTTGCGCACCAACACCCGGAACAAGCAGAAAATGCTCAGGAATAATCGTGCGGATATCAGTCAGCATTTCGGCCTTAGTAGCCCCCACCACATACATCATGTTTTCGTCAGTTCCCCAGTTAAGCGAAGTTTTCAGCACCTTTTCAAATAATCGTTCTCCTGTTTCAGCATCTTTCATAAACTGAAAATCGTAAGCACCTTTGTTCGATGTCAAAGCCAGCAGGGTAACCCATTTGCCTTCGTAAGTGAGGAAGGGTGTAACGGAATCTTCACCCATGTAAGGTGCAACGGTTACCGAGTCGAATTCCATATTTCCAAAGAATGTTCGGGCATACATAGCCGATGTGTTTCCTATATCGCCACGCTTGGCATCAGCAATGATAAATTGATCGGGATAGTTTTCACGAATATAATCGACAGTACGTTCCAGCACTTCCCAGCCTTCGAGGCCAAGACTTTCGTAAAAAGCAAGATTTGGTTTGTAGGCCACACAAAGATCTGCTGTTGCGTCTATTATGGCTTTATTAAACTCAAAAATAGCATCGTCCGATTCATCATATAGAATTTCCGGAATTTTTGTTGCATCCGTGTCTAATCCAACGCACAGAAATGATTTCTTGCGCTGTATGTTTTCAAATAATTCTTGTTTGGTCATTTTGCTAAATTAATTGTTTGTATACTCCATTGGTTTGCGTTATACGATTTTCCTAAATTCATAATTGCAAATAATTTAGTACCTGTTTTATTACTAAAAAGAAAATATGGCACAGTTTTGTAAAATGCGTTTATTCCATTAACGGTGGTCAGGTAATCGGTGCTATAAATCAGCACACGTTTTTGTTTATAATTCGTGTCATCATATTCAACAATATCGGAATAGTCTGTTTTTGTATAATCCGGTCTGGTTGCCCAAATGCTTTTAGTGTTTTGACAAAGATCAATCCAACCCAGATTATAAGAATATGAATTGATACCATCGGTTAGTTTTCCATATGACGTAATACTTGTTCCAGTGCTATTGTCAGGAGTTTGAATAATGCTGCTGTTGGTACCAAAAAGAATAATCCCATTTTCTGAAGGCCATAATCTTGCTCCAAAGCTATCATGCCAATACGATATTTTAGTAGGTATATCATTGATTGAAAAAAGTGCCACGCCATTTGGACTTGTATATGGTCGGGTGCCAATAAGATAGGGTTTTCCTTTTAATTTTATTATGTTAGAACCTGTATAAATATCGTGGTTTTGAGCAGTGAAAACATTTCCATCACTCATATTAAAATAGCGAAATGCAGCATCCGAAGTAGTACTAAATTCACTTATATTTCTAACTATTAAATAACAGTAATTATTTTCACCATAAACAATATCACCTACGTTTATATTCACATTGTAAGATTTTTCGATAGATAGCGAATTAATAATAATTTTATCAACATATCCATTTGAACCCACAAAAAGCTGTTGAGCATCTTCGGATAGACTGATACAATTAGGTGCATGGTTTAAATCAATTTGTTGTTTGGCACCATTATCTGTTGAAATAATTAATACTCTATCGGGCGATTTTGTAGCAATCAACAATTTATTTTCTGACTTAATATACTCACAATCAGCAACTGTTCCTTCTATCGGCTGCAGTTCATCAGGGTTTATAAGCGGTCGCATTTTCACTGTTATATTCAAAAACAATTGGTTTGGATCATTCGTTTGGACTACAATATTACCTTCGTATAAACCACCCGGTTTTCCGGTTCGATTACAAGTTATTTTAATTTGTTTTTTTTCATAAAACGATAAGCCTCCACTTTTATCGCTGTCGTTGATACTTATCCAATCGGGTTGTTCTATGATTTTGTATATAAGTTTAGTCATCCAAACAGTAGCAATTTCAACCGAATCGAGTGTTCCAGTAGTTCCAAAATCGATAAGGATTTTGTTGATTTTAAGTTCTGCACCACCTGTGAAAAAGTAGTTTACAGGTATAATAACATAGCCGAAATCTTCAACTTCCACAACAATTTCACCTAATTTTGTAGGGTCAAAAGAAGGATCAGTATAACGATTCGTACAACTGAAATTAAGAGTAAGGACATTGTTCTGTAGGTTTCCTTTTAAACTGCTGAATTTTATGTTATCCGGATATTTTCTGATTCGATAAGGAGCTGTTTCACCGGCATTTTTCACCGTCATAGTATATGATCCCATGGTTTGATTGAAATACAGAGTCAGTGAATCGCTTGATACAAGTGTATTCTTAAAAATTAAACTAAAATTAGAATTCAAGAAGTCATTGTTGCAGCCATAGAAACCCACAACAAGTAAAATGCACAGAACTATTTCAGATAATTTTCTCATACATACTATTTTTTATGTGAAAATATATATGAAATTGAGGCTGATAAACCAACACTACTATTGTTGATGCTATTATACTTATCTAAAGTCTTAGACTCCTTGTTCAAGCCGTCAAATATTTCAATGTTAGAAACAGTGGAGTACAAAAGGCTGGCTTTTAAACCAAACGAAAGGTTTTTAGTTAAACAATAATGTAAGCCTGCATCCATTGATGTACCAAAACTCTCACCTGTTAGTAGTATATTGGTTTCAGCCATCGTAGTTTCGCTTCGATACGAGACATAACCTACCGAATATTGTACGAAAAATTTCAACGGATTTTCAGGTGAGGAATTAGTTACAAACATGATAGTTGGTCCAATAAAATTTACAAAATCTTTTTCGGCCATATCACCTACAATATTATGAATTCCATCGTCCGAATTGAATATAAAATCTTGTCCTTGAGCAGAATAGCTGTATAAATTATATTTCAATCCATATCCAATATTATTTTGTGGAAAATATAATATATCGAATTGAGAATTGAATTCATTATGTAATTTGTCAATATATTTCGTCAAATTAACAAAATTTTCATTTGATGGATTTACAGCTGATTGTACAGTAAGATAACTGGCACCGACTGAAAAATTAAATTGAAGTTTAGGCAAAATATCATTAGCAGCATCAAGAGTTGAAATTGAAGCACAGAGTAAAAACAGTAAAATAATTTTTGCTTTCACAATCCTATTTTTTTAGAGTTCACTTTCCTTCAAGCGTTCAGAGTTTTCAGCCACTATCAGGTTGTCAATCACACTCTGAATATCACCATTCATAAAAGCAGAAAGGTTATAAATAGTGAAATTGATTCGGTGGTCCGTGATGCGTCCCTGCGGATAATTATAAGTGCGGATTTTGGCTGATCGGTCACCGGTTGATACCATGGTTTTACGCTTTGAACCAATTTCGTCAAGGTATTTTTGATGTTCGATGGCATACAAACGCGAACGAAGTTCATTCATAGCTTTCGCTTTGTTCTTATGCTGTGATTTCTCATCCTGACATTGAACGGTTGTGCCTGTTGGAATATGCACCAGGCGAATGGCCGAATACGTAGTATTTACTGACTGTCCACCGGCACCTGACGAACAAAAGGTATCAACCCGTACATCCGATTCTTTTAATTCATAATCAAATTCTTCCATTTCGGGTAAAACAGCCACTGTTGCTGCTGAAGTATGAACGCGTCCCTGTGTTTCAGTTTGTGGCACACGTTGAACTCGATGTACACCCGATTCATATTTCATAGTTCCATACACGTTTTCACCCGAAAGAGTAAAGATAATTTCTTTGTAACCACCCGAAGTCCCTTCGCTGATATTGGTAATTTCCATTTTCCAGCTTTTAGTTTCGCAGTATTTTGTGTACATTTTAAACAAATCACCGGCAAAAATAGCTGCTTCATCTCCCCCTGTTCCACCACGAATTTCGACAATGGCATTCTTATTATCTTCCGGATCGGCAGGAATCAGCAATAGTTTAATGTTTTCCTCCATTTCAGGAATCCTGGGCTCTATTTCATCCACTTCCGCTTTGGCCATTTCGCGCATTTCGGGATCAGTTTCACTGTCGAGCAATTCTTTGGCTTCAGCCAGATGTCCCAATGCCAGTTCATATTCATTTTTTGCAGAAAGAATTTTTTCTAAGTCGTGATACTCCTTGTTCAGTTTCACATAGCGTTTCTGATCCGAAATAACAGACGGGTCGGTAATCAAGGTCGAAATTTCTTCAAATTTATGTTGTAGTCCTTCAAGTTTTTCTAATAGTGATTTTTCAGCCATTGTGTATGTTGAGGTGCTTATTTGTTTATTTGCTTAGGATTTAGTTGCTGCTTACTACTTTCTGCTTACTGCTTAACGCTTGCCGCTGTTTTTTTCTCTCCGTTCCGCTTCGTCTTTCAGATTATGAATAAAGCGTTTCAGTCGCCATTCCATAATGATTTTAAAGCGATTTTGGGTAATAAAGATATTAAAAAACCACCCAAATTTGACATGTGTTTCCAGCACAAACCAGTTGCCTTTAGTTTTGGTCGGAATAATTGAAAAAGAATTATTCATGTTCCGAATGAAACCATTCGAACTGAGTAGATTCAGATAAACTGTGTTTCTTCCGGTGCTGTTGGGCCTGCCGGTCAGTTTGCAGTCGACATAAATATTCGGAATAGTTATCACGCCGGGAACAACCACATCGCCAATTCCACGCAAAACACTGGTTTCTTTATTGAATGAGGTAGTTTTGAAATAAAACATCATCAATTCATTTTTTTCTTTTCTCAGATTCATTCCTTTCAGTGCCCAGGGAAAAAGTCCATCCAAATTGTAACGCATCTGATAGTCATAGTCTTTCGAAACTGCATTACAAATCGTATCAGAAGCATTCACCCAAACCTGACTATAGGTAGTGAATCCACCATCTTTGTAAGTTGTTGATATAGAATCAACAGGTGAGGCACTTAATGCGCTCATTACCGAAAGGAATACTATTATTAATACCGTGCTTTTATACATTTTTTTTCGTTTCCGATTTATTATTTTCTTGTGTTTAGTAAAGCCGGTTTTGCCAGTTCAATGCTTTGCCTTCTCAGGCATTCATTCCGGATATTTTCGGTAAATTTCTTAATTCTCCATTCAACAATACTTTTATATCGCTTTTTGGTAATAAATATATTGAAGAACCAACCAAATTGAATCTTAACATTAGTAACCAGTAATTGTTCATTATTCGATTGCGGTAAAACCGTTATTGTTCCCAATGCATTTTTCATCAACATACTGGAATACATGATATTGGCAGTAACTCTGCTATCTCCCTTTGTGTACCTGGTTTTCATAACTCTTGCATCAACCTTAATACCACTGAATGTAATAATGCCCGGTACAACTATATCAAAAACCCCATGAGTAACGGTGGTTTTGTCGTCGTTTGTCGACGATTTAAAAACAATAATCAGTTCATTGTTTTTATTCTGAAGTCCCAAATCCTTCAATGCCCAGTTAAACAGATTAATGGGCGAATTATGAAAATCACTCACCAGATAATCGCTTACTTCATTTGTGATTTTCATTGGTACTTTTACACTCATCTGATACTGTGTTACAAACTCACCATCGGCATATACAGTAGATATGCTGTCGGGATTCAATGCAAAAGCCCTGCTAAGAATTAAAAGGAAAACTATGCTCAGTAGTATTTTTCTCATTTTTGTTTTTTCACTAACCAGATAATGATCAGTTAATTTCGACCTAAAGCGCCACAAAATTAGCATTTATTTGGCGCACTTGAAAATTATAACTGTTATTATCTGGAAAGTTTAGGGTAATACTCAGATAATATGAAGATTATAACTAGCTTTCAAATTACTTTTGACTTTCATGGTTGAAATTTTACAGTAAACCGGCTGAATCTCTATATGAAATTCAGCCGGTTGTATTATCTAGCACCAACAAGGTTTTTTATATCATTTGTTTTGAGGAATCAATAATCATGGATGAAGTTTGATATACTCCAGAATAAGTTCAACGGCTTGTTCCAACGTAATTTTAGCTGTATCAATCGATAGGTCGTAATTTGTAGCATTCATCCATTCTTTATGGGTAAATGTCTTACAAAATGCAGCTCTGTCTTTGTCTGATTTTTCAACCATTCTTGTGGCCTCATCGGTTGGTACATTATATAATTTCTGAATACGATTTATTCTGAAATCCTTTTCTGCATGTAAGAAGATGCTGATGTGATTCGGTTCGTCACGCAGAATATAATGCCCGCAACGCCCTAAAATAACAGCAGCTTGTTCCTGAACGATTTTTTTAATTATCTCTGCTTCTGTATCGAATAATTCCTGATCGGTATACTCCAGAGCCGGAGATACAGAAGGCACGGTAATAAGATCGGATTGGGGAGACGATTTCAGAAATGATTGCCAGAATGAAAGCAATTTTTCTTCGCGCGATTCAAGGTTTTCTTCATAGCTTGAAAGTAGATTGGCCGCATCACGAAGGATGTCACGGTCTGCAAAAAAGATATTCAGCTTATTGGCTAGCTGTTGTCCAACAAAAGCACCACCGGTTCCTAATTGACGGCTGATGGTAATAGCAAATGGTTTTGATGTTGTCATGGTTATACCTCCTCTAATTAAGTGATTTAATCATATTTAAGTTCTAATATAACAATTGTTGAATAGTATTTGTTGACTTATTGCATAAAATAAAGTACTTGCTCTATTAAAAAATCGAGCTCACAATTTGCCTGAATTGAGTAGCTCTTGTTTATGATTTCAAGAAGTCATGAGTAATTATAAATAACTAGCAGAGTTATTTTGATATTTTTTGTGTCGTATACGTGAATGTCAGAGTCGTTCAATTATTCCCCAGCATGACAAAATAATAGTGGAAGTACAACTAAAAGTCGTACCCCCACTATTATTATTTACTGCATACAGTCAATGACAACTGTAGACTGTTAACTTTTAATGATAAATCGGGTCTAATTTCTCACAACCTGCATTTTAGTGATTACTCTTATCGGATAATTATCTCTTGCTGATTGTATCATATTACTGTTTGGAACTAGTTTCAACCCTCTGCTGATTATTTTTTCAACCATTGCTTTGTTTTTTTTATGAGCATAATAAGCGGCATATTCGTAGTAAGTATTTTCGAGGGTATATTTCATGTCTGGTTTTTTAAATGGTAATTTGAAGTTGGTTTCAAATAAACTGAGATACTTTTCACCTTCAATTATATTTTTATTAATGAAAGCTCTTTTTGCAATTTTCAGGTATAACAGATTTTTATGTTCGCTGATAATTGAGGAAAGTTCTTCGTTATTTAGCTCCTTATCATATGAATTAAGACTGTCAAGATACGAAACACTTATATCAGTACTCTGAAGATCATTTTGAAGACAGGCTTCAAACAGTGATATGGCATCTTTCTGATTTGGTTTGAATTTCAACGCCTGACGTGCGAAATAGGCTGAACCGGTTAAATCATACTTTTTGCTGTATGCCCGGGTCATATAATAATTAAACCCTATTTCTTCCAGAATGCTTTGGTTTGAAATTTGTGATTTAAGCCGCTGATAATAGGATTCAATATTTTTTGAGCGGTCGGTGTATTGTAGATTTTTGGCCAACATAACATCAAATATTCTTGAAATCTGATTTGTATTGGAAGGGTCAAGTTTTGCATATTGAGTTAATAAATCAACATCTTCCATTTTGTTGAATTCGCATTTGTTTAGTTTATAGGCCAAAGCAGAGTAAAATAAAGTTTTCACCTGTTGGTCAGGATAAAAATAATAGGCCTTTTGAGCTAAATCATATGCTTTGTCAATGTCCTGATCAACCGCTTTTGTCAGAGCCATATTGTAGTATTGAAATCCTGGAAGATTGCTCACTTTTACTTCAGTTAATTCATTAAATCTAGTGGCGAAAATTTCTTCAATGGATTTACTTTTATAATCGTCCTCACTGATTAGCTTCGATTTACGTAAATTAGTAACATATTGTTCCTTAAAATCACCATTGAAAATGCTATTTTCAAAGGCGGGGTTTGTTGTTTCTATTACGATTGAATTGTTACCGGGATTGGCTATCAAATAGATATGACTTTTAGAAGCCATAACTTTATAAGGTATTTTAAGTTGGTCAAAAACCAAGGAAAACAGGAGGGAAGCGCTTACACAATTATAAGTCCCTTCCTTGAAAATGAATGGAAAATATTCATTCTCATTGTATTTCTTCAGGAACTTATTGTGTACCGTTGAGTATAGCATTCTGATTTTCCGTTCCGGGTTTTTTGTTTCAATTTTTTGTTTGTATAATTCTGCAATTGCTTTGTTGTAGATGAATCGATAACCACTTGCAATTTCCGTTGTCATGTTTTCATCAATTGCCAGGAATAAATTGAAGGTGTCTTTTTTATTCTGAATATAGCTCTTTAAAGCTTGCTGTTCAAACTCCGAATGAAACTTAATACCTGAAAACGATACCAGCGAATCTGTTTTATTTTGTGAAAATAAATGTACTGGGAGTGCTAAAATCACAGTAATTACAACGATAATAAGTTTTTTCATTTAAATCCTTTTTTTTGAATTTTGTGAATGCAAATATAAAGATATTTTTACAGTTAAATATTTAAAAGCAGAAGAATTTTAAAACTTAATTTTTCCTCTTTTACAATTTGATTTTAGATCGCTTAGATACAAAGTTTTCAATTCATTACAAAAAAAATCGCACCTTCAGCAATGAAGATAGGATTATTTTGTTCGGAAAAATGAGTGAATTAATCAGAATAAATTTACCGGTGCTTGATTGAAATTAGCTTTACACAACATAAAAGCAGCAACAGCTAAGGCCACAAAGGCAATCACGATAAGTATCTGTGTCCATGATACGCGTTGGATGGCTTGTTTGTCTTTGCGTTCGCACACTTCACCCGGGCAGTGTTGGGCTTTTTCTTTATAGAACAAATTGTAAAACAAGCAGCCCAGACAAATACCAAAGACTGATTCAAAAAACAGGAAAATCTGGCAAATAAGGCAGATAATTCCGGTTACAGGGCTTTTTGTATTCATGAATACCAACAATACCAGCATAGTCACTGCCAATACCAGACCAATTATCCATGCAAACTTTTTTTGTGCAGCTCCTACGTATTCAGGTGTTTGTTTACTGACTATCATCCTCCCGATAATGAGAGTCGGTGCGTATTTGGGGCTGATAAAAACCCTGACTATAAACTCAGCCAGAAAAATAAGTACAAAATACTTTATCATTAAAAAATCGCCGGTATAAATTACCCGCTGAATAGCCATAAATACAAATAAAAAGAGTATTCCGGCTGATGCTCTGATTTCGCGCTCGTTTAATACCGGTATATTATAACCCGGAACTGTTTCTCCAAATTGTTTCATGTTTTACTTTTAATTAAATTGTTGAATGCAAATGTAACAATAATTTTAGACTTTTGTTTTAGTACAAAAAAAATTCCGCCTTCAATTGAAAGCGGGATTCTATCTTAATTCACAGTCTGCTGCCTACTACCTACTATAAACTATTTACTGTGTTTTTCCACCCATTCTCTCGCATTGACAAAAGCTTCCACCCACGGAGTAATTTGGTCGCTGTTTTTGCGGTCGGCAGGATAGTGTGCCCATTGCCATGGGAATACCGCACGTTCAGGGTGTGGCATCATTGCCAGGTGCCGACCATCCGTTGAGCAAATACCGGCTACTGCATAGTCCGAACCATTCGGATTGGCCGGATAGCTTGCGTACGAGTATTTTGCAATGATATTGTATTCGCATTCCGGATTTGGAAGATAAAACTTTCCTTCACCATGAGCTACCCATACACCCAGTTTGCTATTCGAAAGCGAGCCCAGCATGACCGAATTGTTTTCCGGAATAGTTAAGCCCACGAACCCTGATTCAAACTTATGTGAATCATTGTGCAACATGCGTGGTTTTATGTCGTGCTCAGGATTTACCAGACCCAACTCAATCATCAATTGGCAACCGTTACAAATACCTAAGCTCAAGGTATCCTTGCGTTTGTAGAAGTTATCCAATGCAAGTTTGGCTTTTTCGTTGAATAAGAATCCACCGGCCCAACCTTTAGCTGAACCCAATACGTCGGAATTAGAGAATCCACCGCAGAATACAATCATGTTTACATCTTCCAGTGTTTCGCGGCCTGTTGCAAGGTCGGTCATGTGAACGTCTTTTACGTCGAAACCGGCAAGATACAGTGCGTAAGCCATTTCACGATCACCATTGGTTCCTTTTTCCCTGATAATAGCAGCTTTTATGCCACTTGGCGTACGGTCTTGTGAAATATTGAATTGAGAAAATTTACCGTTGAAACTGTCGGTAAATGCAAATTCCAGGGGTTGATTTTTATAGTTATTGAAACGAGCCGAAGCACATATTTCGCCACTTTGTTTGCGGTCGAGCAAGTAAGATGAGCGGAACCAGATATCGCGTAATTCGTTGATGGAGAATGAATATGAAGCTGATTTCTTGCTTATTTCCAAACGGCGTTCAGCAATTGGAGTTGCAATGCGGGCAAAACCGACACCATTATCGGTAAGGATTTTTTCAACCGCTTTACGATCTTTTACCTGAATTAATACACCCGGATTTTCAGCAAACAGAATATTTACCAATGATGTTTCAGCAATTCCTTCTAAGTTTACACTTAAACCACCGTTAGCATTGGCAAAACACATTTCGAGCAATGCGGTAATTAGTCCACCTTCCGAAATGTCGTGTCCTGCCAGAATCAAACCTTTATTGATTAATTCCTGAATGCTGTCGAATGCCGCTTTGAAGTATTCTGCATCTTGTACGGTTGGAACTTCTTCGCCCAGTTTGTTCAGCGTTTGTCCCAATACCGAGCCACCTAATTTATGTTTGTCGAACGAGAAATCAATATAATAAATAGCTGTTTTTGGATCGTTTACCAAAACTTGACCTACAGTTTTTTTTACGTCAGAAACTTCAGCTCCGGCGGATATAATCACCGTTCCGGGCGAGAATACTTTTTCGTCACCGTATTTTTGAGTCATCGAAAGTGAGTCTTTTCCGGTAGGAATGTTGATGCCCAATGAGCAACAGAAGTCGCTACAAGCTTCAACGGCTTTGTACAGTCGGGCATCTTCACCCGGATTGTTACAAGGCCACATCCAGTTGGCACTTAACGAAACGCTATCCAAACCGTCGGTCAATTGTGCCCAAATAATGTTGGTTAATGCTTCGGCAACTGCCAAAATCGAACCTGCTTCAGGGTTAACCATGGCTGCCAACGGTGCATGACCGATAGAAGTTGCTATACCTACGTTTCCACGGTAATCCAGTGCTACAACGCCAAGGTCATTCAAAGGCAATTGAATTTCACCGGTACATTGCTGGCGAGCAATTTTACCGGTAATAGAGCGGTCAACTTTGTTTGTCAACCAATCTTTACAAGCAACAGACTCTACCTGCAATACGTTTTGAATGTATTCTTGTAATTTATCTTCGCTTATTTCAATTGGAGCATAATTTTCTTCGATTGTGCTGTCGGTCATGATGGTGCGTGGCGATTTTCCAATCAAATATTCCAGTGGGAGATCGATGGGAGAGGCCCCCCAACCCCCTGAAGGGGGAGTTTGTTTGGCCAGCTCAGTTTTTATTGAATTTAGAACGTTGTCAATATCACCAATTACTTCTTCATTTATAAATCGGATTACTTTGAAGCCATATTCCTGAAATAGTTGAGTGCGTAGTTTATCGTATTCTTTAACTTCAGGTTCATTATGGTACTTACCATCAACTTCAATTACCAAACTTTTTTGCAAACATACAAAATCGGCAATACAATCACCAATAATATGTTCTCTTCTGAATTTGTAACCGTCAAGATTCTTACCCTTTAGCTGTTCCCAGAGAAATTCTTCTGCCTGAGTAGGATTATTTTTGTGTTTGACAGCTAATTCTTTTAAACGTGCGTACATTGAAGGATATGCCGTTTGCATATTCGCTTTTTGTTCCCTCTTTAGGGGGCTAGGGGGCATCCCAAAAGTAAGTCTCATATCGCCGGTAGTTTCACCCACCACATACATGGGTGCGCGTTCGCGTTCAGCAATGCGGCGTACGCCTTCAATAGCAGATTCCGGAAGCACAAATCCCATACGCTCCTGACTTTCATTGCCGACAATTTCTTTGGCACTCAAGGTTGGATCGCCAATAGGAAGCGATGACAAATTAATTTTACCACCGGTTGATTCCACTAATTCCGACAAACAATTCAAGTGTCCGCCTGCACCGTGGTCGTGAATAGAAACGATTGGATTTATATCTGCTTCAGCCAGCGTACGAATCACATTAGAAACACGTTTTTGCATTTCAGGATTGGCACGTTGTACGGCGTTTAGTTCAATCGCGTTATTGTATTCACCTGTTTGAACAGACGATACAGCGGCACCACCCATACCAATACGGTAGTTGTCACCACCCATTACCACTACTTTTTCACCGGCTGCCACTTCGCCTTTCAGAGCATCACGCATGGTTCCGAAACCAACACCACCGGCCAACATAATTACTTTGTCGTAACCGAATTTTTTGTTATTTTCCTCGTGCTCAAAAGTCAATAGAGAACCACAGATAAGTGGTTGACCGAATTTATTTCCGAAGTCCGAAGCTCCGTTTGAAGCTTTGATAAGTATTTGTTCAGGTGTTTGGTACAACCATTTACGTGGATTAATCGTATTTTCCCAGCTGCGCGAATTGTCATTACGAGCGTATGAAGTCATATAAACAGCAGTTCCGGCAATCGGCAAACTCGCTTTTCCTCCGCCAAGGCGGTCGCGGATTTCACCACCAGCACCGGTAGCAGCACCGTTGAAAGGCTCAACGGTTGTTGGGAAGTTATGTGTTTCGGCTTTCAATGAAATTACCGATTCAATTTCTTTCGTTTGGAAAAAATCCGGTTTGTCGCCACTTGCCGGAGCAAATTGTTCAATTTTAGGACCGGCGTTGAAAGCCACATTGTCCTTGTAAGCCGAAACCAGTTTGTTTGGATTTTCTTCCGATGTTTTGCGAATCATTTTGAACAAAGTCAGTTCTTTTTCTTCGCCATCAATAATAAATTGTCCGTTGAAAATTTTGTGACGACAGTGTTCCGAGTTTACCTGCGAGAATCCGAAAACTTCACTGTCAGTCAGTTTTCGACCCACTTTTTCGCTGATTCCGTTCAGATAATCCACTTCGTCAGGGCTTAAGGCCAACCCTTCCTGTGCACTGTAAGCTGCAATGTCATCAATCTCCAGAATTGGTTCCGGTAGTTTGTTTACCGTGAAAATTTCCTGATTCAAACCGGTGTAAATGCGCTGAAGCATAGGGTCGTATTCCAAACCGCCTTTGACAGAAGGTGTACTTGGAACGAGACTATACTCTTCTATACGAATAATGCCAGAAATTCCCATGTTTTGGGTGATTTCAACAGCATTCGTACTCCAGGGGCTAATCATTTCGCGACGCGGACCGACGTAATTTCCTTCGACATGAGAGGATTCAAGTAACATTGCTTCGCTAAAAAGCCATTCTAACTTATGAACATCAGCCACTTTGAGGGGCTCGGCAGACTGAACAGCGTAAACATGTTGGGCAGGGGTTCGGAAAAATAAAATCATAATTTATTTTTGAGCTAGGGAATTTCTGTAAAATATATAAAGTGCAGATTTATTGAACTTTAGGCCTCAATGAACTGCACTTGCTATTTGAACGCAAAGATAGACAAATTAAATTGCCCGCGAAAGACATAAGTTGCTAAAATACTTTATAATTGTTGCTAAATTATCTGTAAGAATAAACAATGCTCCGGAGTTGTTGTTTTAGTTCAGATTATCAGAATGTAAACAGAAATTATCATCATGTTAGAAAATCGGATTGACAAAAGAATACTTAAAAAACGATTAATGAATGAGACCATTAAACGTAAAACACTCTCGTTCTATAAATACTTCAATCTCGAAAACCCTCAGGAGTTCAGAAATAATTTATATCAAAACTTAGTTGCATTAGGCTGTTTTGGAAGAATTTATATAGCTCAGGAAGGCATTAATGCACAAATGAACGTACCAGAACATAATGTAGATAAGTTTATGGAGTATTTGTATTCCATTCCCGAATTAAACAATGTGCCTATCAAATGGGCAATTGAGGATGATGGCAAATCATTTTACAAACTTACCATCAAAGTGCGCCCGAAAATTGTTGCCGACGGACTTGAAAATAATACCTACGATTTCTCGAAAGTTGGGAAACACCTCAGTGCGCTTGAATTTCACGAAGCTATAGATAAACCGGGAACTATCGTTGTAGATATGCGTAACCACTACGAAAGCGAAATCGGACATTTTAAAAATGCTTTTTGTCCGGATGTGGATACTTTCCGTGAAGAAATCCAACTAGTTCTTGAAAAGTATAAAGACGATAAGGATAAGGAGTTTTTGTTGTATTGTACGGGTGGAATTCGTTGCGAGAAAGCCAGTTCGTTCCTTATTCATAATGGTTTTGAAAATGTGTCGCAACTGTATGGCGGCATTATTGAATACGCTCAACAAATCAAGAAAATGGAAGTTGAATCTAAGTTCTATGGTAAAAACTTTGTATTCGATGAACGATTGGGTGAATCGGTTGATGGACAAGTAATTTCTCATTGCCATCAATGTGGAAAATCAGCCGATACACACACCAATTGTGCCAATGCCGATTGTCATTTACTGTTTATTCAATGTGCTGAATGTGCCGAGAAATACGAAGATTGCTGTACGGAAGAGTGTCAGACTATTTTTCATCTTCCAAAAGAGGAGCAAGTCAAAGTCCGTACTATTCATGCTCAAAAATATGCCGATAGTAAGATTTATAAAAGCCGACTTCGTCCAATGCTAAAAGCAGATATTTAGCCTTCGGCTGATATTTACTCACTTTGTTCGTGATATTTGTTTCGCGGATATGAATTGAAATTGTAAATCGAAAATGAATAAATTGTAAATAATGTCAAATTTTTGGAAGCAAATTTCCCGTCCCATTATTGCTTTGGCACCCATGGAAGATGTAACTGATACGGTTTTCCGTGAGCTAATACGTTCAGTGTCCGACCCCGAAGTATTGAATGTGTTGTTCACAGAATTTACTTCCACGGATGGACTTTGCAACGAAATTGGTCGTAAAAACGTAAGCAGTCGATTGGTGGTGAGCGATTCGGAACGGGAATGGCTGACCATAACAAATACTCGATTGGTGGCTCAGATTTGGGGTTCTGATCCTGATAAATTTCGGAAAAGCGCTCAATTAATTTCCGAAATGGGACAATTTGATGGGATTGACATAAACATGGGTTGCCCGGTAAAGAAGGTTGTAAAAAATAAAAGTTGTTCAGCATTAATTAATTATCCGGAATTGGCGCGTGAAATAA
Source organism: uncultured Bacteroidales bacterium (assembly GCA_903901975.1). Taxonomy (GTDB): domain Bacteria; phylum Bacteroidota; class Bacteroidia; order Bacteroidales; family Paludibacteraceae; genus Paludibacter. The sequence continues at coordinate 25,017 of CAIUTB010000148.1, forward strand.
TTGTGGCTACAAAGGAAGGTACAAAACTGCCCGTAAGCGTGAAAACCCGACTTGGATTCAATGAAGTAATTACCGAAAAATGGATTGGCAATTTGCTTGATGAAAGTCCTGCCGCCATCACCATTCATGGCCGAACCCAGAAAATGCAATCGCAAGGTGAAGCTATGTGGGACGAGATTGGCAAGGCAGTGCAATTGAAAAAAGAACGAAAATCAGAAACACTTATTCTTGGAAATGGTGATGTGGATAGTTACGCTGTAGCTCTGCAGCATATTGCTGATTTTGGCGTGGATGGCGTAATGGTTGGTACGGGAGTTTTCAAAAATCCGTGGATGTTCAATAAATCCTTGTCGGAAATTTCCATGAAAATGCGTATAGACTTATTGACAAAGCACATAAAACTATATGATTTGACTTGGGGAAAAACGCAAAACTACAATGTGTTGAAACGATTTTTTAAAATTTACCTCAACGGTTTTCAAGGTGCAGCGCATTGGCGTGATCAATTAATGCATACTAAAAGCTGTGACGAAGCATTGGAAGTTATTTACAGAATATCATAAAAACAGGAATCCCCTTAAATTGATGTAATTTAAGGGGATTCCTGTTTTCAGTTGAATGATTATTTTCCGTAAAACCACTTATGGAGTTCTCCAAAATGTTTTTGATACATTTTGTAACTCTCGTCCAGAATGGTCAACGCTGTTGCCTTGTCAAAGAATTTTTCCACTACTACTGTTTTGTTTTCTAATTTTTTGTAGTCTTCAAAAAAACTCATGGTTTCGGTAATCATATGCGGAGGAAGTTCCGAAATATCGTTATAATGATTCACACTTGGGTCACCGGCAGCCACTGCAATAATTTTATCATCAGCTTCGCCATTATCCAGCATTCGCATTACGCCAATCACTTTTGCTTCCACGATACAAAGCGGCACAAAATCAATCTGTGACAAAATCAGAATATCAAGCGGGTCATGGTCTTCACAAAAACTTTGGGGAATAAATCCATAATTATGTGGATAATAAACGGAAGAATAAAGCACCCGATCGAGTCGAAGCAAACCACTTTCTTTGTCCAGCTCGTATTTCGCATGTGTTCCTTTTGGAATTTCGATAATCCCTTTTACAACGTCGGGAGAATCAGTATGAGGGGAAACCTGATGCCAGGGGTTAAAATTATTTCGCATATGTTTCTGTTTTTTTAATTGTTTATTTAGTGAACAAATGTAGGAAAATTAAACTTATTTTATTCTGAAAGTTTGATAAATATACTTCGAATACTGCTATTTAGAATTAAATTTCAAGTAATGTTTCCAGATAATGTTTTTCTATACCGTACAATTTTTTAATGACGGCTATATTATTTACTATCTGTTCTTTGTCAGTCTTTTTGTTCGATGTTTTTCGTCCGACAATCATTACATTTTTAGGAGTATGTTCCAATGAAATAAATTCAAAAACATTGGTTTTGTAGCCATGAGCTTCCAGAATCATTGCCCGAATGGTATCTGTAATGATTTCGGCCTGACGTTCTTTCAAAATGCCAAACCGGGTTATATTGATCAGTTCATTGCTTACGTTCATTGCTTTGCGAATCTGTTTGTGGCAGCAGGGAGCGCACACAATCAGCTCTGCATCTGATTTTATTCCACGATAAATGGCATCGTCAGTAGCCGTGTCGCAGGCATGAAGAGCAATCAACAGGTTTATTTTTTGTAACTCAGCTTTTTCAATTGTTCCTTTTACAAAGCTCAGACTGTCAAATCCGGCCTTTTGGGCAATAGAATTGCAAGTGTTTACCAAATCTTCCCGAAACTCCACACCAGTGGTTTTTACATTCAGCTTGAGTTTATTTGTCAGGTAATCGTGCAAAGCAAAAGTCAGATAGCCTTTGCCTGAACCCATATCCACCACATGTAGGTTTTCAATTGCTGACAGTTCACTCAGATTTGGTGCCAGCAGTTCAATATACTGATTGATTTGCTTGTACTTATCGCTCATTTCGCGTCTGATTTCCCAATTCACATTGCTTATTCCCAGTTCTCGGAGGTAAATGTTTTCATGCGGATTAATCAATCGTTCTTTTGATTTATCGTGTGCAAAAGTAACCGTAGTTTGCAGGGTTGATGCCGTTGTTTTCAGTTTAGCTTTGCCATTTGGCAAAATATTAAGGCTAATATTTTCATTTGTGGAAAATAATTCAGCATTCAAAAAGTCATTTTCTAATGCGATTGTCACCATACCGATTCCTTCAGTAATTTCATAGTTTTTGGTGATATCTTTAGTGTTGTGACGATACACAAAATTCAAACAATATCCTTTCTTAAGCTCAACGGCTGTTACAATCAGTTTTTTTAAGTCTGAAGACTGATCTCTTTTTCCTCCCAGCGTGAGTTTAATCAATTCTTTATTTTCGATAAAGAGTTGAAGTTTATCAACGAATTTGAGGATTTGAGGATTTGTCATTTCTGTTTTTTTGAATGCAAAAGTACAAATAAAGAAAGAGTCTTACAATTAGGGTAAGACTCTATTTCAGTTCAAACGGTTTAAATCAGAGAATTTGAGCTGCATGCTCTTTTGTATTTACTTCTTTGGGCAACAAAATACGGCTAATAATACCGGTTTCGTCAAGAATAAAAGTGGTACGGAACATACCCATATACGAGCGACCATACATAGATTTTTCGCCCCAGGTACCGAATATCTCAGATAGTTTTTTGTCTGTGTCGGCAATCAGATTAAAAGGCAGATTCTGTTTTGCAATGAATTTTTGGTGCGATGAAGCACTGTCTGCACTTACCCCGATCACTTCATAACCAGCTTTCTGTAAATCGCTGTAGTTGTCGCGCAAACTGCAAGCTTGAGCCGTGCAACCCGGTGTGCTGTCTTTTGGGTAAAAATACAAAACCACTTTTTTCCCTGCAAAATCGGCTAATTTAATTTCTTTTCCATCCTGATTAACTCCCAATACTGCCGGAGCTTTATCGCCTATTTGTAATGCCATTATAAATATTGTTTAGTTGTTGATTTGTTTAGTTGTTGATTACTTACTAAAACACAAAATCATCAAAAGAGTTTATTTTAAATTGAAATTTTCTTAAAGTACCGACTACAAACTATCAACTAAAAAGTCGTCCCTGCCAGGTGTTCCTTTCTTCCAGGCGCTTTTCAATTTTGGCTGTAAACTCAAAGTTCTTCAACCCCCAGTTAGGTGCTATCAAGAGTTCTTTTGGCGATTGAGAAACAAATCGTTCGATGGCAATTTCAGGATTTATTCGTTCCAAAAAATCAATAGCTAAGTCGATGTATTCTTGTGCTGTGTAGAGATTAAACCATTCCGGATGTTCTGCATATTGTTTAGCCATAACTGTTTTCCTTACCAACTGTAATTGATGCAGTTTCAAAGCTGTAAGTGGCAGTTGAGAAATTCTGTCAGCATGTTGTAGTATTAGTTCACGATTTTCGTTTGGTAAACCCAGAATCAGATGTGCACCGGTACGCAGACCAAGGGCAGCAGTAGCTTTAATGGCTTCTACAGCCGAAGCATAATCATGCCCACGATTAATGAATTGAAGCGTTTTGTCGCTGGTTGATTCAATACCATACTCAATCATTACATAAACGCTTTTTGACAGTTCAGCAAAATAATCGAGCAATTTCTGATTTATACAGTCGGGGCGTGTTCCTACCACAATTCCTTTTACCTGCGGGTGGGAGAGAGCTTCCTCGTAAATGGCTTTCAGGTTTTCAAGCGTATCGTATGTATTGGTGTACGATTGAAAATAAGCCAGATAATACTGTGTCTGATATTTGTGATGGAAAAAAGCAATGCCTTCTTTTACCTGTTGGCTGACACTTTTTACAGGAAGGCTGTATTGAGGACTGAAAGACTGATTATTACAATAGGTACAACCGCCCCGGCCTTTACTTCCATCACGGTTTGGGCATGTAAATCCGGCATTGATGGAGATTTTTTGAATGCGCTCAGAGAATTCAGTTCTCAGAACCTGATTGTAATTGAGATACCGCGGTGGTTTTTGATCGGTTGAGAGATTTGCTTTATTTTCAGTCATTTAATTCGTTAGCTATTTAATAATTCGCAACTCTACCCGGCGGTTTTTGGCTCGTCCACTTTCGGTTTTGTTGCTGGCACAGGGTTTTGTTTTGCCATAGCCGATGCTGATTAATTGGTCGGCGGAGCAACCTTTTGTAATCAGATATTCCTTTACTGCATTTGCGCGTTTTTCGGATAAAACCTGATTTGTTTCCGCTGAACTAATATTGTCGGTATGTCCGCTGAGTTCTACTTTTATCTTTTTTGAGATAATAAAGCGAGCCAGACGATCGAGTTCAGAATAGGAATAAGATAATAAATCCCATTTTGCAAAATCGAAAAAGATATTGTTCACCTTGATGGCGTTTCCACTTTCAACCAGTTGTTTCAACGATATCATATCCAGATTTTCTTTCGCATGGGTTGTTTTCGTTGAACTGCGTAAATCAATGTTTTGAGAAACTGACAAGTATGAGTCTTTTTCGGCATAATAACCGTAGATTTTTCCGGTTGGCAGAGCAATAAAATAACTTCCATCAATCGGGTCGCTGGTAGCAACTCCCATGTTTTTGCCGGTTTGCAAGTCGTCCCATTTTACTTCAGCAGCAATCGGTTTATTGTCTTTGGCTACTAATTTTCCCGAAATAGTTGATACATAGTCGGGGCGCAGATTCCGGGGTAAATTAATCCAGTAAATATCCTTATCTCCTGTCAGACTGAAGTTTAGAATGTCATTATTTGCCGCTTCAAAAGCACTTCCCAAATCGTCGTACAGCTTCGTTGAATAGAATTTCCCATTCGTAAAAGATGCAATTTTCTGCAAATCGGAATAAGCTTCACTATTGTCAGAAAAATCGTATAAAATGGTTTGTGTTTTATAAAGCATTCCTGCTTTTTTTACCCGTAAAAGCATCGAATCCAATCCTGTACAGCCATTTGCATCGCCATCGGATAAGAGAACGATTACTTTGTTTTTAGAATTTGGGTCTGCATTACGGTTTATAAACTTGCAGGCATAATCATATGCTTCAAAAGTAGGTGTACCACCACCGGTTTTAATTTTTTCCACAAATTCCATAACGGGGTTAAAATCACGCGAAAAGCCACAGGAATCGGTTATAGGCGATTTACATTCATTGGCAAAAGTGAGAATGGCAATTTCGGAATTGTTTTGAATCGCCGATTGGCTAACCATTTTGGTGGCTTCTTTTAATGCTCTGAGTTTAGAACCTGACATGCTGCTTGATACGTCCAACAACAACAATATGCTTGAATCGTAATTGCTTCTTCGTTCGTACGAAAAATAAGCTTTATCGCCTGATGTCGTGATTTTATATCCAACGTCAGATAGTTCGGTATTAATTTCTTTTCCCAGGTTTACCGGTTCGCTCCAGCATGTCCAACATGAATCAGCTAAGCGTGTTGATTTGAAAACATCCAATTTACCCATTCCACCATGACCGTCGGAACTGAAATACAAGGTTTTCATATCTGCATGAAGAAAGGGTGTGCGTTCGCAATAAGGCGTATTGATAATCGGTCCAAGGTTAATCGGATCGCCCCAACGGTTATCAGGTGTTTTCAATGAAATATAGATATCGGAAGGGTACAATTCGTCGCCGTGATATTTCTGGAGTGAATTAAAATGGTTATAACCACCGGCACGGGTAGACGAAAACAACAATCCTTTTCCATCACTTGTCAACATGCCATCCAGCTGCCAACCATCGCCGTTTATGGGTTTGGGAAATTCAAATGCTTTTGACCATCCTGTACTCGTTTTTTGAGAATAAAACAATTTACCCGATTTGAAAAGCATGATTGTATTTCCATCCGACGAAATACTAACCGGAGCTTCGTTCGATAGTTTCGATGATAATTCAGGAACAATTTTAGCTTTACCCCAACCTTCACTTCCTTTTTTGGAGACAAAAATATCTTCACCACCAATATTATCTTTACGCCTGATACCACAGAAATACAGGAGTTCTTCATTTCCCGTTATGACCGGAGAATATTCACCGGCATCTTCCGTATTTAGTCCTTTCCCAACCGAATTTATTTTTACATAGTTATTCCATTTTTCAGTCAACAGATAAACTAAATCATTTATTTTCTTATTATTGCTGCCAAAGTAATGAGCATACGATTTTACTTTTTTAACAGACTGAGCCCAGTTTCGTGCTGAAATGTCGTTTGATATCAAACGTTGAAGTGCCACAAATGCTTTTTCACGCGGTGCTGCCTGTCGGATATATTCATCGTATTTTGAGAATTTCCATTCGGTGTAAGGCAAGTGAAGCATGAGACGGTTTCCGAGTCTGGCAATATCAAAATCTTTCGTTTTTATCTTGATAGGAATCTCATTTCCAAAGGTTTTGTAAAAATCATCCAGGGATTGGGTTTCACCGTCGCTGGTATAAATATCGTAATAAAGCCGGAATACTTTGGAGCGTTTTTGTCCTTTGAAGTTGTCGATGCAAAATCGTAGTAATTTCAAATCTTCTTTGCGTGAAGCTATTGCAAACAGGCTGTCTTCGGCTGCTCCAATGCTGTTGCATTCAGGATAATTTTTCAGAAAATTCTGATAGGCTATTGTAGTATTTGTTTTGAGGGTGGTTTTGAAGGCCTGATTGCATTGCTGGTTGTATGCCTGCCGTTCTTCATCCGATTGTTGAACTTGCTGAGCAGCCGGATTGTCGTTTTGCCCCGAAATAAAAGCCGTAGACAAACGAACAAAAAGGAAAATGAGGTATATATGTTTGGGGAATCTGAATTGCATTTGAAACAAAAAAACGAATGACTGCAAATATACTTTTATTTATTAATAAAATCGGGCTTGGAGCTGAAAAATAAGGAAAATTTAGAAATAAATGCTAAGCAAATTATTTGGTCTATTAATCGTTTTCTTTTACTTTTGTAGTTCTTCATATTCCTGCTAAGTATAAACTATAAATTATCAACTAAATTCATGTATTGGTCTAATTATCATAGTCATTGTGTTTTTTGTGATGGACGCAGCAGCATGGAAGAATTCGTTCATTTTGCTATTGCCAAAGGTCTGAAAAAGTATGGTTTTTCATCCCATGCACCACTGCCATTCAATACATTCTGGAACATGAAGTTAGATGATTTTGCTGAATATCAATCTGAATTTAAGAGACTTAAAGAGAAATACAAATCTGAAATTGAGCTATATATTGGATTAGAAGTAGATTATATCCACAATTTTATTGAGATACATAACGATTTATATTCCAGCAATACTATGGATTACCTGATTGGTTCCATTCATTACATGGATCAACTACCAAGTGGGGATTTCTGGACAATTGATGGCAATTTTCGTGATTTCTTTGCAGGTCTTAAACTGCTGTTTGATAGTGAAATTCGTCCGGCAGTAGAGCGTTTTTATGAAATCAGCCAATGCATGATTGAAAAGGGAGGATTTGATATAGTCGGACATTTTGATAAAATTGCTATGAATGCATCTAACTGTGTCGATTTCGACAATTCTGCTTCCTGGTATAAAAACAGGGTGGGAGAGTTGCTTCAACTGATTAAGGATAAAGGACTTATTCTCGAAGTAAACACTAAATCGCTGGTTGAAAAAGGCTTGTGCTTCCCCGATTTTAAGTTCTTTCCGTTGATAAATGATCTTCAGATTCCAATTGTAGTTAATTCTGATTGTCACTATCCGACCAACATGCTCGATGGATTCGAACCGGCTTTCAAAGCCCTGAAAACTGCCGGATTTAAAACTACGCGACAATTGATAGAAGGTTCGTGGCAGGCGGTTGAGATAATCTAAAATGAATTTATTTATAAATAAAAAAAAGCCTTGATTTGCTATAAATCAAGGCTTTAGTTAATCGTGAAAAATTATTTTTTTTCAGCTGCTTTTTTAGTTTCAGCTTTTTTGTCACAAGCTTTACCTGTTTCTTTACAGCATTTTTCGCCTGCTTTTTTGTCTTTGCAACAAGCATCTTTTTTCTCATCTTTAGAACAAGCTTTACCGTCTTTTTTGTCACATTTCACTTCAGTTTTTGCTTTTTCAGCTTTTACTGTTGATTGTGTTTGAGCAAATGCAGATACAGATAAAAATATCGCAACAAGCGATAAAATGGCAATTCTTTTTTTCATTTTTGATAATCTTTAAAATTGTTAGTAATAAATTGTAATATATTTACTGTCAGTCACATATGATCCAAAAATATTCCCTGATATTTTTGTGAAAAATAGTGACCTTAGGGTAAATCACAAAAAAATAATTTCATTGAATAAATGATTTATTTTCACTAGTGTCCGGTTGTTGAACCGGTTTTTGCTCTGAAACTCTTTATTATTAGTAGTTTCAGCGGTTTTTAAAATTTTTCGATTTGAATTTTTTCTTGACCTTTGCCCAAAATCAAAATTTTGGAATATGAATCAAGGA
>CAIUTB010000149.1 GCA_903901975.1 uncultured Bacteroidales bacterium
AAGGCAAGTGTTTTCTCCATTTCTTGTGCATCATAGCGGTGTCTTATTTTTGTGTATTGATTATTAAATTCGTAATTCATATTATTCTCTTGAATGAAAAGGCAACCTATTTTGATAAATAAGTCATATCGTTCAGGTTGTACATTTTCAATCACATCTAGTGATTCTCCCAACTTCAGTTCTAAAAGTCCTTTCCAAACTTTATTGACATAGTCGCGCAGGTTCTGTTCGCCCATTTTCAGTTCATATTCTTCATACCATTCGTATGAAGTCATTTTAAATTCTGATAAGTTTTCCATATCAATCTATTTCTTTGGGGGTTGGTGTTCCGCAATAGGGGCAAACGAAAGAATGGCATCTGACACAGTAAACTTGTTTACAGTCAGGGCAATTAATTTCAATGCAATGATTCATGATATTTTTTTTTGTTTTACAATAAAAAATTGTTTGGATAGTTTTTCTAAATCTGCAACACGATATTGAAATCCATTTAGTTTGCCATTTTCTTTCAAGTATCTTTTTAATTTTCCGTTTTCTCTCCACCGATCTACTTTGGCTCTTCCGTATAATTTCATGGCTTCATTTTGACTTATAAAAATTGTGGTTGGCTTTCTTATCTCTTGGGCTAATTTGTGCGCAAGAATGTCGACACTGATTTCTAAGTTTTTACTTACTTCTTCTGCAAGAAGTTTAATTTCGAGATTTGATAGCATTTTTGATTGATTAGATTGTTCTGATAATTTTTGTCCGGTCTATAAGCCCTGCTTCAGTAATATGAAATTTTTTACCTTTCAACCTATCAGCTGTAGCTCTAATCGTTGACGGTTTTGCATCTGAAAAAAGTATGAACGTTTCTTGTCCAACTTCCAATAAATTTAATGTTCCTTTTACTGAAATGATTCTTAAAGGTTTCAGCGGTTTTTTACTTGTTTTTCTTTGTTCCATGATTAAATTATATTACTTTTGTACACAACATTGTTAGTTACATTGTTTGTATTTGTTGCCTCTAACATGGTACAAAGATAAACGTAAATGCGTAATTAAAAAATTATTCTCACTTTTTATTGACGTAAAAACGTATTTCTCTCTAATTTAGAATGACCAAAAATGGAAACAAATGTAAATGAAAGGATTAAGTTGATAATTGACTCAAACAGTCTAAATTACCACTCATTTTCGAAACTTATTGGGGTGACTAACAGTACTATTACGTCCATGTTTGAGAAGGGAACTAAGCCAAGCTACGACTTACTAATTAAAATATTGAACGTATATACGGAAATAAATACAGAGTGGCTACTTAAAGGAGTAGGCACTATGACAAAGGGGAAAATTGGTGAAAATAAGCACTTTGAATTAAGCAATGAAGAGTTGCAATTTTCAGTTCCATTAATACCATTTGACGCAATTGCCGGGTTCACAAATCATGACAATGAGGGGATTGGAATTGAAAAATGTGAAAGGTATTTTGTACCAGAGTTTAATGAAAAAGGGGTTGAATTTTTAGTTCGGGTTAGTGGAAGTAGTATGTATCCAAAATATTCAAATGGAGACATGTTAGCATGTAGGAAAATTGCTGAACTACTTTTTTTTCAATGGGGGAAAGTATATGTGATTGATTCTTCCCAGGGAGTAATGATTAAACGAATTTATGAGGATAAAGAAGATATTCAAAATATATCGTGCGTTAGTGACAATAAAGATCACTATCCACCCTTCTCAATTCCCAAGACTGACATCAGGAGTTTGAGTATGGTTTTGGGTGTAATTAGAACAGAATAAAAAGGGGAAATAGTACGTCAGTGCGTTACACTGATGTCTTATTTAACAATAATGGTTTACAAATATCCGTAAACCGTTGATACATAAAGGCTATTTTAAGTTTGCTAAACTGACGTACGGGCAACCGTACCACGAGTTCGAATCTCGTAGCTTCCGCAATGTAAATCAGCACTTTAAGGCGATTGTAAGTTAATTACAGTCGCCTTTTTTCGTGTTCAAAAATGGCAAAATTGGCAAAAAAACTCCTAAAATGACAGTTTTCACTTACAAATAACTTACAAAAATGGGCTCACTTACAAATAACTTACAAAAATGACGGCATTCGATTTACATATTTTATACAAAAGAAGACTGAAATCACATTTATTCACACTCATAAAAGTGTCACTTACAAATGACTTACAAAAAAGTACTCACTTACAAATAACTTAAAAAAATGATAACATTCGAACCATGCATTAGAGGCTTAAAAGAAAATGGATATGCCAAAGTATATATCCGGGTAATTCAAAACCAAAAACCAGCGTATATCGGTACGAGCTACGTTGTTTCAGCAAACCAAGTTTCAGGGAATAAGATAAAGGATTTTTTTGTGATAACAGAAATTGCCCCAATTATCAGGAAGTATTTTGACAAACTGAATAAACACGATACTGAAAACTGGACAATCCAAGAGATTATTGAATTTTTGAAAACGGAAAATGAAGAAATTTCATTTACTGATTTCTTCAAAGGTTTTACAAACAAAATGATTAATGCTGGTCGGGAAAACCCTGCACAAAACTATACTTGTGCAATAAACAGTTTGATACGGTTTTGTGGGAAGGACAAATTGAATTTTTCGGAAATTACTTCTAAACTGATTAATGAATGGATTGAATCCCTCAAAGACACTGCACGAGCAAAAAATCTATATCCTTTATGTATTTCGACTGTTTTCTCTGCGGGTCTTTTAGAGTATAATGATTATGACCGTGACAACATTCGTATCAAGAATTTACCCTTTATGCGGGTGAAAATACCGAAAAACAATTTGGCTGAGAAACGTGCTGTCAACCACCGCATTTTGTTGAAATTATTTACTGCCGATGTATCAAAAGCAAAATTAGACGTAAAAACACCAATGGCACAAGATGTGGCAATGCTTATTTTTTGTTTGGCCGGCATTAATGTTGCTGATTTGTATTATATGGACAAAACCTGTAGAGTTGGAAACAAACTCTATTACATCAGGCATAAAGTCAAAGCAAAGCGTGGTAAGAGCGCCAAAATGGAAATATCTATTCCCAAATGCATATTGCCCCTTTTTGATAAATACAAGGGCGCAAATAAGCTCTTTTCGTTTTCTGATCAGATAAATACTGAAAACAACTTTTTAAAAGCAATTGATATGGGATTAAAAGAAGTTGCAACAATTGCTAAAGTAAAAGAAAATATCACTACTTACACCTTTCGTCACTCCTGGGCAACAATAGCGCAAAATGATTGCGGTGCTTCGACCGAATTGGTCGGATTTGCATTGAATCATGTTTCTGCCCATCGTATTACAGACGGTTATATTAAAAAAGATTTTACGCCAATTGATAAATTGAATACCAAAGTAATTGATCATGTGTTTAAGAAACTGAAAGTCACGGAGCAAGTTGCATAGCATAGAATCTTCCGGTTACGGTTTTTCTTGAATTAATGGATATTTGTCGTTCCAATGAAATTGGCATATATCTTTTGTTTTTAATCATGAAAATTTTATTTGCTGTCATATCAGGGCTGTCTACCAAAGTAAAGATAACAACTTTACTTGAATCCAATATCCGGCTATTCTGATAATCAGCCATAATGCCATAAGGACCTAAAATTTTCATTGTTTTGGTTTTGGACAAATCAAAATCCCAGAATTTCCAAGCTTCAAATTTGGTGTAATCATTTCCGGTTACACCTAATTTCCCTAAATCAGGACAATTATCTGTTGCTGACATAGGGTAATAAATACTTATTGGTCTATCCTTCCACGCTTCCAAACTTAAAACTTCTTGTTTTGTAATATACATTTCTTGCATCCCTTTGTATAGTGAAACTTCAATAAATGTGTTTCTTGTAACATTTTTTATTCCGGTTTCAATATTATGTTTCAGACCAAAATCAACTTCTCTAACTCCGTATACGTTGCTACTTATCGGTACTTGAGTCATTACCTGCGGATATGCCGGAAAACCACTATTATCCCAAAACCACGGAACTGTAAAGTTATAAGCCTGTATTTGTGCCGGTTGAATCTTCAAAATCAATTCGTTTGGCTCATTGGTTGAATCTTCAACGAATGATCTGAATTTATTTACCAATGTCAGTTGTCCCCCAGAGCCGCCATCAACAGTATAATAAT
>CAIUTB010000150.1 GCA_903901975.1 uncultured Bacteroidales bacterium
ACAACATACCGGAACAAGTATTGGATTAAATGTAGCCGAAGTGAAAGTATACAGTAATGGAGTAAATATAGCCACTTCAGGAACTGCCACCCAATCAACAACGCTTAGCACAACCACCGCTGCCATAAAAGCCATTGATGGGAATACGAATGGTGTGTTGACAAACAATTCGGTAGCTTGTACGCTGGCCACTGATACAAATCCCTGGTGGCAGGTGGATCTAGGGACTGATAAGAAAATTGATTCCGTTGTCGTTTATAGTGTCATGGATCGAAATCAGCCGGATCTCTCTGATATTCAAGATGTAAATGTGAGTATGACAAATAATTCCGGGCAATCGGTTTACACTTCCGGCAATTATGTATCTACGCTCGGCCCAAATCCTTATCAGATATTTCCCAAAAATGGGAAATACAATGCCATTGCTGTATTGCCCAACGGAAGCAGTGTGGCAGGTGTACCAGGTATAACTACGGTCAGTATTGCCAATCTGCAAACCGACGCAGCCGTAAAAGCGGTGTATGATGCTAATTATTCTTCATTTTATACAGGCGATGCTTCCGTGTTCCGAAATACAAACAAGTATTTTATTCAAAACTCGTTGGAGAATGAGAACAGGGCACAAACTTTTTCAATTCCGTTCAGCAACGGTAGTATCACCAACATTAGCGGAACAATGGTACCACATTCATACATTATTTCAAGTATAAGTACTGATGGTAATAGCTATTCTTTTCAGGCCTGTACCAATACAACCGGTCCGTATACCGACGACAGAACTACAAATCTGGTCATTTCACTGACACAAATGCCAACTGTTACGGTAAGTCCTGCTTCAGCACTTGTAACAAACACCTGGAATGCAACAGCAAAAACACTTAGTTTGAAAATAAACCATGTTTTGGGTGCTGCAAATGTAGTAGTATCAACGTCAATTACAACAACCAATGATGTTGTGAATCATTCTAATGCATCTGTATATGGAATTAAAAGAGCAATTCATGTGAATGCCCCCATAGGATCATTCGTTTTGGTTTACTCCATTTCCGGTCAGTTGTTGAAGACTGTTATTACCAATTCAGATCAAATTAATATTCCTATTTCAAGAGGAATATATGTGGTGTCAGTAGCAGGTGTGCGACAAAAAGTGGTTGTAGACTAATGGTTTAGAAGAATCATTTTTTTATTTAAACCAGAAATCAAAGTTATAAAACCGAAAATCAAATACCAATTAATACTATTGCATATATCTTTGTTTCGTTAATTGAGGAAATATCATTAAAAATCAAATATCTAATATCAAATTATTATGAAATCAAAAAACTTTACTTCTTTTTTCAGTCGCCAGTTATTACAGGCGGTCATGTTGTCAGCTATTTTTAGCTGTTTAGTTTTATCAGTATCGGCACAGACTAATACCTGGGTAGGCCCTGCTACCGGTGGTGATTGGTCTAACGGCGCTAACTGGTCTTCAACTGCAGTTCCTGTTGCGACTGACTCGGTATTTATTACGAGTCCAAATGCTGTCACCATCTCTACTGCTGTTGGCACAATCGATAAGCTGACAGTTCAGGGATCTTTAAGCATTACTTCTTCGGGTTCTTTGACTATTTCGCAAGCTGTAAAATCTACAGACATTCTTGAAATTGCTGGTGGCGTTGTCACCAATGCCGGTTCATTAAGTCTGACTCAATCTGCTGCTTTTAGTAATCCCGGTTTAAATTTTGTAAATGGAACAGCTGCCAATGGCACATTGACCAATACAGGGACTTTGTCTATAAATACCGGATTTACCGGATCAACCGGCGCCTGCGTCAATTTTAATCAGACTACTGGTGGAACAGCCGATTTTGAAATGGGTACTAGCGGGGTGACTTTGACTCAGGCATCTGGAAAAACCATATTTAATATGACTGCAGGTACTGCACAAATCGGCGGTAATGTAACTATTGGTTCCAATTCTGCAGCTGTGAATTGTAGATTGATAGGTGTGGTTGGTGGTAGTTTGACTTTGCTCGCATCAGCTAATATCACTGCTTATGTTGCATACTCTAGTTCGAATAGTTCTATTGCAGGAGCATCAGGCACCGTTACTTCATTAACTAATAATGGAACGTTAGCCATCCATCTAGGCACATCCGGTGCTACCGCAAGCGTCTTTATATTACAGCCATCTGCCGGTGCCATTTCTACAACGTTTACAAATACAGGTACTATAACGATTGATGGTGCAATCTCTACTGGTAGTGTGGGGATATTCGCTTTTCAGGGAGGTGATGCCATTACAACAATGACAATAAATAACTCAGGGACCATTACAGATACCCATACAGGTACAACTGTATCTGTTTATTCTTTTAGTTCTACGTCAATCAGACTACATACAATAACCAATTCAGGAACAAT
>CAIUTB010000151.1 GCA_903901975.1 uncultured Bacteroidales bacterium
CCATATTTTATTGGGAGCTAATTATGCCCAATCAACTAATTTTATTGTTCGGAACAATATTTTGTATAGCGGTCGATTTATCATCTCCATGCCACCTTCAGCATCTGCTCCAAATTACAGTAACCTGAAATTCAGGAATAATAGCTATTATCAAAAAAACAGTACAGACACTATTTTAAACCTTCAATGGGCTAATACTTTCAACACAACAACTTATACAAGCAATGTTGCAGCATCAATAAAAGATAGCGCATATATGCTTATTAATCCATTATTGAAAGATTATCAGAACAATGACTTTCATATTGTTTCTACTTCGCCGGTTATTGGTAAAGGATTGCTAATAAGCGTATTAAATGATTTTGATGGCGAAGCTCGTTCTGTCAATTCAATTGACATTGGCGCAGACCAATATTATGGAAATACGGTGGTTACTGAAAATGCAGGAGACAAGCAAAACTTATTTATTTATCCCAACCCAGTAAGAGACCTACTAACAATTAGTTATGCTGCTAGTAATCAGAAAGAATCTATTCAAATATTCAACTTGTTGGGTGGATTGGTGAAAGAGTTTGAGATGTCACAAACTACAACTATCAATATTGCTGATTTACCAAAAGGATTGTATGTAATCTGTTTAAAAAACAAATTGATGCAAGCGCAAAAACTCATTAAACTTTAGCTTTTATAAGAAACACCAATCATGAAAAACAGATTTAAATATGTCATTGCATTTAGTATATTGCTAACATTCAATTTATCAAATACTACTTTTGCAACCATCTACTACTTTGATGATATAAATGGGAATGATTTAAATCTTGGTAAAAGCCCTAATGATGCGTGGCTATCGTTGAAAAAAGTAAATAATACCGTTTTCCAACCGAATGATAGCATTCTCTTTAAAAGAGGGGGCATTTGGCGAGGTCAACTTTATCCCAAAAGTGGATCTGCAATGGGCTATATTACCTATTCCGACTATGGAACAGGCGAGAAACCAACATTCCTGGGTTCAATCAATAATTCTGTTACAAGCGATTGGGTAAGTGAAGGCGGAAACATTTGGAGTAGTGTAGTTCGTTTTACTTTGGATATTGGAAATTTGATATTTAATAACGCATCTTCTGTTGGGTTTAAGAAATCTACAATAACAGATTTGAAGAATCAGGGTGATTTTTATTATGATAAGACAAGTTATAAAGTAAAGATATATTCAACAAATAATCCAGCTAGTACTTATTCTGAAATTGAATGTGCCCTCAATACAGATATCATTAATCTTAGTAATGTTAGTTATGTATATTTTAAAAACCTAGCCCTTAAATATGGTGGCGCTTGTGGTTTTGAAGGTAGCAATTCCCATCACTTATTTATTCAATCATGTGATATTTCGTTTATAGGCGGGGGGTATTTGAGTGGGGTGCTTCGATATGGAAATGGTATTTCGTTTTGGGCTAATACTTATGATAATACGATTGAAGGCTGTAAAATATGGGAAATATATGATTCAGGTTTATCTAATCAAAGCAATGTAGCAGCAACTCAACAGTACAATATTTATTATAGGAACAATATAGTTTATAACTGTACTTTTGCATCGTATGAGTTTTGGAATCAGTCTGCTAGCTCTCCTATTGTAAATAATATTTACGTTGAAAATAATACATTCGTCAATTCTGGAAAAGGATGGGGTGTTCAAAGGACCAATGGAGGTGGAAGTATGACAGGTGCCCATATTTTATTGGGAGCTAATTATGCCCAATCAACTAATTTTATTGTTCGGAACAATATTTTGTATAGCGGTCGATTTATCATCTCCATGCCACCTTCAGCATCTGCTCCA
>CAIUTB010000152.1 GCA_903901975.1 uncultured Bacteroidales bacterium
GTGGAATAAATTATTTTTGTAAAGCTTCGATATGAGCGATAGCGTCGCCTACTGTACCAATTTTTTCAGCTTGTTCGTCTGGAATAGAAATACCGAATTCTTTTTCGAATTCCATAATCAATTCTACAGTGTCTAATGAATCAGCACCAAGATCATTTGTGAAACTAGCAGCTGCTACTACATCTGATTCTTCTACGCCTAATTTGTCTACGATAATTGCTTTTACTTTAGCTTCTACTTCTGACATAATTTTTGTTTTTAAGTTGATAAATAGAAATTGTTTTATAATTTTGCGGTGCAAAGGAAACAAAATTTATCGAAATAACCTCGTTTTTGATGATAAAAATTGTTATTTTTGCACAAACATCTTACAATTGTGCAGATTTAAACATACCTAAATGACCTTAAAAATAGCCATTTTTGCTTCCGGTTCCGGCTCAAACGCTGAAAATATCGTTCGCTCTTTTTTGAATGATTCTAAATTTGAATTTCCTATCATCATTTCTAACAAAGAAGATGCCTTTATTCACGAACGCGCTAAAAAAATTAACATACCATCGTTCACTTTTTCACGTGAAGACTTTGTAAAAGGGGAACCAATTCTTACTTTTTTAAAGAAATATGAAATCGATTGTATCGTTCTTGCCGGGTTTCTACTCAAAGTCCCGGAGGTTTTAATTAATGCGTTTCCTGCTAAAATTATCAATATCCATCCGGCTTTACTCCCGAAATATGGAGGAAAAGGAATGTACGGGCATCATGTTCACGAAACTGTAGCTGCTTCAGGTGATACTGAATCAGGAATTACAATTCACTATGTAAATGCTTGTTACGACGAAGGAAACATTATTTTTCAAGCTAAATGTCCTGTATTGCCAACCGACACACCTGACATGATTGCGGATAAAGTGCATGCACTTGAATATGAACATTTCCCGAGAGTTATTGGGGAACTTTGGGGCAATTAATTTTAGAAATACGATTTTGAATTTACGATTGGAATCGTATGATATTTTACTTAACCTAATTATAAATTGCACATCTAAAATCGTAAAAAAATGTTTTTTGTCTGAATAAGTATAGTAGTAAAGTTCTGATTAGATAACTATTATAAACGTTTATCCAATTCTGACCGAAGTCATAGTCAACGAACCCATCACAGCCTTATCGTTAAAAAATGAAACTTCTTCATCGTCACGTTTCAAAGCAATAGCATAGAGCAATGGCAGAAAATGATCGGGCGTTGGAGCTGCCAATTGCATAGCACTTCCCAACGATTTGTAATTAATTAAAGCTTGATGGTTATTCTCCAAAATCAGTTTTTTTATCAACTCATTGGCTTCAATAGCCCAGTCGTGGCCATATTCTTCATCATCGGGTTTATCCCAGGCAACCTGACGAAGGTTATGAACGATATTTCCACTGCCAACTATCAAAACACCTTTTTCCCGAAAAGCGGTCAGTTCTTTGGCCAGTTCGTAATGTTGCTGTGGAGTTTTGTGATAATCCAAACTCAACTGAATAACCGGAATATCAGCTTTCGGGTAAATACGGCGAATCACACTCCATGTTCCGTGGTCCAGTCCCCATTTTTCGTCAGCCAAGACTGTTGTTACTTTAATAGTTTCTATAGCTTCTTTTGCCAACTCAGGATTTCCCTGTGCCGGATATTGCACAGCATACAATTCTTGCGGAAATCCTCCAAAATCATGAATAGTTTGCGGATGTTGCATGGCTGTTACCTGTGTTCCACAGGTTTCCCAGTGTGCTGAAACCGCAATAATGGCTTTTGGTTTCGGAAGTTCTTCCCCTAAGGTTCTCCAGGTCTGCACAAACTCGTTTTCCTCAATGGCATACATCGGGCTTCCGTGTCCGACAAACAGCACAGGCATACGCCCTGTTAAGTTAATCATAAAAACGTTGATTTAAGTATAGATAACTCATTATTTTTCACTCATCTTTTTCAATCGCGAAAGTCCTAAATCCCAGTCTTTTCCCATATTTTTTTCCAAATTCATAAATAAAATCATGATATTAACTGGATAAGGCATTCCGCCACTCATTCCCCAGGTCGCTTTGGTCGTATTTCCATCGGCAAGCAACTTTACATAACCTTTCCCATGACTCTCCCGTGGTGTTATGAAATCGAGACTGGTTTCGAATAAAGTAGGTTTCTGTACATTAGTAATAGTCTGACTGCCAATTCCAACCACTTTGCCATCCCAGCTTTGTTTTGCACCAACTGTACCATCAACGCCGGTTAATCCTTTTTTCATGTTGGGATCGTGATCATTCCATGGACTCCATTTATCCATTGCAGTTAAACTGCCCGTTTTTGTCCATACTGAATCAATTGGGGCATTAATGGCAATCGTTTTCTCGTAAGTAAATTCTTTAGGTACAAAAAGTGCAACAAGCAATACAAGTGCAATTATTGAAGCAAGTACAATTCCGATAATTTTAAGTGCTTTCATTTTCTTTGTTTTTTAAATTAATTGTAATGTGAAAATTATTATTGAAACAGTTTTAAATCCCCAAAAGTTTAAAATCATTTATACTGTTAGTAATAAATTTATTTTTATTGGAAAATATATTACTTACGGGTTTTGTAATTCTGCCATTTCGTGTATCTTTGTCATTTGTAAATTTTAAAAGATGGCATTAATAAAATCGGTGCGGGGATTTGATCCGCAATTCGGAAAAGATTGTTACTTAGCTGAAAATGCTACAGTTGTAGGCGATGTTATTATGGGTGACGGTTGCAGCGTGTGGTTTAATGCAGTTTTGCGTGGGGATGTAAATTCCATTCGTATTGGCAATCACGTTAATATACAGGATGGCTCGGTTTTGCATACTTTATTTGAAAAATCGGTTGTCGAAATTGGCGATTATGTCTCTATTGGTCACAATGTAACAGTACATGGAGCTAAAATAAATAATTACGCTTTGATTGGCATGGGCGCCACCTTGCTTGATTATGTCGAAGTGGGCGAAGGCGCTATTGTGGCTGCCGGTGCTTTAGTCTTGAGCAATACAAAGATTCCAGCGTTTACCTTGTGGGCGGGAGTTCCGGCTAAATTTATCAAAAATGTGGAACCGGAACAATCGAATGAAATGAATCGGAAAATAGCTCATCAATATGCTATGTATGCAGGTTGGTTTAAAGAAGAAAAATAATTTATAGTTAGCAGTTTATAGTTAATAATACGAATAATATGTTGGTTGTTGATCTGATAAAACAGGAATGGAGAAAAAGCTTTCGGTCGCAGGGGTTTTACAAAAATCTCGCTGTATCAATCATGTTGGGTTTTTTTACGCTTTACATTGCGGCTATTCTTTTAGTGATAGGTTTTTCGCTTACGAAAGTGCTGGAAAAAGCAGATAATGTTTTAACTCCGTTGGAACTATTTGAAGGTGCTATGCTTTATATGATGCTTTTTGGACTTGCTTTGCGGTTTGTTATGCAACAACTGAACACCTTTGACCTCCCGCCTTATCAGGTTTTACCTATAAAACGCTCCACGCTGATTAATTTTCTGTTGCTAAAACCACTATTTAGTCCGGCTAATTATTTTCTACTGCTTACGATTATTCCTTTTGCCATTAAAGGTGTGGCAACCTATTACAGTGGTTCAGTGGCCTTGCGGTTTGTGCTGAGTTTCATTTTAATGGTATGGTTTAATTCGCTCACAGCGGCTTATTTAAAGCGGAAATTTGGATCTAACTTATTGTCAATCGTTGTTCTATTCGCAATTCTAACCGGAGTTGCTGCATTGGAATATTTCAAAATATTTTCTCTCTTCAGTTTTTCAAAAATGCTATATAGCTTCTTTATCTTCAGGGCATTTGGTTTATGGTTTCCCTTAGGATTAGTCATTGCAGCTTTTTTTCTGAACAAATGGTTCTTCCACCAAAACTATTATCCTGAAAAATTCAACAGTAAAATAAGAGGGAATAAAACCTCAACTACCGAACTTTCTTTTTTGAAACGATTTGGTGTCATCGGTGAACTTATATCTATGGAAATAAAGCTGATACTGAGACATAAACGTCCGAAAAGTACCTTGATGGTTTCCGGCTTTTTTGTTTTCTATGGATTAATGTTCTATACTAACGATGTTTATGCAAAAAGCAATGGCATGTTATTTTTTGTGGCCATGTTTATGACTGGAATTTTAATGTTAATGTTTGGCCAGTGGTTAATCAGTTGGGACAGCCGACATTTCGATAGTCTGATGACACGCAATATCCCGATTAAGACTTATATGTTGGCTAATTATTACCTTATGATT
This sequence comes from uncultured Bacteroidales bacterium, assembly GCA_903901975.1. Classification (GTDB taxonomy): domain Bacteria; phylum Bacteroidota; class Bacteroidia; order Bacteroidales; family Paludibacteraceae; genus Paludibacter. Next base: position 4,293 of record CAIUTB010000152.1, read on the forward strand.
GCATTTAATATCATCTGCTTTGCAGTCACAACGCCTTATTTTTATTTCGGAATGAAGATTGTGTATTTACACCTCTCGGCTTTTCTATTCAATGTAGGCGTAAATATCTATTTACTTATGTATTTATCAACCTACAATAATAAACGGATTGACCTGTCAAAGTCCTCAGCAATGAACTATCAGGGAACAACTTATAAAAGTTTTCTGATTGTTTTCCCAATAATGTTTTTACCTATGCTTATTGTTTGGACACTTTCTACGTTCTTTTCATTGGCAGTTGCACTCTGGACTTTATCCATTATAGGATTAACCGGAATTTTGCTTCGCAAACCCTTGATTAATGCTTGTGTAAATCAGTTTAATCGACGAAAATACAAACTGGCAGAAGGATTCAGAGAAAGTGCTTAAGAGTGAACAAGTAAACAAGTATACAAGAAAACCAGGATACTTAACCAATTAACCCAATCAACAATTCAATTAATCAACGAACCAATGATACAAGTTACTGATTTACAGAAAACATACAACGGCATTAGCGTATTAAATATCTCCAATTTGAGTGTTTCGAAGGGTGAAAGTTTCGGATTGGTTGGAAATAATGGAGCGGGTAAAACAACTTTTTTCCGCTTGATTCTTGATTTGATTGAGCCGACAACCGGCGAAGTGCTTATTGAAAATCAACCGGTAGTACGAAATGATGAATGGAAATCCATAACCGGATCATTTTTGGATGAAGGCTTTCTAATTGACTTTATGACAACCGAAGAATATTTTAGTTTCGTTGGGAAACTGTACCATAAATCCGAAGGCGATATGACTCTTTTCTTGGAATCGATGAAAGATTTTTTCAACGAAGAAATACTTGGATCAAAGAAACTTATCCGCGATTTTTCGAAAGGGAATCAAAAGAAAATCGGTATTGCTGCTGCACTTATTGGTGACCCGAAGATTCTGATTCTCGATGAACCATTCACAGCACTCGACCCATCTTCACAAATCCGGTTGAAACGCTTCCTCACAGATTTACAAACACGGTTAAATATGACTATGCTTATTTCCAGTCACGATTTGAATCATGTTACAGAAGTATGCAAACGCATCGTTGTGCTCGAAAAAGGTAAAATAGTGAAAGACTTAAATACGAATGCTGATACCCTGAAAGAGTTGGAATCGTATTTTGCGGTATAGAAACTTACTGTTTTATCGCCATATCAAATGTCATAACTTTATCCACTTTATGCTTATTGTACTGTGCTACAACTGTACAGCATTCTGTATAAGTATCGTGTTCAAAGATTATTATCTGTTTCATCTCAGCAGCTTCATCAAGTAGTATTTTCTTTTCGGCCATAGCGGCAATTGGATTTATGTCGTATGCCGAAATCCATGCCAACGGCACATTAGCTGCTAATGGAATCACATCGCCCACATAAACGAATGTATTATTTCCGCTATTAATATAAGTCACCAACTGCCCAACGGTGTGACCATTGTAAATTCGCACTTCCACTTCAGGGCATATAAATTGATTTTTACCAACCAGTGTTAGTTTGCCCGCTTTATCAATTGGCATCATATTTTCAGTGAAATACGAATCAGCTTCACGCACATTCGGACTCAGAAAGTTTTGCCATTGCGACTCTGCCACCCAATGCATTGCATTCGGGAAAACCAGTTCTACATTGTTTTTTTCAGAATTAAACCTGGTCGCTCCACCACAATGATCGAAATGTAAATGTGTAAAAATAACATCCGTAATATCAGAACTGGAATAACCAATTTTAGCCAACTCGGTATCAAAATTAATAATGTTTTTAAAATCATAATATCTCAAATATTCCAGTTGTTTGTCTCCAGTTCCGGCATCTATCAAAATTCGTTTTTCCCCGGTATCGATAAGTAAGCAGCGCATTGAAACCGTACAATAATTATCAGCACTGCTAGGATAGCGTTTTTGCCATACTTTTTTGGGAACAACACCAAATGCTGCTCCACCATCAACATGAAAAGTACCGGCTTCTATTTTGTATAATTGCATGATTTTTTGAGTTCGAAAGTGTAAAGTTTATAAAGTTTGTAAAGTATGTAGCGTATAAAGTTCGTAAATCCTTAGAATTTATGAACTTATTAAACTTTTTCGTACATTTGCGTTCAATAAATATTTTGCACAAAAATAGCTAAAAACTTTCACCTCTCAAGCGTATGCATCGAGTACATTTTATTGCTATTGGTAGTTCAGCTATGTACAGTTTGGCCATTGCCATCAGTAAAAAACAAAGTTTTGAGCTCACCGGTTCGGATATTGAAATTTTTGAACCTGCACGTAGCAAACTTCAAAAAAATGGCTTATTACCAGAAAAAATGGGGTGGTTTCCTGAGCATATTCACAAGGGATTGTCTGCTGTTATACTTGGAATGGATGTCACAGAGGATAATCCGGAACTAATCCGGGCAAAAGAACTGAAACTAAAGATCTACTCCTTTCCTGAATATATTTTCGAGCAAACGCGAAGCAAAACAAGAATTGTTGTAGCCGGAAGTTATGGGAAAACAACCACCACTTCTATAATTCTATTTGTGTTGAAAAAATTGAAAATCGATGCTGATTATATGATTGATAATCAAACTAATAGTTCAGATAATTTTATTAAACTCACTTACGAATCACGCATTGCCGTATTTGAAGGCGACGAAAATATCACTTCGCCCATCGATTCTCGCCCCAAATATCATCATTATAAACCTCATATTGCAGTTCTTACAGGTATTGAAGCTGAAAAGACTAAAGAAAATTTAAGCCTGGAGAATTACGTAGAACAGTTTCGCAAATTTGTTGATTTAATGGAAGTTCAAGGGCGAATGATTTATTTTGATGGAGACAAAAATCTGAATGAAATAGCCACTAAACTTAGGCGCGACATTGTTCCGTTTGCATACCACACTCCTGCGCATAAAATTCTGAATGGAAATACTTTCCTGTTAACTCGATATGGTGATGTCGCTGTTAAATTTTCAGAAGAATATAATCTTCAAAATATTGATGCAGCACGAATGGCTTGCCGTCAAATAGGGGTAACTGACGAACAATTTTACTCGGTAATCTCAGAATTTACCGGAATGCAAACAACTTTTTTATAGCAAATACTAAAACAAAAAATTAGGAATAGAATGTCAAAACAACAATCTTTAGACAATCGATATATGCGCATGGCTCGAATCTGGGCTGAAAATTCATATTGTGAACGCAGAAAAGTCGGCGCACTACTTGTAAAAAACAAAATGATTATATCCGACGGATACAACGGAACACCTTCGGGATTTGAAAATAAATGTGAAGATGAAAACAATGTTTCCAAACCATACGTTTTACACGCCGAGGCCAATGCCATAAGTAAAGTAGCACGATCGCACAACAGCAGTGACAATGCAACCTTATACGTCACCGCTTCACCTTGTATTGAATGTGCCAAATTAATCATTCAGGCTGGAATAAAACGGGTAGTTTATGGTGAACAATACCGCATTATGGATGGCGTTGAATTACTTGAACGTGTTGGAATTGAAATAATCTATTTGGAAAAAGTCTGATTTAGTTTAAACTTTACAAACTTACTACCTTACTAACTAAAAAAAAAATATGAATAAAAGGAATTTTGCATTAGTTTTAATTGTTTTAATATCCATACTTTGCGGTATTTTGTTAGGTAATTTGCTTTCGAAAAGAGCAAATGGATCAGGATTATCGGGGATGATGGCACACAGCAAAGTTGATGAATTGCTTTCAATCATTAACTCCCAATATGTTGACACAGTAAATGTAAAACAAACCACGGAAGAAGTGATGACCGATATTGCCTCGAAACTTGATCCTCATACTGTTTACATTCCTGCTGCAGACTTAGCTGCGGTAAATAGTGAGCTGGAAGGAAGTTTCAGTGGTATTGGTGTTCAGTTTAATATTCAGAACGACACAATAATGATTGTTGCGGTTATCAGTGGTGGTCCATCTGAAAAAGTAGGTTTATTGGCCGGTGACCGTATTGTTAAGGTGAATGACAGCATTTTTGTTGGTAAAAAAATCAACAATGAAAAAGTGATGAAGAAACTCCGTGGAAAAGAAGGCACTAAAGTAAAACTTGGGGTCAAACGGCATGGAACACACGAAATTCTTTATTATAGCATTACCCGTGGTGATATTCCTGTTAATTCAGTGGATATTGCTTATATGATTGAGCCGGGAGTTGGTTTTATCAAAGTCAGCAAATTTGCTGATACAACTTATTCCGAATTTCTGAACGCTATTGCCAAATTGCGAAATCAGGGTGCTAAGAAATACATTATCGATTTGCGCGAAAATAGTGGCGGATTCATGGAACAAGCTATTAATATGGTAAATGAATTTTTACCGGCAGGACGCATGATTGTTTATTCAAAAGGAAAGTCATATCCCCGATCCGAAGCTAAATCAGACGGGAAAGGAAGCTGTATAAATCAACCGATTGTTGTTTTGATTGATGAATTTTCGGCTTCAGCCAGTGAGATTTTCTCAGGTGCCATTCAGGATAATGACCGTGGACTAATTATCGGACGTCGTTCGTTTGGTAAAGGTTTGGTTCAACAACAAATGAAACTGTATGATCAGTCCGCCATTCGCCTTACCGTAGCACGATACTACACGCCTTCAGGCCGTAGCATTCAAAAACCTTACGAACGTGGTAAAGCAGAAGATTATGAAATGGATATTTTTAATCGCTACAAACACGGCGAATTAGATAGCAAAGACAGCATTCACGTCACTAAAACTGTGAAATACAAAACAATAGGCGGCCGAACAGTATATGGTGGTGGTGGCATTATGCCCGATATTTTTGTGCCACGTGATACCTCAGAATACACGCCATATCTAAACAAGGTGATTAACTATGGTTTTTTATACCAATATGCTTTCCAATACAGCGATAAAAACAGGGAGAAACTTAAACCCATTAAAAACTGGCAACAAATGTCGACCTATCTAGATGGACAAAACCTTTTAAGTGACTTTATGGTATTTGCGGCTAATAAAGGAGTTGCAAGCAATCCACGACAAATCAATATCTCTAAAAGATTCCTATTGCTGCAGTTGAAGGCATATATTTCAAGAAATTTGCTGGGTGAGCCTGGGTTTTATCCGCTACTTTATAAAGATGATAAAACGGTAAAAATGGCACTAGAGGAACTTAAAAAGAAACAGTAACCTGAAAAAAAAAGTGAGGCACAAACCTCACTTTTTATATTTTATTTCAGAAAAACTAATTTCAATCAACCAACTTATTTGAAATTGCATAATGAGTCAATTCAACATTACTTTTAATCTTTAATTTTTCAAAGATACGAACCCGATAAGTAAAAACGGTACTGATACTAAGTCTTAAATCTGCTGCAATATCCTTTACTTTCTTTCCGGAAACAAGCATAAGCATAATTTCCTGTTCACGATTTGACAATAATTCGTGTGGAAGTTGATTTCGCTCAGGCATATAATCAAAGGCTAGTTGTTCAGCCAAATTGGTGCTCAGATAACGCCCTTTAGTATATACTTTTCGAATTGCCACAACCAATTCATCCAATGCGGTATCCTTACACAAATAACCTGAAGCGCCGGCTTTTAGAGTACGTAAAGCAAACTTATCTTCGGGATGAATACTTAATACCAAAATGTGAAGATTTGGTTTAAGATTTTTTATATCTGTCAATAACTCCAATCCACTTCTTCCGGGCATATTCATGTCCAGCAGCATTATATCGCAATCGATTTTATTGATATTCTCCAGCACTTCATCGCCACTTATTGCTTCGCCGACCACAGTTAAATCTGTTTCTTCTTTGAGGATTTTTTTTAATCCTTCCCGAATTATTTCATGATCATCTACAATGAATACTTTAATCATAGTATTTAAATTTAATGAGTTAATAAGCTATATTTTAATTTTGTTGTTTATAAATTTTCGGTTCAATTTACAATGGCTAATTCTAATTTGAATATGCCCGGTAAATATATGTAAATCAATTATTTGTGTATTACTTAAATTAAGTATTTATCTAAAATAAATACTATTTAGATATTACTTTATATCTATTGTATAAAACAGTACTTAATATATTAGTGCAAATGTAGTAATATTTTTCTAAATAATTGAATTTGATATGGATAAGTGTGAAAAAATACTACAAAAATAGTTTATTTTGTTATATTTAACCGTCTAACTATTTTTTTTGCAAAAAAAACAGATTAATAGTTTTATATCTGCTCTGATTCTTATGTCAAAACAAGCTGATTTTCCAAAACATAATGTGCTACCTGAACATTATTTTTCAGTCTTAATTTTTCAAGAACATTTCTTCTGCATTGAGCCACAGTATTGATACTCATATTTAGCTCCTTTGAAACTTCCTTGTTTTCTTTCCCACTGGCAAGCATAAGCATTACACAATACTCTTTGTTTGTAAGACTTTTTTGCAACTGCGAATCTTCCACCAAGGTATCAAAAGCCAATTGTTCAGCCAATGAAATACTCATATACCTTCGCTTTTCCAATACTTTTCGTATTGCTTTCATTAATTCACTTAATGCAGAATCTTTACTTAAATACCCTGATGCGCCTGCTTTCAATGCAGGTATCGCAAATTTGCTTTCTGCATTAATACTCACTACTAAGATCTGAATTTTAGGTTTTTTCTTTTTAATCTCGCTGATTAAATCAATTCCATTACGACCTGGAATATTCAAATCGAGTAAGACTAAATCACATTCGATTTCAGATAAAATTTTCATAACATCGTTTCCGTTATCTGCTTCGCCTGCAATTATCATGTCAGGTTCGCTGCTCAGAATTCTTTTTAGACCTTCACGAATAATTTCGTGATCGTCAACAATTAATACTTTAATCATTTTTTTTAAATTTAAAAGTTAGTATTGGTTATAAGTTGATTCCTGATTTCTGTTTCCTGTTTATGATATGGGATACTAACAACAAGTTTAGTCCCATTCCCTTTTACTGAATTTAGAGTCAGTTCGCCATCTAAAAGTAACACACGTTCCCTTATCCCGATTAAACCATAGGATTGGGTTTGTACAGTTTCATGTTGATTAAATCCGATTCCATTATCTTCGATACAAAGGATCAGCTCTTCTTTTATTTGAGTGAAATTAATATTTACTACTGTAGCTCTCGAATGCTTTGACACATTATTTAAGGCTTCTTGTACAATACGAAATAAGGGTACTGATTGTTCTGAATTGAGTACCAATTTTGAAGTATTGGTCTCAAAATTGCAATTAATTTTGGTCCGTTCCTGAAAGTTGTACAGGTGCTGTTTAACCGCCTCAACAAACCCAATCATATCAAGCACTTCGGGTCGTAAATCGGTCATTATTCTTCGGGCCGACATAAGCGTGTTATCCATCAGCATGCTCAGCGTTTTAAATTTGGTATTCAGGTCATTGTAATTATCCTCCCGAACAGTCTTGAGTGTACTTTTCCGTAACAAACCCAGGTCTATTTTCATGGCAATCAGAATTTGACCTAAATCATCGTGTATTTCACGAGCCAGAATATTTCGTTCTTCTTCTCTAACCGTTTGAAGATGCGATGCAAAATTTTTCAATTCTTCCTGCGATTGTCGTAAAGCTTCTTTATCTTTTTTTCGTAAAGTTATATCCTGTACAGTTCCTATCATCTGTTTAGGCCGGTTATTTTCATCAAACCTTAGCTCACCTATTGCATGTACCCAACGCACTGCTTTATCATTTAACCGGATGATTTTAAATTTCTTATCAAAGCTTGTTTTTGAAGGACTAAACTCATTAGCATAAATATCTGACAGCTCTGTAATCGACTCCGGATGGATTATGGAAGCCAATGTCTTAAAATTCTTTTCAATTGAATCATCTATCCCGAAAATTTTGTCCAAAATTTCCGAGCATATCCAGGTGTTTTGTTGCAAATCTACTGTCCAGTTACCAATATGGGCAATTAGCTGAATTTCTTTGAGGAATTTTTCACTTTCTACTAAAGCATTCTGTGCAATTTTTCGTTTTGAGATATCCCTGAGTGCACCATCGATGTGAGTCGGATTTCCTTGCTGGTCAAAAATCAATTTTGCATTGATAGAAACATGTTTGAATGTGCCATCATGACCTTTCAGATCCAATTCAAAATCACGGACTTCTCCATCTTTATTTATCAACTCTAAAAATTTAATCCGGTCATTCGGGTTTGCGTATAAATCATGAATATATTGATTTGGAATTGTAAAATCATAAAAACTGCCGAAAGCTTTAGCTGAGGGACTGATTTCAATAATTCTTCCTGATAATTCAACCTGATAAAAAACATCCTGTATATTTTCGAAAATGCTTCTGTATTTTTCTTCACTTTTCAGGATTATCTCTTCATTTAGCTTACGTTCAGTAATATCCTGAATAGTACCAACCATTTTCGCAAGTTCCCCTTTTTGGTCAAATATTAATTCACCTAAGCCATGAACCCAACGCAAGCTTTTATCTTTTATTCGCAGTATTTGATATTCTTTGTCGAAGTATTGTTTATTCCCAACAACCTCATTTACAAAGTAATCATCCATTGTATTTTGCCATTCGGGATGAATTATTGATAACCACCCATTGACAGACTTATCGTAAGTTGATTCTATTCCCAAAATCTCATCCAACATTTCGGAACTTTCCCATGTCCCGCTGTTGAAATCAAGAACATAAGATCCTAATTTTGCAATAGTCTGTGTATGAAGAAGAAACAACTCTTTCTCTTTAAGTTTGTCGCTATTTGTTTTTTGAGTTGTTATATCATCAAAACTGATAACTATCTGGCTAATTTCATTTTTTGAATTAAAAATAGGAAATCCGTTGACATTAGTCCAAAGAATATTTTTCGTTTCAGGTCGGTATATTCCAATAATCTGATCTTTTATAGGCTTCTTAGTCTGACTAACTGTATTTACCGGGTATTCATTCAATGCTAGTGGACTTTCATTTTCGGAAACAAACTTCCATTCGTGATCAATCGCTTTTAATCCTAACATTTGTTGGGTGCTTAAGCCTAAAATGACAGAGGCCTGAGGATTATTCAGAATGATGGATGTATCGGCGGCATGAACCACTACTCCCGTGTTAAGGTTATTTATCAACCCGCGGTATTTTAACTCACTAAGTCTGATAGCCTCCTCTGCTTCATGTTTCTCGGTCACATCTGACAAAACAAGAACTACTCCACAAATAGCTTTGTCTTTATTCCGAATTGGAGCTTCACTATCCGAAACATATAATTTTTGTCCTGATTTCGAAATTAATAAAGCATGATTAGCTAATCCAATAATTTTACCGGTTCGAATCACTTGCTCAACTAGATTTTCAATCGGCTCATTCGTCTTTGAACTAATCAAACTAAACACTTCTTTCAATGGTTTTCCCAGAGCATCGGCCAAATCCCAACCTGACATTGCCTCTGCAATCGGGTTCATAGTCAATATGTTAGCTTCTGTGTCGGTAGTAATTACGGCATCGCCAATGGAATTGAATGTTGTTGTAAGTGTTTCCTCACTTTTAAAAAGTAATTCGTTAATATGCTCTTGTTCCTCGATATCCTTTTTTAATTGATAATTTCTATATGCTTTTTCAGAAACTTCATTTGTGAAAAGCGCTAACAATTTAGCAATATCCTGAAATTTTTCGATTGACATAAAAGGCACTTGATTCAGTGCTTCAAGGTATTTCTCCCTGTCTACAGCAATTTCGTCGCTGTAATTCATAATTTTTGGAATATCAACTCCAAAAGTTCTGATCTGACCAATAATCCAACTGGCGACTTGTTTTCCGTTTATGTTAATCCCGACACTGGCATCCCACAAACCGGAGCTCAAACATTGTTTAACGACAATTCCTGTTGGATTTTCATTGGCAATACCTGCATCAGATTTAATACAGTTAGCTAATCCTTTTTCATTACTCCTGACTAACTGACACAAAGTACAATAATTACTGGCACCCGTTATTGCTGTTCCGTCGGTATTAATGATTATTGATGCTACTCCTGTAGCATTACTAAACAAGTCCTGCAATCGTTGAATTTCGTCAATATTGAATATGTCAGTAAACTGAACATCAACTTCTTGCGGTTCAGTTATTGGATAAGGAATGTAGTCTTCAATTTTCATTTTTTGAGAATATAGTTTTGATTCAATTTTATTATTTAAAAATAAATCAAAATATCTGTATTTCACTTATAAACAGGCATTTAATCGCAGTATTGAAATAGAATTCGGATTGAACCTGAAAGTGCTTATTGAATTTGTGTTCAAATGTAGTCATAATAATTAAAGTATTGATAATTAGGTATATGTAGCATTTCATGTAGGAACGCTAAAATAATTACGACACGGTTCGAAAGAATTTAATTCGGGCTGAAAAATCTACTTAATAGTCTACATAAAATTGAGTAAGTTGAGCTTCTATTTATTCGATTATAATGTAAGTTTGGTTATTTCAGCGGAAAAGGTTGCTCCGGCTCATAAATTGATATTGTAGTATATTATACCACATGCATTTGAATTTTTTTCTTGTCAACTAAGCTCTTTCTGATTAATATCAGTATTTATTTTTAGCATAAGTATTCAATAAATATGTTTTATTTATGTTTTATTAACTTGACGGATAAAAAAATCCATCATTGAATGATTTATTCAATGATGGAAAGAGAAAGGGAATAAAGTTAGCTGGATTATAGCTGCTATGAATATGGGGAATACGGAATAATTACTTTTATAAGAGTACCTGAATCGGGCGCACTCAAAATTTCCAGTTTTCCTTCGAGCAGGATAACTCTTTCTTTCATTCCCATCAATCCGTACGAATCTCTTTTCAAGGGGTCTTTCATATCGAAACCGACACCATTATCTGATATTTCGAGCGTGAGAAAATTATCCTCTTGATTCAGAATAATATTTACTTCTGTGGCTCTTGAATACTTTGCCGTGTTATTAAGTGCTTCCTGTACAATGCGATACAGTGCAACAGACTGTTGAGTATTCAATTCCAGATTTTCTACATTATTTGTAAAAATGCAAACGATCTTAGTTCGTTCCTCGTAGCTTATCAAATATTGAGTTACGGTTTCAATATAGCCCAGTATTTCAAGAACTTCGGGCCTTAGGTCGGTCATAATTCTACGGGCTGATTTGAGTGTATTATCAATAAGCTTGTTCAGATCTTCAAAATTCTTTCTCAGAATTTCAAATTCAGCAGGAAGAATAGTTTTCTTCACACTATTTTTAAGCAGTCCTATATCAATTTTCATGGCAATGAGAATCTGACCTAAATCATCGTGAATTTCACGTGCCAAATTCCCTCTTTCCTCCTCTCTTACTTTTTGAAGATGACCAGCAAAATTGGCTAATTGTTCCTGAGATTCAATTAATGCTTTTTCAGATACCTTCCGATCAGTTATGTCAATATTAAAACCTGCAATTCCAATAATTTTACCCATGTTATTGATTGGAAAAACTATTTGCTGAAATTGTCGAGGCTCTCCATTCACCTTAAACTCATATTCTTCATCCAATATCTTATTAGCAAAAACACGGGCATTAATTCGTTCCCACATTTCAATTGTTTCATTATCAATCCGGGGGTCATCTAATGTTGAATGACCAATTATTGAACCGTAATGTTCAGTCAATTTTTTATTTTCAAGAATTCCTACACTGTTTACGTCTCTTGCCCATATTTCGAAAGGCGAATTATCGATAAAGGCACGAAGTAGCGTTTCACTTTTTTGTAGGGCTTCTTCAGTCAACTTTCGATCGGTAATATCAATCAGACACATCAGAAGTCTTTTAGAACCAGTATTGTTAATTATGGATGTTGACCCAAGTAAAGATATATTTTTGGAAACACCTCCAATTTCTAAGGTGGACTGATATTCCACATTTGTTTGACCAAGGCCGGTATTAAATGTTTTTTGCATGGCCATCCTCAAGGTACAAGTCCCACATTTCGGACCAAAACCACATCCACGAGAATCGTCAAACGAATTGATACAGCCAACCACTCCTCCAACAGCACTTCCCTTCATAATGTCTTCAGAAATACCGGTTAAAACCGTAAATGCATTATTGGCAAACAGAATACGCCTTTCTTCATCCACTACACACATCATCACAGGCGCATTATCGTAGATAGTTTGTAACTCTAGTCTGCTCTCTTCAAGGGCAAATTCTGCTTCTTTTCGATCAGTTATGTCATGACCGGCTAATTGAATTGCCGGTTGTCCTTCATATAGAATTGGCATTACCTTTATTTCCACAAATACTTCAGTTCCATCTAAGCGTATATACTTCTCTTCCACTGAAGGTAAAATTGTATTAACAGGAGCCATTGCCACCAGCTTCATTCGTTCGAGTACCAACTCAACATTATCGGGATGAATAAAATCAACAATTGTTTTGCCCAACAATTCACTGGCATCATTTGCCCTCATCAACCGTAATGCCTCTTTATTTATGTATGTTACTTTCCCATCCACATAAATCGTGATTCCTTCAGGAGAATTATCCATTAAGTTGCGATATTTTGATTCACTTTCAAACAACGCAATTTCAGAGGCTTTTCTTTCATTTTCGGAATCAAATACATCGAGGGCAAATGAGATATTTTTAGCTATTTCCAACAATAATTTTTGTTCATCTTCCTGAAAGTAATTTTTTTCAGACGCATACAGTGTGAAAGTTGCATAGCGTTTATTTTTCCTTGAAACTGGAGTGGCAAAAGATGACTTATATCCGCGCTTTAACGCCCCATCCCTCCATGGTTTCATCATCTTGTCAGTTGCTATATCATTGCAGAATATGACTCTGTCCTCAAAATAAGCTAATCCGGTGGGGCCTCTTCCTGTTTTTTCATCCCCGGGTGTAATGTTCAATGATTCAATATATCCATCGTTAAAACCGGCATAACAAAAAGGTTTTAGTTTTCCTTCAACTTCATCATAAACTGAAATCCAGCTCATTATGAATTCACCATATTGAACAGCAACCTGACAGATGGTTTCAAACAGACTTTCTTGATTTCTCGAACTAATAACTGCCTGATTAATCTGACTTTGAAATGCATATAAACGGGCAGTACGAGCAATTTTTGCTTCTGCTATTTTCTGTTCAGTTATATCAACAATAACTCCTCTTAAACCGGCTTTTTGGTTATTTTTTATTATTGGGTTAATGAAAATCAGACCTGGAAATTCCGAACCATCTTTCCGAACCATTCTGAATTCTTTATACTCGACAGGAATGTTAGCGAACTTAGAAGCTATACCTTTTTTAACTCTTTCATGTTCTTCCGGCACATGTACAATCAATGAATTCTTTCCGATTAATTCATTTATTTTATATCCAAAGAGTGTTTCAGCCTGCTGGTTTACATAGCAAATCTTTCCATCCAGATCAATTTCAAAAACTACCTGAGGAAGCAGATTGGACATGTCACGAAATTTTTCTTCACTTTCTTTTAATCGTTCAGCTGCTGACTTTTGCTCTGTAATATCCGCAACAATGCTCTGAATAGCAGGTTTACCATTAAATATTATTTCTAACGAAGATACTTGTGCGTAAAAAAATGAACCATCAAGTCTTAAAAGTTTTTCTTCAATGGGTGGCAATTTTGTGCCTTGAGAAATTTGCTTGGATCGTTTTAAAACAAGATCCATACTATCTGGATGAACTGTTGATAGAACCGACTTGCCAATAAAATCAGATAAATCTGACCCACCAAGCATTTCCACTCCTGGTTTATTCACAAATACAAATTTTCCTTCCTGATAAATGGCTATTCCATTGGGTGAATTTTCAACCAACGAACGATATTTTTCTTCACTTTGAAGTAATGCCAGTTCATCTTTCTTCCGTTCGCTAATATCGCGCGTAACCCCATGGAAACCTGCTGGTTTCATTCCATCATCTAAATGAATCGACACATTTACTTCTACCCAAATACAACTCCCATTCTTACAAATAGCTTCATACTCAAATTTCATTTCTTTGGGTAATTCTCCTTTCTGTTGTTTTTCTACGACTCCTGAGCTCACTTCCTGAATATGACGAATCCCATCGTCACTCATAATGCTAAATAAATGTTTTCCAATCAGTTCTTCCGGCTTATAGCCTTGCATTTGTTCTATAGCAGGGCTGACATAATCAAAACTGAAATTATTATCCAGGTGCCAGATTACATCACTGGTATTTTCGGCCATAAACCGATACTTTTCTTCGCTTTCCCGAAGCGATTGTTCAATTAGAATACGGGATTCAATCTGATTTTGAATGTCCTCGAGTAAATTGAGTGTTGAAACATTTGCTGCCTTTAATTCTTTTGTTTTTTCCTCCACTAATATCGATAGATATTCGTTTTGGTTTTGCTTATAGTCTATTGCCTGCTTTATTTTTAGCATGGCTCTTATTTGTGCCACCAGTTCGCTTTGGTCAATTGGTTTTGACAAAAAAGCCTCAGCTCCGACTTCCAAACCCAATATTCTGCTTTCTTTGTTGCCCTGGAGTGCAGTTACAAAAACAACCGGAATGTCAGACAGATTGCTGTTCGATTTGAGCTCCCGACACACTTCATACCCATCCATTATGGGCATTATTATGTCCAGCAATATCACATCCGGCAATTCGCTTGCAGCTTTTTCCAGCCCTTCCAGGCCACTATTCGCCAAAAACACTGTGGCATGCGGAATTGCTTCGACAATAAGTGCCTCGATAGTTGTCAGATTATCGAAATTGTCATCGATAGCTAGAATTTTTATTTGCTTGTTTTCCATGGGGTTGGAATTTATTTATTTCTTTCTTAGTGTTCATCCAGTCTTAGCAGCATTGACGCGTTAATCTTCTTTCCGTTAATCCGACAGACCGCAAAGAGTGGTCGTCCGAATTTCAGAATTATGTCCCATACAACAGGTTGTCAATAGTAAAAAAGAATTCTTTTTCAACGATTGGTTTCCCAATATAGGCATCAAAGCCGTGAGCCAGAATGGTTTCGCGATCAGAAGTCATAGCGCTGGCAGTGAGTGCAATTATCGGAACATGATTTAGTCGTGCTATTTGTCTGATTTTCTTAAAAGCTTGAATTCCATCCATTCCCGGAAGAGAAATATCCATTAAAATCAGATGGGGACTGTGTTTCTTTGCCATCGCTAAAGCCTCTTCACCATTAATAGCTTCCAGTATATTATATTTATCAGCTATAACAGCTTTTACAGTTAGCATATTATCGCTATTATCTTCAACAATCAATACCGTTGGTTTGCCATTTATTGTTTGAAGCGGTTTAACAGCTGGCTTCTCTTGTTGCTGCGTCTTATGAAGCATAGTATCGACAGCAGTGAGTAATTCATTCCGGTCCACATCTCCTTTTTGAATTAACTGATGAATATTGTTTCGTTTCAGGTTTTTTAAATCATCCTTCGTAATATGTTTGGCAGTCAGAATTAACACGGGAGTATGTGCTGTTTGTTCGGCATTTCGTAATGTTTCAAGCACCGTGAATCCATCAATACCCGGCATCATCAGGTCTAAAATCATGGCGTCGGGTACTGATTGGTCAATGATTTCAAGTGCTTCTGTTCCATTGTGTGCAATTTGAATCACGTAGCCTGATTGTTGCAGGAAATCTTGCATCTGAATAATGGCCGGCTCACTATCATCGACTAATAATATCGTTTTTGCTGAATTCGGTTTATCGCTTAGATATTCCGAACGATCCATAGCAATTTTCAGGTCATCAAGGCTAAGCGATTCTTCCTGAATTATGTCTTTCCCATCGTATTCCAGGGCTAAAGAAAGTGTAAACGTAGAACCAATATTCGGTGTGCTTTTAACCAATATATTGCCTCCCAGCATATTGGCGTATTTCTTGGCTATAGAAAGCCCTAAGCCAGTGCCGCCATACCGCCGGGAAGTACTGGCATCGGCTTGTCGGAATTCCTCAAAAATATGATTCAAATTTCCTTGTGAGATGCCGATTCCGGTATCAGCTATTGATATTTCAACTGTTTTTTCTTTTTGAACTACCGATATTTCCACCTGACCTTTCTCGGTGAATTTTACTGCATTGCTGATTAGATTTTGTAAAATGTGCCGACATTTGTGCTCATCACTGCTAATGGAAACTGCTTGATTGATTTCCGATTGAATCAATTTGATGTTTTTTTGTTTGGCTTGAGGCTGAATCATGCTTATCAGTTCAGTAATCAAATCGTTGGTACTAAATTTTGTAATTTCAACTTCTTCCCTCCCTGACTCAATGCGCGAAATATCCAGAATATCATTGATTAAGGCCAGTAAATGCTTTCCGTTTCGTTCAATCACTTCCAGGTAGCTGTATTCGTTAATCGGAATTAAATTTTCCAACCGTCGGTTAAGTACCCCCGAAAGGGCAATGACTGAATTGAGCGGAGTACGTAGCTCGTGACTCATATTCGACAAGAAATTGGTTTTTAGGCGGTTGGCCTCATTCAATTGTATTTTCTGAACTTCAAGTTCCCGGTTTTGTTCTTTTAATTCCTCCGACAGAACAGTCATTTCATTTTTTTGTGATTCAAGTTCGGTATTCTGCGATTCAAGTGTTTTTAGTAATAGCTGAAGTTTTTGAAATGCTAATACACCTGTAACTCTCGCGCTCAGAGTAGCGTGAATATTGTGAATCAGCAGTTTTGACTGTGAACTGTAGGAGCGAATGCTTGCCAGAGAGATGATAGCAATTATTTCTTTACCCGCGAGAATGGGAATGGAGATAATTTCTCGTGGTATCAACTTTCCACTTACCGCATGAAACAAAAAACGGGTATCCAGGGGTATTCTTTCTACCGTTTGAATTTTGCCGGTCGAAAGTACCGAGCCAAATTCACCTTCAAAATTAGTTGCCGTAAATGATTTCCGGGCCGAATTATCCATCCCAAATGAATGGAAATGATCAAACTGTTTTTTATCATCGCTCAGCAGATAAACGGCAGCCAGTTGTGAATTTGTTTTGTGTGCAAGTGCCGGAAGTAATGATGCAAAGAAATTCTTAGGATCTTCCTGAGAAAGCATTAATTCGGAAATATCTGCTGTTTTTTCGCGAAGTTCCGTGTTATCCTGAATGTCTTGAACCATAAGGTTAAAGGAGCTTGACAGCTCTCCAAATTCGTTTTTTGAATTCAGATTGCTTCGGGCATTTAAGTCTCCATTTTTAAAGCGTTTTGTAGCAGCAGAAATTTCTTTTATAGAATTACTGAAATTACTGATTAAAAGATAGCTGATCAATACCATAAACACCAGAATAGCAAGAACCAACAATAACAATTGTCTGTCAAGTCCTTCTTTCAATTGCACGGAGCTAAAATGCAATGAATCTGCCTTTTTTATGGCAAACAAGTTGACATCCCCTATCTCTTTCTTCAATCGCTCTCTTAACAGACCAACCGAGCCTGAGGGTGCCAGATTCGTTATCACTTTTTCATGCTCTCCCCTGATATCAAAATCTAAATTTTCTTTATTCGCACGATTCCATTTTACAAAACTATCTTCTATTTCATCCACATCTTTTATTGGTCCCAAATATTGGCTCCTGAGTATTTCAATTTGTTTATGCACATCAATTTCATTTAGTAACATCTCATCCTGTGCCATTTTCTTTTCTATTTCAGATGTCGCAACCATAAAGTCCCTTACATTTAATCGAATACTTAGCACGTCAGCGTTTAATGCCCCAATTGCCTGTCGCACTTTCAAGGGATGATTATAAAGAGTCTCGGTCTGTTCATGTAATTGGTTCGACTGATGGTATGCCATAAACCCCAAGGAGATGATAAAAAGCAACATAATACTAAAACTTATGCCCAATTGCGTTCCGATATTTAAATCTTTTGTTTTCATAATCTTTATTTTTTATAGTCTCCGTCCCTTTTTACGGAATGGAGGCGTTATTTCTTTTTTTTTCGTTAGACCACTGTTTGCCGTCGAACGGATAACTTTCAAACTCTAAATATTGCCGACTGAGGATATACTTCCCGAAATCCATACTTCAAAAGCATTTCCCGTTCGGTATCGCCTGTAACCAAAAAACCATTGGCAGAAAGACTTTTGCTTAATTTCTTAAGAATTTTTTTTCTGATTTCAGGTTTATAGTAAAACAATATATTGGCACAGAAAATGAGATCAAAATCACCAAAAATAGATGAAGGCGGACATGAATATTGTTTATCCAGTAAGTCGAAGTTTGAAAACTCAACATGGCGTTTCAATTCATTTTTCACGAAATATCCATCATTTTGCTTGTCGAACCATTGCTGTAATCGTTTTTGAGTCAACTGTCCTATCTCGAATGGTTGATAATTTCCCTGTTTTGCTTTTTCTATCTGATTTTCAGAACTATCTGTTGCAAAAATCCTGTAATTTATATTTTCTTTCTGCGAACATTCATTTAAAAGCATTACCAAACTATAGGTTTCCTGCCCTGAAGCGCAGGCTGCTGACCAAATCCTGATTTCTTTCCGGCTAGATTCATTATTTTTGTAAATAATGGATGGCAAAATTATTTTCTCCAACACCGAAAATGTAAGTGAATTTCGGAAGAATTCGCTGTAACTAATTGACAATGAATGAATAAAATCTGTCACAGCTGCCTCAGATTGATCCAATAAATGAACATACTCAGCTTCCGATTTACAGTTTTTTTCGGCAATTTTAGCTTGCAAGGCCTTATTCAAAAACAGTTCATCGTATTTCGAAAGGTCTATGCCCTGTAATCGAAAAAGCAAATCAGTTATTTGTTGGTTTTTTTCTTTCATTTTTACTGGTACGAGCGTCATCCCTGTCATAACCGAATGGATGCATTAATTCTTTCTTTATTAAATCCGACAGACCGCAAATAGCGGTCGCTCGCATCTATTCCACTATCTTATATTTTGGGTTTTCCCCTGAAACTACAAGTAATTCATTAATTTCTTTTTTCAAATCTATCATGCTAAGTTCTCTTCCAACCGTCAGCTTGAAAAAACGAGTCATTTCGACCATTTTTTCGTTGAGTTCCAGTTCGATTTTTTTCCGTTCCGTAATATCCTGAATTGTTCCTGTCATGGCAGATATCACATTGTTTTCAATCGTCAACTCTCCCAAACCCAATACCCAACTGATTTTTCCATCTGATTTCCTTGAGACCCTGTATTCTTTATTAAATCGTTGTCGCTGACCCAGCACCTGATTTGCAAAATAATCATTCATCATTTCTCTGTCTTCTTCTGCTAACAGTTCTAACCAACCTTCCAGGTTTCTGACATACTCTTTGTCGATGCCAAAGATAGTATCCAGTACTTCCGACGAACTCCACAAACCGCTTGTCATGTCAAGATGATACGAACCAATGTTAGCTGCTTCTTGTGATTGTCTGAAAAATAGTTCACTTTCAGTAAGTTTTCTTTCATCAATTAACCTGTCAGTAATATCTAAGCCCATTCCTAAAATTTGAAGAGGCGATTGGTCTTCATTTCGGGAATAAATAATTTCAATGCTTTCAATCCATTGCCATTCGCCCGCTTTGTTTTTCAGTCTGAATTGATGGACAATCTGTTCTCCATCACTTAATTCAGAATAGGCAGGCACTATTTTAGTTCTAAAATTAATATAGTCGTCGGGGTGCATTAAGCTTGACATTATCGCATCGCCAAAGTCCTGAACTTCCTGAACCGAATATCCTAACACTCTTTCAATACGATCATTTGAGTAAACAAATCGCCGATTCATTATATCATAAATATAAATCATTCCGGGATTAAGATTCACTAATTTCTCTATAAAATTAGTTCTTTCCTGCAGCATGATTTCAGATTTTTTTTGTTCGGTTAAATCATATCCAAATGCCCAGAATTCATCGCTAATCGTTTTGCCTACCCAGGCGATAATTTTTTCTGAGCCATCTTTGCAGGTACAAATACATTCCAATATCGCAACATCCGTGTTGTTCTTTTCAGCTTGTTCAATGTTATATGACCATTGATCAAATATCTTTTGGCGGTATTTCTCGTCCGGAAACGCTTTTATCCACCATTGCCCAACTGTTGGCACATCCTCCTTCGAAAAGCCGAATATCTTATAAAAAGCTTCATTTATATAACTTGCTTTTTGTTCGGTACCAATTGATGCATAAATTGCAATTGGTGATAATTCTGCCACTGCCTTAAATTTTGCTTCACTTGTTCGAAGTCTTTCATTAATCTCATTCTGTTCAGTAATATCCCGAATTACGACTAATATCCCTTCTTCTGCATTGTATTCTATTTTTGTTTTGCTTAATTCAGCTATGAAAATCGAATTGTCGATTCTTTTTAGTCTGAACTCAAAATTTCGTATATTTTGTCCAATCTCCTGATTCTCTTTAAACGTATTTAAAGCTTTCGGAATATCGGATTCGGCAACAAATTCGAAAAAATTCCGACCAATCATTTCTTCCGGTTTCATACCAAAGAGGTCGACACTTGTCGGCGAGGCATAAATTATTTCAGCTTTATTGTTTGCAATTGAAATAAAATCCTTTGTTTGTTCGGTTATCGACCGAAATTTATTTTCACTTTGAAGTAGTGTTTCTGCTGCCTTCTTTTGCACGGTAATATCTTGTATAATGCCAAAAACTACCTCTTTTTCTTGATCAAAAATGGCTACTGAATGAATATCTTTTAGCTCAGAAGTATCAGCTGTTTTAATTTTGAATTCAATATCATAAGGAACATTTTTTTCAATCAGATTTTTTAAGGCCTTATCCATCATGGCGCGATATTCCGGCAGCGGTATTTGTTTAATATCTTCATAATTATATGAACTCTTATCAAGCCCGTATAACAAATTCGCACCCTCCGACACAAGCATTATCTTTGTATCTAAATGAAATTCCCAATTGCCCAATTTTTGACGCTAATTCTGCTCTGTTAAGTCTTTCCAAACTTTCTTTTTGATTTTGAACCACAAATTTTCGATTGACATAAAGTGCTACCTGATTAGCGAAAAGTTCAACAATTTCAGGGTTTTGAAGAATGGACACAGCATCAAAGTACAAGCAAAAATCTCCGATACGTTTGTTTTTTCTCGAGATATTTACAATTGCTATTTCTCCCAGATTCAGCGTCTTCTCTATTATTTTTGAAATTGTTTTTGGTAAAACCTTCCCAATTAAAGCCGGTAAATTTTCAAATTTTGTTATAATATTCGCTTTTATACTTTCATCCCTTACCCGATCAAATTTCCAAATTTTATCTTTCAGATTATAGCCCATAAATTGTGCTGCCCGTGAATAAATATCGTTCATTCCCGACATGGCAACAGTTCTGAAATCAAGTCCGTTTGGTTCGAACAAATTAAAAGAAGCATATTTTGCCCCTGATATTTCCCTCATTTGTTCACAAAGGTTTTCGTAATCTATATCAACTTCTGAATCTTCAATTAATACAGAATTATTTTCAAGCAAAATATTTAATAATTTCTTGTTTTTTAAAATCTTTTCTTCAGCAATTTTTCGATCATTGATATTCCGGAAATTAATCAGAATGGATTCTACATTGGGGTCGGCCAATAAATTACTAATAGTACTTTCAATCCACAACCATTCACCATTTTTATGCTTAAACCTGTACTCGATGATTGGCACATAAGTCGAATCTTCTAACAATTTTGTCAGATGAACTAAAACCCCTGCTAAGTCATCAGGGTGAGTAATATCATTGGGGTGAGTTGAAATCAAATCAACTAATTCATATCCAAACATTTTCAATGCATTTGGACTGATATATTCAAACAATCCATTGCTGTTTAAAAGGACAAAACCATCGGGTGATTTTTCGATTAGGGCCTGATAATGTTTGCTTACTCGTTGAACCTCATGCTGTGCAGCTTTTTTATCCTGAATATCAAAGCAATGTCCAATATATCCGATAAATTCACCCAAACTGTTATAGTTGGGAGTACCCATATCTATCAACCATTTGTATTCACCGCTGGCATGCCTTAAACGGTATTCCATACTAAATGCTTCGCGCTTATCAAAGGCTGTGACATAAGTTTCCAGGCAATGATCAAAATCATCGGGGTGTACACCTTCCGCCCATCCGTTACCAAGTTCCTGATTTAAGGTTCTGCCTGTAAACTCAAGCCAGGGTTCATTGAAATAATTACAGAGTTTATCAATACCTGATGTCCAGATAAGTGCCATCCCATTATCTGCAAGTGCATGATATTGTGCTTCCTTTTCCTTTAAAGCTCTTTCAGTAAGTTTTCGCTCTGTATTATCCTGAATTGATGACCGTAGTCCTATTACTTCGGCATTATCAGAATAAATAAGTCTGTCCATTACAAGAATAGATATTTTCGTTCCATTCTTCCTTACAAAATCTCTTTCGAAAGGCGTTGAACTTATCTGATGTTTTTTCAACTTTTCCGTTATCACTTCTATCGAAAAAGCTTTATCCGCCCCTAACTCCCAGATAAATTGTCCTTTTAGCTCTTCAAAAGTGTAACCAAGCATGTTTAACTCGGTTTGATTCATACGTGTGATACGGCCTTCTAAATCAATTTCATGATACCCAATTGGAGCATTTTCGAATAAATCGATGAATTCTAACTCTTTTTGAGCATACTCTATTTCTCTTTTTTTACATTCACTAATATCACCTGCCTGTTCGTTGAATCTTTTCAGGTCATCGGTTTCATCCATTGACTTATTTAGGTCGAATGCTACACTTATTGTGGACTTAGCTAATTTTTTCATTGAAAAAAGGATAAAGATAATTACTTATCAGATGTCATATATTCTCCTACATTTACGGCTAAAATTTGTAAAATCTGATTATGTCTGGCAAATATAAGCATAATTAATTCTACTAAATACGCAATTCTTATGTCTTTTCAAGTTAAATCTGTATTAATTACATTATTTTATATAATAACACAAACTTATTGTAAATCAGCAGATTAAAATGTAGTAAAATGTAGCATATAATGCTACAGTCATCAAACAATTGTACTACATGACTAAATGTTAACTAAAAAAACTAACTTTGTCCTACTGGTTTAAGAGTATTTGAATATCCAAAAAATGCTTTAAAAATATCGGGATTTCAAGTTAAAAGGTATATATTCATTAAAATGGTAGACCAAAATAGAAATTATGTTATAAAACACACTTTTAGTCCGCATTTACTAGGTTTGAATTAAATAATGACTTATCTTTGCATCGTGATTTTTTCATAGTATTAGATTTAAGGTTAACAAAGATTGGTAGTATGCCGTGAGGCAAGCTACCTTTCGTCTTTTATAGGGGTTTAGAATTTCAAAACACAGTTTTCCACTCTTATTTATATTTTCCATATCCTTCATTTCTTCCCTCCGTTTTTCAAATCCTCAAAATTTCTAATTTCCTAATCCTAATTTCGTTTTGAAAATTGCTCAATTTTCGCTACTTTTGCAAGTCAAAATTCTAAACAAAACCCTATGAATATCCTTCTCCTTGGCTCAGGCGGACGCGAACATGCAATGGCTTGGAAAATTGCCCAAAGTCCAAAATTATCAACGCTTTACATCGCTCCGGGAAACCCGGGAACAGCCACCGTGGGAACCAATCTGCCCATTGCTGCCGATAATTTCCCGGCATTGAAAACTGCTGTATTGAATTATAAAATTGATATGGTGGTGGTTGGTCCTGAAGATCCACTGGTAAAAGGAGTGGTGAACTTTTTTGCAGAAGATGCCGATTTAAAGAATATCCCGGTTGTTGGACCTGACAGGGTAGGTGCTCAGCTCGAAGGAAGTAAAGATTTTTCAAAACAATTTATGTTCCGCCACAATATACCAACTGCCGGATATTTAAGCGTTACAGCAGGAAATATTACAGAAGGAATTGACTTTCTGAAAAGTCTGCAAGCACCTTATGTACTGAAAGCCGATGGGTTGGCCGCCGGAAAAGGGGTATTGATTCTGAGTGATTTGAATGAGACAATTTCGGAATTGAAAGCCATGCTCGATGGAAAATTCGGTGCTGCCAGCAAAACGGTGGTTATCGAAGAGTTTTTAGAGGGTATTGAATGCTCGGTTTTCGTGATTACAGACGGAAAAAACTATAAAATTCTGCCAGAAGCAAAGGATTATAAACGCATTGGCGAAGGTGACAAAGGTTTGAATACCGGTGGTATGGGTGCTGTTTCGCCAGTTCCATTTGCCAATGCTGAGTTTATGCAAAAAGTGGAAGACCAAATTATTCGCCCAACGGTAGAAGGACTTTACAGCGAAGGAATTATTTACAAAGGTTTTATCTTTTTCGGACTGATAAAAGTAAAGGGTGAACCCTTCACCATAGAATATAACGCCCGGATGGGTGACCCGGAAACTGAAGTGGTGATGCTCAGATTAAAAAGTGACTTTGTCGACTTGCTCGAAGGTGTTGCCCACGGCAATCTGAATGAAAAAATGCTTGAATTTGATGAACGCACAGCAGTTACAGTTATGCTGGTTTCGGGTGGTTATCCCGAAGAATTTGAAAAAGGAAAAGTAATTTCGGGCATTGAAAGTATTGAGGATAGTATCATTTTTCATGCCGGTACAACAGAGAAAGAAGGTAATATAGTTAGTAGTGGCGGTCGTGTGATGGCAATTAGTTCCTATGGCAATACAAAAGACGAAGCATTAGCCGTCTCTTTTTCTAATGCTCAAAAAATACAATACGAAGGAAAATACTTTAGACGCGATATTGGGTTTGATTTATAAACTAAAATTCGTATAATTCGTTTTTTTTAATTCGTATAATTCGTAGTTAAAATGGCAAAAATACTGGTAATCGACGACGAACGCAGCATCCGAAACACGCTGAAAGATATATTGGAATTTGAAAAACATCAGATAAGTTTAGCAGAAAATGCGAAACAAGCACTGGATATGCTTCAGAGTCAGACTTTTGATTTGATTTTTTCGGACATAAAAATGCCCGAAATGGATGGAATCGAGTTGCTCGGTCATTTCATGGAACGCGAAATTGAAGCTCCGATAGTAATGATTTCCGGTCATGCTAACATCGAAACTGCGGTTGAATGTATCAAGAAAGGAGCTTTTGATTTTATTACCAAGCCTATTGACCTGAACCGATTGCTAATAACCGTTCGAAATGCACTGGAACGAAATTCGCTTGTGTCAGAAACCAAAACGCTGAAAAAGAAAATTGCCAAAAGGCATCAAATGGTTGGGAATTCAGCAGCTATACAAAAGGTTAGAATGATGATTGAACGTGTCGCTCCAACCGACGCACGCGTACTCATAACAGGTGATAATGGGACAGGAAAAGAAATCGTTGCACGTCTGCTATTCGAAGGAAGCAACCGCACCGATGCACCTTTTGTGGAAGTAAACTGTGCTGCCATTCCTTCGGAACTGATTGAGAGTGAATTGTTTGGTCACGAAAAAGGTGCTTTTACATCCGCCATAAAACAACGAATCGGGAAATTTGAACAAGCCGATAGTGGAACGATTTTTTTAGACGAAATCGGCGATATGAGTCTCTCGGCTCAAACCAAAGTACTACGCGTGTTACAGGAAAATGAACTAACCCGTGTAGGTAGCGACAAAAGCATTAAAGTAAACGTTAGGGTACTTGCAGCCACTAATAAAAACCTCAAAAAAGAAATCGAAGCGGGAAATTTCCGCGAAGATTTATTCCATCGTCTGAACGTTATTCCTATTCAGGTACCGGCTTTGGATGAGCGAAAAGAAGATATTCCTTTATTAATTACTCATTTTTGCGAACTGATTTGCAGCGAACAAGGCATTCAGCCAAAAGCTTTTGAAAACTCAGCAGTTGAAATGCTTCAAAATCGTTCGTGGACGGGCAATATCCGCGAATTACGGAATATGGTGGAACGATTAATAATTCTGGGAGGAACGGCAATTAGCAAAGAAGATATTGAGATGTTTGGGTAGCACCCCCAGCCCCTAAAGGGGAGTAAGAAAAGACTTTTTCTTAAAAAATATTAAATGCCAATAATCTCATGATTATCGGCATTTTTTCTTTCTCCCCTTTAGGGGTTGGGGGAGCTTACACATTAAACCTGAAATGCATAATGTCGCCGTCGGTGACCACGTATTCTTTCCCTTCAACATTCATTTTACCCGCTTCTTTACAGGCAGCTTCAGATCCCAGGCTTGTAAAATCGTTGTATTTAATAACTTCTGCACGGATAAAGCCTTTTTCGAAATCGGTATGAATTACACCGGCGCATTGCGGTGCTTTCCAACCTCTTCCGAATGTCCATGCACGCACTTCCTGCACTCCGGCTGTGAAATAGGTCTGTAAATCGAGTAAATGATATGCTGCACGAATCAACCGTGAAACTCCCGACTCTTTCAAACCAACTTCCTCCAGAAACATTTGACGTTCTTCGTAGGTTTCCAGTTCAGCAATATCAGCTTCGGTAGCAGCTGCCACAATTAGAATTTCAGCATTTTCATCTTTTACTGATTCGCGTAATGCTTCCACATAAGCATTTCCGCTTACGGCAGATGCTTCGTCTACGTTACAAACGTACATGACCGGTTTATCAGTCAATAAATAAAGGTCTTTTACCAGCTTTTTATCCAATGGATCAAGTTTCACAGTACGAGCCGATTTGCCCTGAATCAATGCTTCACGATATTGAACATAAATGTCATAGACCGTTTTAGCCAGTTTGTCGCCGGCTGCAGCTTGTTTTTGAACTTTATTTATCCGGCTATCAACCGTTTCGAGGTCTTTCAATTGGAGCTCTGTATCAATAATTTCTTTGTCACGAACCGGATTTATACTTCCGTCAACATGAACAATATTTTCGTTATCAAAACAACGTAACACATGTAGAATAGCGTCAGTTTCACGAATATTGGCCAAAAATTTATTTCCAAGCCCTTCACCTTTGCTTGCACCCTTTACCAATCCTGCGATATCGACAATTTCCACGGTGGTAGGCACTATGCGTTGCGGGTGAACCAGTTCGGCTAATTTATTCAATCGTTCATCGGGAACAGTTATCACACCCACGTTAGGTTCTATTGTACAAAATGGGAAATTTGCAGCTTGCGCTTTAGCATTTGAGAGACAGTTGAATAAAGTAGATTTACCTACGTTGGGCAAACCCACGATACCACATTGAAGAGCCATATTTATTTAGTTTGAAAGTTGAAAGTAAAAAGTTAGAAAGTTGAATGCACAGTGACATTCAATTTTAAGCAGCTACAAAGATACGACAAAAAATTGGTGCTGGAAACAAAGGTTTATATTGGTTAGTGCTGAATCCAATTATTATGACTACCTTTGCACCCGATTTTAAAACAACTGCGCGTTGTGAGTAACTATCCGAATTTCACTGCTTTATAATAGTAGTATGCTTACCAAAATGGTACACGTTTTCATTAGAGAATGAAAAATTCGCCGGATAACAGCTCAAAGACGTGTGCTAAAAACAAACAAATGACATTTAAAGAATTGAATTTGAAGGACGATATATTATCGGCCATCGAAGAACTTGGCTACGAGCAACCTATGCCCGTGCAAGCACAAGCCATCCCGTTTATGTTGGAGAAAACTGCCGATTTAGTTGCATTAGCTCAAACCGGAACCGGAAAAACTGCAGCTTTCGGGCTGCCGGTGTTGAATATGATTGATTCCAGTCGCAAACAGGTACAAGCCCTCGTGCTTGCCCCAACCCGCGAATTGTGTATTCAAATTGCCAACGACCTGAAAGGCTACTCCAAAAACATGCGTGGAATGCGTATTGTGCCGGTGTATGGTGGCGAAGACATTCGTACCCAACTACGCCAGTTGGATACCCCTCCACAAATTATTGTTGCTACTCCGGGTCGTCTGATCGATTTAATTGAACGCGGTAAAATTGAACTCGGAAGTATTGACTTTTTGGTACTTGATGAAGCAGATGAAATGCTGAACATGGGTTTCAAAGAAGATATTGAAACCATTTTGGAACGCACGCCCGATACCCGTCGTACCATGCTTTTCTCGGCTACCATGCCGAAAGAAATTGCCAATATAGCCAAACGCTATATGAAGAATTTTGAGGAAATCACCGTTGGTACAAAGAATTCAGGAGCTGAAAACGTAGAACACATTTATTATGTTTCACAAGCAAAACAACGCTACCTGGTGTTGAAACGTATTGTGGATTTGAATCCGGATATTTACGGAATTGTATTTTGCCGTACCCGTCAGGAAACTAAGGAAGTGGCTGATCATTTAATGCACGACGGTTACAATGCCGATGCGTTGCATGGTGATTTGTCGCAGGCACAACGCGATACGGTCATGCAGAAATTCCGTATCCGTAATATTCAATTGCTGGTAGCTACCGACGTGGCTGCACGCGGACTTGATGTTAGTGACCTGACACACGTTATCAACTATAACCTTCCGGATGATGTGGAAATTTACACACACCGAAGCGGTCGTACAGGTCGTGCGAATAAAAAAGGGGTTGCGGTTTCGATTATTCACTCTAAGGAAAAGTTCAAAATCAAAGATATTGAGCGTATGCTCCGCAAGACTTTTGAACAACAACAAATCCCTAACGGATTGGAAGTTTGTAAGAAACAATTGTTCTATATGATAGACCGCATGCAAAATGTGGAAGTTAGTGAAGAACAAATTGCACCTTATGTTCCGCAGATTATGAAACAGTTGGAAGACCTGTCGAAAGAAGAAATTCTGAAACGTTTCGTATCCCTGGAATTCAATCGTTTCCTTGATTATTACAAAGATACCGAAGATTTGAACTATCACGAACATGTGAGAGAACGTGGCGAACGTGCCGAAAGACCAGAACGTGGCGAACGTGGCGAACGCGGAGACCGTCCTGAAAGAGCTGATCGTGGAGAACGCGGAAGCAGACCCGGCAACAAGGTTCGGTTGAAAATGAATGTAGGTGAAAAAGAAGGTATTGATCCAAAACGTTTCCTGGGTATCATTAATGATGTCACGGGCGACAAATCCATCAGTATTGGTTCAATTGAAGTGACCAATAAATTTACTTTCTTCGATGTTTTTTCCGATCAGGTAGAAAAAGTGGTATTGGCCTTTGCCGGTGAAACCGATTATGTTGTTTCGGAAGCAAAAGGAAGTAAATCGTTTGAAGAAGGTGGAAGCCGTAAACCGGAATATCGTCAACGTAGTAGTTACGGTGGTGGCGAATCCCGCTCAGGTGGTGGCGGTGGCTATCGTGGTGGCGACAGAAGTAGTGACCGGGGTGATCGCCCTGCACGTCCGGCAGCAAGTGCCGGTGGTGGCGACAAACCATGGCGTAACCGCGATTTAGGTGACAGAAGCAGCCGTCCATCAGGAGGTGGCGGCGGAGGTGACCGCAGAAGTTCAGGTGGAGGTTACAAGAAAAGATATTAAGATTGAATCTATAGAAAAAGGATAATTCGGAAACGGGTTATCCTTTTTTTCTGCTATATTTTTTACTCAGTTTTTGCGATTTTTTTATATTTGCAATTTGAAAAATAATTTGCCCGAAGCATCAATAATTTTTTAATTTTTTAATTTGTCATTTATACCTTTATTCTATGCAAATACAACAAATTCAGAATAAAATATACGAAATTCGAGGGCAAAGAGTGATGATAGATCGAGATTTAGCCGAAGTATATGATGTTGAAACACGCATTTTAAACCAAGCAGTAAAACGGAATATTGAAAGATTTCCTGAAGATTTTATGTTTCAGTTAACTGATTTAGAATTTAAAAATTGGAAATCACAAATTGTGATATCCAATTCGATAAACATGGGTTTACGAAATAGACCTTATGCTTTTACTGAATTGGGAGTAGCAATGTTAAGCAGTGTGTTAAACTCAAAAACTGCCATTCAGATAAATATGGGAATAATGCGTGCTTTTGTAGCTATTCGTCAATCGCTCATTAGCAAACCTGCGAGTGAAATTACTCAACTTTAGGCTGAATTTAATGAACTGAAAGCCTATATTGAAGAGGTTTTTACAGACTACAACGACATAAACGAAGATACCCGTATGCAGATGGAGCTGATAAATCAAACCTTAGCCGAGTTACATACCGACCAAAAATTAATTTCAAAACCCCGAAAGAAAATCGGATTTATAACTGAAGAATAATTTTGACTTTCAAATGAAATTGTAAAATTATCTTTATATTTGCAATTCATTAAAACAACTCGTCCACTCTATATCCAGCGACATTACAAATTTGGAAAACAGTAGCTTTTATTTCAACCCAAAATTACTAATCCATTTATGAATGAAAATTTACAACTCCAACCCTCCATTATCCAAAATAAGATTTATACCATCAGGAATCAAAAAGTAATGCTGGATTCTGATTTGGCAGAGCTTTATGGAGTTGAAACCCGAGTATTGAATCAGGCAGTTAAGAGGAATATAGAGCGATTTCCTGATGATTTTATGTTTAAATTAAGTGAATATGAGTGGCAAAGTATGTCATCACAATTTGTGATGACATCGAAATCGAAACGACCAATTTCTGCTTTACCTTATGCATTTACAGAACATGGAGTTACAATGTTGTCGGGAGTTTTGAGAAGTACGATAGCTATAAAAGTCAATATACAACTTGTTCGTACATTTATTGCTATTCGTCAGTTGGTGCTTAACAATCCAAACGATAAAATCTCTGAACTAAAAGCCGAACTCAACCAACTGAAAGCCTATATAGAAGAGGTTTTTACAGACTACAACGACATAAACGAAGATACCCGTATGCAGATGGAGCTGATAAATCAAACCTTAGCCGAGTTACATACCGATCAAAAATTAATTTCAAAACCCCGAAATAAAATCGGATTTATAACTGAAGAATAATTTTGACTTTCAAATGAAATTGTAAAATTATCTTTATATTTGCAATTCATTAATACAACTCGCCCGCTGTAGCGACAGCGGCAATCCATATTTGCAAAGCGTTAGCTTTTATTTCAGTTCCAGAAACATCGACACTTTTTTGAACTAGAAGAAATAAGTTAGTAAACGCCTGCGCCTAAACGGCGTGGGCTTTAACTTATTATTCTAGTTAGGCAGTCGATGGCCTCTGGAGCGTGATACAGTTAAATGTCCCACGCTTTTTTTATGTTCATATGCTATTCTAGCCAAAATGTTATTTTGCTATATTAATTTTATTTATAATTCAAGACGTGGAAAAATTAAAGAAGATATTCTTAAATGATTATTTTATTTTATGTTTAGTAATTGCAAATGCAATTCTGATATTTGTACAAGAGTTTCAATTAAATGGAAGTTTTCTTGATTATTTTGAGTCATTATTTACAATTTTGTTTGTAATCGAAATGATTGTCAAAATAAAAGAGTTTGGTTTATCAAATTATATTTCTGATTATTGGAATAGGCTCGATTTTGTTTTAGTAATCCTATCTATACCATCTTTGGGGATTATTTTCTTTAATGATAGCACATTACATTTAAATATATTTTTAACTCTTAGGGTATTCAGAGTTTTCAAATTTTTTAGACTAATAAGATTTTTTCCTAATGTCAATCCACTAATTACTTCAATTAAAAGAGCTTTAAAAGCCTCATACATTGTTATTGCCGGATTTTTCTTGCTGACATTTATTGTTTCATTAGTTACATGTTCATTATACAGAGAAATTGCCCCTGAATACTTTAATAACCCAGTAAATTCATTCTATTCAATCTTTAGATTATTTTCCGTAGAAGGATGGTATGAAATACCTAACTTAATAGCTTCAAGATCTGGGGTATTAATTGCTTTTTTATCAAAACTTTATTTCAGTGTACTATTATTATGTGGTGGTATTTTGGGAATGTCTCTTGTGAACTCAATTTTTGTAGATGCAATGGTTAGTGATAATAATGATGATCTAAGGAGCGAAGTATCTGTATTGACTAAAAAAATAGATATCTTGACAAACAAAATAGAAGAATTATACAATAATCAAACTAAACTTAAAAATTAAAGCCATGGATTTCAAAGATCAAATTAAGCAACTAGGCGAAAGAGTTGTAAGACTCAAAGACCAAATTCAGACCGAAGAAGCAACCAAAAACGCTTTTATTATGCCATTTATTCAAGCTCTTGGATATGATGTGTTCAACCCGCTTGAAGTTGTACCAGAATTTACTGCAGATCTTGGTATTAAAAAGGGAGAGAAAGTTGATTACGCAATTATGAAAGAAGGTCAACCTATTATTTTAATTGAGTGTAAATGGTGGGGTGAAAATTTAGATGTCCATAACTCCCAACTGTTCAGATACTTTCATACAACGAAATCTAAATTTGGTCTTTTGACAAATGGTATTCAGTTCAGATTTTTTACTGATTTGATTGAAACAAATAAAATGGATGAAAAACCATTCTTAGAATTTGATTTCACAAATATGAAAGAACAAACTGTTTTTGAATTAAAGAAATTCCACAAATCGTATTTTGATTTGAATAGTATTGTAAATTCAGCCAGCGAACTCAAATACTCAAATGAGATAAAATCAATTTTAACGAATGAGATTAATGATCCTTCTCCTAGTTTTGTAAAGTTTTTTGTTAGTCAGGTTTATACAGGAAAAGCAACTGAGAAAGTAATGAATCAATTTACCGAAATTGTAAAAAGATCATTAAATCAGTTTGTTAGTGATATTATTAGTGACAGACTTAAGTCTGCACTAGAAAAGGAAAACATAAAAGACCAAGAACAGGTAAAACAAATTGAAGAACAAGCAAAAGAGGAGGAAAACAAAATTTTCACAACAGAAGAGGAAATGGAAGGCTTTTTCATTGTGAAATCAATTTTAAGAACAAAATTTGACAGTAATAGAATTTATTTCAGAGATTTTCAAAATTTCTTTAGCGTGCTTTTAGATGATACAATTAGACAAACCATTTGTAGACTTTGGTTTAATGATGAGAAAAAGTATATCGGAATAATTGATGAAAATAAAAAGGAGAACAAGTTTGAATTAACAAAGCTAGATGATATTTATCATTATTCAGAACAAATAATAAAAGCTACCGAAAGATTATTAAAATAACAAACTTGATCCCCTAGTTGAGCGTAAGCTGTAACTAAGACGCTCGATGTTCGGCGTATGGCTGCCGTTAATCGGCATGTACCATCTGCCTACGTCGCAGCTAAAAGCAAAGCTCCGGCTTTGCAAATTAATACCAATCGGCTGAATTTCATTCAAGAAATTCAGCCGATTTAGTTTACATAGGAAATAGGGTTCAAAAAAAAAACTATATTCCTTTACAGACTAGCTTCAGCGATTGTAATTCAGGGATGAATGACCCAACGAGAGGATGAACTGACATTCATCCATGGATGCCAATATAATTAATAATTTCGGCTGAAATTCCATATGGGATTTTCATCCGATTTTTCATACCATTTCCCTTTTAATACCCATAGGATTTACTTATGTTCCTAATATTGAGTTTTACTATATAAATTACAGCAAATAAGTAACGGGTAATTTTCTGTTTTTTTTGCACTCTTTTCTTCTACTTTCAATAAAAACGAGTGATATCGGACATACTCTAATTCGTTGAAATAAATAAGAATAATTATTGAATTTTAATGTCATATTTTCATAATATTTTAAAATTATTTATATATTTGCAACTCTTAGGCTGAAGCCCTCATCTCCTGCTGACACACTCCTGGCAATCCAAGTCCTGTACGAGTGATAAAAGTTTTTGTATCTGATAATCCGGTTATTATTTTGCTAATCTTAATATTATAAACAATCTAATTTAAGTATTATGAAAAAAGAAACTTTTTTATCCCGGTTGATCTTAAGCGTATTATTTTTAATGTTCAGTTTCTGCGTGAATGTTTACGCTTTTAATTACACTATCTCATTTACGGCTACCGGTGCCGTTACAACTATTGAGAGTGTGACAGTCAGGAATCTTACACTGAATAGCACTGTGATTGTGCCTGCCGGAAATGTGTTGAATCTGAAAGATGCAACGGCACTCATCCCGCTGAATGCATTGGATGATAATATCCACTTTTACTCAAATCAGGCAAACGGTACTACCGCATTGACATTCTATTCAAAACAGGCTGGCCTAACCCAGTTAAATGCTTTTGCTGTAGATGGTCGGAAAGTAGCCGGAATAAATCAGTTTTTATTCGAAGGTTCTAATTCTTTTATGTTGTCATTACCCCCTGGAGCTTATATTATTCAGGTAGCAGGCAAGGGCTACAACTATGCTGCTAAAACGATTAGTAAATCCCTTAACCTGGGAAATGCCTCAATTATTTTTACGGGCAATGAAAAACCGCTTGCAAGTGTTTCACAGAAAATCAAATCGGGTGGAGGAATAACAACTCTGTTCTGCGGTACCGGCGACAGGCTTCTTTTCAAAGCAGTTTCAGGAAATTATACAACCGTCTTGATGGATTCTCCTTTTGACCATACCGTAAACTTTAACTTTGTAGCATGTAAGGATGCTGATCTGAATAATTACTCAACTGTCAACATTGGTACGCAAACCTGGATGGTTGAAAACCTGAGAACCACAAAATACCGAAATGCTGATCCAATTCCCGGCATTAGCAATAATGCTGCCTGGGCTGCTTTAACTACCGGTGGACGACGAGATTACAACAACGATACTTCAAATGGAATTAAATACGGACATCTCTATAACTGGTATGCTGTAAGTAATCCGCTTAATATTGCACCCACAGGTTGGCATGTGCCCACAGATGCTGAATGGACACAACTTGTTGATTTTTTAGGTGGTACAGCCACTGCAGGTGATAAATTAAAAAGTACTACTGACTGGTTTAGTACTACTGCCGGAGTAACCAATGAAACCGGATTTACAGCCTTACCGGGTGGATATTGTGATGGAGCAGGAGCGTTTAATAGTATTGGTATGACGACAGGTATTTGGTGGACAAGCTCTCAAAATACAAGCCTTAATGCATGGGATTGGATACTTAATTATAACTCTGCCACAATAACACGAAATTACAGTGATTTTATTAACGGTTTTTCTGTGCGTTGTGTTCAGGATATAAGTATTCCCGTAGTCAGCACATATCCTGCTCTAAAAATATATGAATCGAGTGCTCAAAGTGGTGGTACTGTAAACTCATTCGGAGGAACAATTCTAAGCAGTTTTGGAATTTGCTGGAGTACTTCGCCAAACCCTACAGTAGGTGATAATCTGCTAAAATATGTTCAGAATGCAACTGGTCCAACTTTAGATTTTAATAGCTCATTAAAAGGATTAACCGGTTCAACTACCTATTATGTCAGAGCATATGCCACGAATAGTGTTGGTACCGGATATGGCAATCAGGTCGTTTTCACGACTCAGCCATTCGTACAGGATATTGTTTTCCAAAAGATTTATTCGACATTGGGATTAACCGGTAACCAACAACCTTCCGGTGATGGGGATGTTGGAGGTATTGATGAAGTATCAACTTCCTTTGTTCGTCTGATCTGGAATTTGAATGAATTAACAACGGATGAAGCAATTTGTGCATGGGGCGACTCCGGTATACCAGAATTGAATTTTAATTCCTGGTCAGCTTCACTCGAACAATTAAACGGGTTATATAAACGTTTGTATTTTAATGTGCTCTTATGCAATCATTTCCTTGTTCAAACAGCTTTGTTGAGTGATTTAAATACATTAAAACAACGTGCTGAAATTCGTTATATTCGTGCTTTGAATTACTACTATTTGCTTGATATGTTTGGTAATGTTCCGTTTACGGAGGCTGAGATACTTCAAAATTCGGTCGGACAGAAACAACGTGCCGACTTGTTTAATTATATAAATAAACAATTATTCTTATGTGAAAGCGATATGTACAGCCCAAAAGCATCTGAAAAACCATACTATCGGGTTGACAAGGTTGCAAACTGGATGCTTCGTTCGAGACTCTATCTCAACGCTGAGGTATATACCGGAACTGCCCGTTGGGATTCAGCAGCTATTTATTCCAAAAAGGTAATTGATTCAGGCTATACTTTATGTCCAGTTTTCAGACAATTATTTATGGCTGATAATGCCGGATCAGTTGATGGCTCAACAGTGAACAAGGCCGCAAACGAAATTATTTTCCCTATTTATACCGATGGAGTGAATTCCAGAAGCTGGGGTTCGTCCTTATTCCTTATAGCTTCAACACATACATTTGGTATGGCAAACTGGGGCTCAAATGCCGGGTGGGGAGGTAACAGAGCGCGTGCTGCACTAGTTAAGAAATTCTTTCCTACCGGATCGACCTTTTTTACAGATGCCAGTGACTTAACAACAGCTATTCTTGCCAGTATGAAAGATGCAAGAGCATTATTCGATAAGAAATCACTAAGCAGTACCTTGGATATTTCAACAATAACTAATTTCAATCAAGGTTATCAGGTAATTAAATACAGCAATGTTCGTGCAGATGGTGCTGCAACATCGGATCTACAGTTTGTAGATACCGATGTGCCATTAATGCGTGCTGCTGAAGCATATATGAATTATGCCGAGGCTGTTGTGCGTGGTGGAGTTGTAATAAGTGGATATTCAGCAATTGATGCCGTAAATGCTTTACGTACAAGAGCCGGTGCTCCTGTATTTAGTACCTTAACTTTGCAAAATATCATTGATGAAAGAGCCCGTGAGTTTTTCTTTGAAGGCTATCGTCGCCCTGATTTGATTCGTTTTGGACAATTTGGCGGTTCTGGCAGTTATGTCTGGGACTGGAAAGCTGGAGTTGCAACCGGAATTAACTTTAATTCCTATCGTAATGTTTTCCCTATTCCTCAATCCGAAATTGATACTAATCCAAGCTTGATACAAAATCCGGGTTATTAAGTTTATTTAAAAAACAAACTAAATTATATCCGGCTGAATTTCTGAAGTGAAGTTCAGCCGGATTATTATTGGTTAAGAACCATTACTTTTTTTTCCTGTCCTATAAATTGAAACAAACAATTATCTTTGCACTGAAAATTGTAAATCCCTATGAAAGAACCGTTACTCAACGAAGCAAAAAAAGACTATTGCGAACCGATGCATACTTGCGAGCATATTTTGAACGAAACTATGGTTCGGATGTTTGGTTGCGGTCGGTCAGTGAATGCGCATATTGAGCGCAAGAAAAGCAAATGCGATTATATGCTGTCTCAAGCTCCTACCGAAGAGCAGATTATTGAGATTACCAACCGCGTAAATCAGGTTATCGACAGTCATTTGCCGGTCTATGAGGAATTAATGAGTAGGGAAGATGCTTCGAAAATAGCTGATTTATCGAAACTTCCTGAAGATGCATCTGAAACACTTCGGGTTGTCCGTGTGGGTGACTACGATGCCTGTGCCTGCATTGGTCAGCATGTGGATAATACTTCTGAACTGGGATGTTTTGAAATTATAAGCCACGATTTTGAAAACGATCGTTGGAGAGTCCGGTTTAAACTAACCCCTAAAGGGGAACTTTGAAATCTATGTCTATGAAACCAAAACAAAAAAATACAAACTCGAAAGTCCCCTTTAGGGGGTGGGGGGTGGCTCGTATCTGGAGATTATTCCGAAACCTTGTTCTTATCTCTATTGTTATCAGTATTGTGTGGGTTTTAATCGATTGGTTTACGCCTGTTATTGTTACTCCATTGATGGTGCAACGTTCTGTTGAATTTGTATTCAAGGGCGAGATGCCAAAAAACAGCAAAACCTGGGTGTCTATTGACGATATTTCGCCCAATATGGTGCAGGCAGTCGTAACTTCCGAAGATAATTTGTTTCTTTCTCATTATGGATTTTCCTTGGATGATATGACCAAGGCTTTTGAGCATAATCAGAAAGGCAAACGTATTCGTGGCGGTAGCACCATTTCACAGCAAACTGCCAAAAACGTATTCCTTTTTCCACAGCGCTCCTATGTTCGTAAAGGACTGGAAGCTTATTTTACGGTGTTGATTGAACTTGTTTGGTCGAAAAAGCGCATTATGGAAGTGTACCTCAATGTGATAGAAATGGGCGATGGTATTTATGGCGTTGAAGCAGCCTCACAGGAGTATTTCGGAGTTCACGCCTCTCAGTTATCCAGATCTCAGGCAGCATCCATTGCTGCTTGTCTACCTAATCCACGACGGTTTAATGCCGGACATCCTTCGGGCTATATTCAGCGTCGCAAAGCGCATATTTTGAGTTTAATGGATAAAATTGGACAGATAAATTTCGAAAATACTGTAGCTCCTGTAAAACATAAACATAGGCGAAGACAACAGAACTAATTTTATGAAACACAGCATACAATACTTCGACTGGGGATTAACCGAATACAACGAAGCCTGGTCAAAGCAGGAAATCCTGTTTAACGATACTATCGCCAGAAAGTTGCAGAATGAAGCTACTGATAATTACCTTATTTTCTGCGAACATCCACATGTCTATACATTGGGTAAAAGCGGTGACGAACACAATATGTTGCTTGATTTCATTCAGCTTCAGGCCAAAGATGCTCAGTTCGTCAAAACCAACCGGGGTGGCGATATTACTTATCACGGTCCCGGACAAGTAGTGGGCTATCCAATTTTCGATCTGGCTAATTTTAATCTTGGTTTAAAACAATATATCCACAATGTTGAAGAAGCCATCATTAATACCCTCTCTACTTATGGCATTGCCTCCACTCGTTTGGATGGTGCTACCGGTGTTTGGCTCGATGTGGGCAAATCCACCTGTCGTAAAATATGTGCTATTGGGGTTCGAAGTTCCCGCTTTGTAACCATGCACGGCTTCGCGCTGAATATAAATACGCAACTGGAATACTTTAATTATATCAATCCCTGCGGATTTGTGGATAAAGGTGTAACTTCGATGCAAAAAGAACTCGGTGCAGCGGTTGATATGGTAGAATTGAAAATCCGGCTGCGCAGCGAAATAGAAAAACAGTTTTTAGTTCTCAGTATCTAGTATTTATGGCAGAACAATCAACAGATCCCTTGCACGGCATTACACTTAAAGCCATACTGGAGAAACTTGTGGCTTATTATGGCTGGGAGGAACTGGATAAACGGATTCGTATAAATTGTTTTAGCATAAATCCCAGCATCAATTCCAGTTTGAAATTTTTGCGTAAAACACCCTGGGCAAGAACGAAGGTGGAAGAATTATATATTTCGTATATTGTTAGTATTAAGTAATTTCACTCAGGTGTTATAGTTATGAACAGTTACTTTTATTATATATTGATAATCAGACCATTAAATTGTTCATAACTCTGTTGAAAAGTTGTTTGCAAAAACGGGCTAAAAAACTTGCAAATCGCATCTTCAATATAGTATATTTGCAGCATGAGTTTCGACTCAAAACACAAAATACGTGTTGAGCGTTCTTTGAAATACTGATACATCAAAAAAAGTCAATAATTAAATATTAACTCCAGATTCAGCGGAGCAAATTTATTTTATGTGAAGAACGAACTGACTATTAATACAAGTTATCTCCGTAATTGTTTACGCAAGTAAGCAATGAGATGTATAACAATGCTAATGGTTTTACGGTCTCTTACTAAAATAGAATTCCCAATGGGTCAGACTCTATAAATATAATTATGGTGCGTTTGAATAAAACGTAACCCTGTCTCTAAGACAGGAAAGCCGGGTAGTCGGGGAAGGGAATTCTATAAAAAGTAATTCGTTACTTATATTCATTTTCGGTCACAAAAGTAGAAACAGCAATGTTTTGAACTTGTTTCAAAAAATTCCGGACGAGCAGTACAAAAAAATTAAAAGTCGCGGTAGTTCAGTATTTAATAATTTAAATGAGTTTATTATTGAACGAATTTTATTTTTTGGTAATACTACCAACAGAGTAAAACAGTCGAGAGTAAATGAACTGTATTAGTAAAAGCTTAATAGCGATATTGAGATTATGCTAATAAGATGAAGCCAACGAAGTCAGTGGGTCTGAATGCAAAAAATTTAATACCAGAACACAGGAAAAACCGAAACCGCTTTAACAGGGGGTAGGCGTTCGACCGACGTGAGAAGGGATAAATTGTCGGAGAGCTAAAGGGATAGGCAACTATCCACAGATGCGAAACCGTAAAAAGCATCAGAGTCAACCAATTTTCAGGGTAATTTTGCAATAACAAAGTGACTGTAAAGACACCTATATTGTCAAAATCTGGAGCTATGCAAATAGTGGTAAACCCGGAATGTTGGAAATGATAACGAACAGCAACTCATCCACCGCTATTTTTATTGGTCAAACAATGAAAATATTGATACAGAATTTCAATTTCTATTGACAGGTGATTTGAGTGCTTTGAGTAGAAGTGATTCGACTGTAAAACCGTAAAGGAAGATAAAGCGGAACACAAACTTTGCAGCAACAGGTTTAAAAAAACTAACGAGCAATCGTTTGTAAACAAATCTGATACAATTTGGATATTGTCAACAAGTGGTTTTGAAAGAAACTGCATACAACAAGCTAAATTTAGTAAAGTTAAAAACGAATCGAAGTCAGATGTGGCTGCAATAAGCAATCTGCGGAGTAGGAGAGAATGGACAAATTGGTAAAACAGTTTGGAAAATTAATCCGAAGCAGAAAGATACAGCAGTAATATGCAGGCTAACCGCCGGCATTTTAAAACAGATCCAAATCAAACTCATGGTGGCTAAATCAGTATTATAAGATATTAACATAGTAATTGTGTTCAAAAGAGGGTGCCCTAAAAGGCACCCTCTTACTGTTAATATACCCTCTTGCACAAATACGGCATTTTCTTGTATCCCCATACGCTCGATTCCGTATTGAAATACTCATTCAAATAAAACTTATTTGTCTTTATACTGTTTGTTGTTGTAAATACAGCTCAATGATAAATAAACCAATCTCGCAACTTGACGGTCGCCTATTATATTACGCTTTCAAGGCAGGCGGTCAAAGAATTCTCCAACAACAAGCTGAAATAAATAAAATCAATGTTTTTCCCGTAAACGATAAAGATACCGGTACTAATTTAGCATCCACTATTCGTTCTGTGTTAGATAACACAACACCACACAAATCCTATAAAACAACCCTGAATCGAATTGCTGAAAATGCATTGATGGGTGCACGTGGAAATTCGGGGATAATTTTTGCTCAGTTTCTTTATGGAATGAATCTTGGAACAACTGAAAAAGGAATTATTTCGGTTTCGGAATTTGTTGATAGTGTGCTAAAATCAATTCCATTCATGTACGAGGCTGTTGCAGATCCGATTGAAGGTACTATGATTACAGTAATTAAAGAATGGTCGGAATCAATTGCCTCTAATCCAAAATCAACTGATTTCCGTAAATTTATTGTAGAATCGCTCGAAGCTTTGAATAAATCGTTGGAAGAAACGAGGCATATGATGAAATTACTTCGACAGACTAATGTGGTTGATGCCGGTGCTAAAGGGTTTGTCGTTTTTATAGAGGGAATAATTGAATTTATACGAAGCAATAATATTCGAAAATTCGTATCACAACCAAATGAAACTTTAGTTTTGCTACATGATGAAGACCTACACGAGGGTGAAATAACGTTCAGGTATTGTACAGAGGCAATTCTAAAAAATCTGAAGGTGACAAGGTCTGAACTTCAGAATCTTCTTAGAAAAGATGGCGATTCCGTAGTTGTGGCGGGTTCTGAAAGCCTTACCCGAATTCATATTCATACAAATGACCCGGCTGAATTGTTTTATAAATTGAAAGATGTTGGAACAATTGCTTTTCAAAAGGCCGACGATATGATTCAGCAAAATGAAGCTGCCACCAATAGGAAGTGGAATATTGCATTGGTTACAGATTCCACCTGTGACTTGTCGCAAGACTTAATTGATTTTTATCAGATTTATACCCTTCCGTTGAATATCAATTTTGGAGATAATCATTATCTGGACAAGGTAACCATAACGCCCGATCATTTCTACGATTTACTGGAAAGTAGTCCTGATTTTCCCAAAACGTCACAAATAAACGAACATAGCTTTGTAAATCTCTATTCTCATTTGGCATCCCATTATGATGCTATTATTTCTATTCATCTTACTTCGCATTTTAGCGGAACCTATCAGAATAGCGTAAAAGCTGCAGAAAAGATATCTTCTGAATTCAATAAACCGGTATATTCAATTGATTCTAAAACCCTTTCAGGTTCGCTGGGATTGTTGACCCTACGTATTGCAAAGTCTATAGAAGCCGGTTTGTCACCTTCTGAAATAGTAGAATCTGCAAATAAGTGGAGATCTGATGCTAAGATATTTGTCAGTGTAAAAGACCTGAAGTATATGATAAAAGGTGGGCGCGTTTCCAAACAAAAAGGCTTTATAGCCAATCTGCTGAACGTCAAACCTATTGTGTCGATGGCCGAATCAGGGAAATCCGTTTTATTTGGGCAGGCTTTTAGTCAGCAGGCTAATATAAATAAGGTAATGAAGCATATCCTGAAAATTAGTGTGGGAAAAACAGTGTGGAATTATATTGTACTGCATGCTCATAATGAGTCTGGTGCAGATATTTACATTCAAAAAATGCTCGAACTAACAGGCAAAAGACCTGTTTCAGTAGTTGATATCTCACCGGTAATTGGAATGAATGCAGGCAACGGAACAATTGCAGTCGCTTTATTGTTTGATTAATAATATTAAAAAAAAGTATATATGATTCCATTAATTGTTCAGGGTTTTCTTCTGATTTTAGCTATGATGTCCACTTTATGGATTATCAGTGTGATTCTCAAAAATGCGAGTATTGTTGATCTTTTTTGGGGCTTAGGCTTTGTTGCTGTCAATACATTTTATTTTATTAATACTGATATTACAGCAGCCAAAACAATACTTATGGTGCTTGTAACCATTTGGGGGTTAAGGTTATCTATTTATTTGGCATGGAGAAATATTGGTAAAGAAGAAGATTTCAGGTATAAAGAATTTCGAAAAAAATACGGAGAGAAAAATTACTGGTGGATAAGCTTTTTCCAGACATTCCTCCTACAGGGTATTTTGATGTGGATTATTTCAATGACATTATATGGCGTGAATCGTTATTCAACTTCTCACGAATTAAGTATTATTGATTACGTAGCGGTAATTGTGTGGCTTGTTGGGTTTGTTTTCGAAGCCGGAGGCGATATGCAATTAGCACGATTTAAATCAAATCTTTCAAATAAGGGAAAAGTGCTTAATAGGGGTTTTTGGCATTATACACGCCACCCCAATTATTTTGGTGATTCTGCGGTTTGGTGGGCTTATGCCTTGTTTTGTTTGTCAGCAGGTAGCTTTGGCTTAGTTGCAGGGTCAGTAATTATGACATTGTTGATTATAAAAGTTTCCGGGGTCGCCTTGCTCGAAAAATCATTGAAAGTTCAAAAGCCTGAATATACAGATTATATTAAGCGGACAAGTTCATTTCTTCCCTGGTTTCCCAAAAAATAAATACAAAATTATACTATGACATTCATTCTTAATAATCTCTGGTTAATACTTTTTGTTGTATGGGGTTTACCCCTGAGCATGTATCGTAGTAAATTCCGCAAAATAGTTTATCAAACCAATAGTTGGATTATTAATATTAAACCGGTCTTTCTGAAAGAAATCAAAGCTTTAATTGGAAATATCTATCCGGAGAATCATTCTTATCTGAAATTCAGGAATTTCTACCGATTTTATCTGGCTTTGTATTTCGTGTTGTTTCTTCTGTATCTTTATTTTAAATGAGAATTATAGTTGAAATATCGTTGATATTGTTGGCGTATCTTTTTGGCTCTATACCATTTGGGTATCTTTTTACACTTAAATTTGCCGGAAAGAATATCCGTGAGCTAGGAAGTGGGAACATAGGCTCTACAAATGTTCGACGTGTAGCTGGAGCTAAAATTGCCTTTTTGACTCAAGTTTGCGATATGCTGAAAGGACTTCTGTCGGTTGCAACAATCCTACTTTTTCAATATACAAAGTGCTATACATTTAGTGAAACATATATTTATCAGATTGCATTCGCTTCTATTTTGGGTCATAACTTTAGCATATTCTTGAATTTTAAAGGTGGCAAAGGGGTGAATACAACGCTGGGAGCATCCATTTTACTCAGTCCAATTACCGTTCTGGTTGCTGTTTTAGTTTTTTATATAGTTAAATTGAGCACGAAATATGTGTCTTTGGGTTCCATTTGCCTGTCCGTAACACTTCCGGTGTGTGAATTTATGATTCATAAATCGACCATGCTTTTTGTGTATTTCCTTTTTTCTTCAGCTCTCATTATTATTATGCACCTTCCAAATATCGCACGGTTAATCAATGGGAATGAAAATAAATCCCAAAATTGATTTATTTTATCCTTTGAATTAAAAAA
Organism: uncultured Bacteroidales bacterium; assembly: GCA_903901975.1. GTDB lineage: Bacteria > Bacteroidota > Bacteroidia > Bacteroidales > Paludibacteraceae > Paludibacter. Next base: position 48,762 of record CAIUTB010000152.1, read on the forward strand.
AATAAATCAACAAATAGTGCTTATCTTAATAATTTTCTGCTCAAATAAGTTAATAAATATACGTTTGTTGCTTATTTTGTATTGATAATCCAATTATTGGATTGAATTCCATTGTATATTATAACCGAAAATTCTTGTTCGCCCCATTGCTTTTGGAGAAAAATTTGCTTTTGAAAGATTCTTTTTTCAGTTTAAAATAGCACTTATTCGACAAATGTATTGGTGATTAAATAATAATTTAAAAATAATTTCATTGTGATTCAATTTATTATCAGCTATTTAAATAAATAGTATATTTTATATCAGGATTATTTCAATAAATGATTTGTTTTATAATAAAAAAGTATCTACTTTTGCACCCGCTTTACAAGAGAGTCCTGTTACGTTTCTGGTTGAAAGGATGTTGTTAAAAGGGCGTTTTTTAAAATGAGGGATTGACAAATTAGAAATTAAATAGATATTTTTTTAAAAAGTTTTGGTAGTTTAGAAATTTGGATTACCTTTGCAGTCCGTTTCGCTCAAATTTTTTCGAAATGAGTAAAACAAAACAAGTTATCAAATCGGGAGCGATTAGATAATCACACAAGAAGTCTTGATAAACAAATCACTGTGAAGTGGTCTTACTAATTTGAAATTGCAAAATTGAGAATTGGAAATTGTCAAGCATCGATCTTTGGAAATACATGAACAACAAATAATGTAGTATAAGGAAGGGAACATTTTTTACAAATGGGAGATTTTCTATAGTTTGCCGTTGACCTTTAAAAGTTGGCAGTTAAATACAGAGAATCAAATTATTTTTTTTTTATACCACGTCAATTTTCTAATAAATCAAAAAAGAGATAGCATCCGAGCAAATAATAAAAAGATACAACGAAGAGTTTGATCCTGGCTCAGGATGAACGCTAGCGACAGGCCTAACACATGCAAGTCGAGGGGCAGCACGTAAGTAGCAATACTTTGGTGGCGACCGGCGCACGGGTGAGTAACACGTATGCAACCTACCTGTAAGAGGGGAATAACCCGGAGAAATTCGGACTAATACCGCATAATACCATTTACCTGCATGGGTGAATGGTTAAACATTTATGGCTTACAGATGGGCATGCGTATGATTAGCTAGTTGGTGAGGTAACGGCTCACCAAGGCAACGATCATTAGGGGTTCTGAGAGGAAGGTCCCCCACACTGGTACTGAGACACGGACCAGACTCCTA
>CAIUTB010000153.1 GCA_903901975.1 uncultured Bacteroidales bacterium
CTCATTTCGAAAAAATTTGAGCGAAACGGACTGCAAAGGTAATCCAAATTTCTAAACTACCAAAACTTTTTAAAAAAATATCTATTTAATTTCTAATTTGTCAATCCCTCATTTTAAAAAACGCCCTTTTAACAACCTTCTTTCAACCAGAAACGTAACAGGACTCTCTTGTAAAGCGGGTGCAAAAGTAGATACTTTTTTATTATAAAACAAATCATTTATTGAAATAATCCTGATATAAAATATACTATTACTTCTAACTACCTGATATAAAATAGATTTAAAGCCAATATATTTTTGAAAAAAAATGTTGAGTAAATCAAATAGTCGTAAAATAACAATATATTAAGAATAATCATTACAAATTGAAACTTATTCAAAGCACTATCAACAAAGAATTTCAGCAATTATTCTCTTAAAATAGGCTTAATTATGATAGAAAAAGTATCAACCTGTAACTAAATTTCGCAGGAATAACTAAATTTGAGGGTGTAATTGAAAGAGATTACATTGGATCAACATCCAGATTTATCCACAAAGCCTTGAATTTCGGTTCGGAAATAATCTGATTTGTAATCTGCCGGAGAATCTCTTTGGCCTTTTCGGCAGAAGCTTCTACTTCAAACTTGAGCAAAATGTGTTTAATGTACATATTTTGTATACGCGAAACAGCAGGAATATTGGGACCGAGAACCCGATTTCCGAACACGGCGCGCAAATCGGCTGCCATTCTGAACGAAGCCTGATTCAAGATATTAGGATCGCGATGACGAATTACAATTTGTATCATGCGGAAAAAAGGTGGATACCTGAACAGTTTGCGTTCTTTACATTGCGTGGCAAACATAGCCTGATAATCGTTTCGAATAACCTGCCCTATAATTGCGTGTTTGGTGGTGGTGGTTTGCAAAATTACTGTTCCTCGCTTATTTTTACGTCCTGCTCTTCCACTAACTTGAGCCATTAATTGGAATGCGCGCTCGTGCGCACGAAAGTCAGGGAAGTTGAGCATATTATCGGCATTGAGAATTCCCACTAACGAAACACACTCAAAATCAAGGCCTTTCGACACCATTTGCGTACCAATCAGTATGTCCACTTTTTGTTGTTCAAAATCGGAAATAATCTTTTCATAAGACTTTTTGGAACGGGTTGTATCCAAATCCATGCGGGAAACCCGAGCCTCAGGAAATATCAGTCGAATTTCATCTTCAATTTTTTCTGTGCCAAACCCTTTTGTAGAAAGTGTTCCGGGCATTTTACAAGCCGGACAGATATTCGGGATCGGCTCATTATAACCACAGTAATGGCAAGTAAGTGCATTAAAAGCTTTGTGAACGGTAAGACTCACATCGCAGTTTTTGCAATGCGGCACATAAGCACAAGCTTTACATTCTATATAGGGTGCGTAGCCACGACGATTTTGAAAAAGTATTACCTGCTCATTATGCTGAAGTGCTTTAGCAATTTTTTCAAGCAAGGTATCCGAGAAATGACTTTCCATTTGCTTTTTTCGATAGGCCTCTCGGGTATCGACAACCAAAATTTCGGGCATAGCCATATCTTCATGACGTTGATTCAACTCCACCAAGCCAAATTTTCCAGTTTGTGCATTGAAATAGGTTTCGATTGCAGGTGTAGCAGTCCCCAGAAGCGTCTTTGCTCCATGCATAGAAGCCAAAACGATGGCAGCATTGCGGGCGTGATAACGTGGTGCAGGGTCATATTGCTTGTAACTCGACTCATGTTCTTCGTCCACAATGATTAAACCCAACTGGCGAAAAGGTAGGAAAATTGACGAACGTACACCGATAATTACATCATAACTTTTGTCGTTCAGCACATTGTTCCAAATTTCAACTCGTTCGGCATCAGAAAATTTGGAATGATAAACGCCCAATCGTTTCCCAAAAACACGTTTCAAACGGGTGGTAAGTTGAGTAGTAAGCGCAATTTCAGGGACCAAATACAAAACCTGCTTTCCCTCAGACAGTACCTTATTTATAAGATGAATATATAATTCAGTTTTGCCACTGGATGTGACTCCATGTAACAGAATAACCTGTTTTTCAACGAATTGCTTCTCAATTTCTTTAAAAGCCGTTTGCTGAAACTCATTCAAGGGATATACTTCGGCGGTTTGAACTTCGGAAAAATCGAGTCGTCCAACTTCTTTCAAATATATTTCGAAAATGCCACGTTCAATCAATCCACTCAATATAGATGTAGATGCGCCCGACTTTTCGAGCAAATCTTTTCGGGAAACTTCAAGTTGTTTTGTTGGAATAAGGCATTTTGACATATCGATATATTTCATCAGGACTTCCAACTGCTTTTTGGCACGACTTAGGTCATCGAAAATCCGCCGAAGCTTATCTTCCTGTAAAGCTTCGGATCTAATTCTGATAAAGGTTTCGGTTTTTGCGCGAAACTTATCAGTCAATTCTTCACTGATTTCGACCGCTCCTTTTTCAAGTAACTTGTTTAATGTGGGCATTACATCACGCATTTCGGTGACTTTGTTCAATTCGGTTATAGTCACCGGCTTGCCTTCGGACAAAGCTATCAATACTTTTTCTTCTTTATCGGAAAGTACAGTTTCGGCTTCAAACTCAGGATTGATACAAACTTTAGTTTCGCTCTCCAGTTTCAGACCGGCCGGAACTGCAGCCTGATATACATCGCCCAAAAAAGCCTGATAATAGGACGAAATCCAATCCCAAAATTTCATTTGCGGACGACGCAGAATAGGAGCATTATCCAGCAAACAAACAATATCCCTGGCTTCGTAAATCGTAGGCATAACCATGTGAACCTGATATACCACCGCCGTATACATTTTCTTTTTGCCAAACGGTACAATTACCCTCATACCAATGCGTACCAATTCCGCCCATTCGTCGGGAACAGAATAGGTAAAAGTATTAGCCAATGGTAATGGAAGTATGACGTCGACGTATTTCATTTAGTTGGTTGTGCCCGTTAAAGACACAAAGGTAAGAAAGAATTAAGAAACGACAATTGATTCAACTAAAACAAATCGACCCCATCGCTTTGAAAAATGAGGTCTTTAATTGCAGAAATTAAAAAAATTACAACGTAAACTTAACTATAGAATTAGTATAACTTCCCATAATTCCGATTCCGCCTTCTATATTGGTATAAACCTGAACTGGTTCTGCAAAGAAAGTATTGGTTTTAATCCCTGCGCGGGTTTTAAGGTAAAGGAAATAACTGCGACTTACTCTCTGTAAATTAATAGAAACTTCCTGTGTGTTCGGATTCTTAGTATAAGCCGGCAAAAATGAATTTTTATTGTAAAGCACACTAAATTGTAATGCATATGGTTTCCCCAGAAATAATTCATTATTAAATATATTATATTTATTTGAAACCAGGGAAGTTGGTGGTCCAATACTATTATTTGTATTGCCCGAAACGATATCATCAAAATTAAAACTATAAGAATATGTCTTTTTGGTACCCATTGTGGTTTTAGTTGTAACAACTAAGCGGTAATAATTCCTGGCAATTCCATCGTCAGTAAAATGCAATGCACAACTCATCTTGTGTTCATAGCCATACCCAATAGTATCAAGTTCCATATGAGTAGCATCGATAATACGGTTGTATAAAATTGGAGTTTTCTTTCCGGTTGAAACAGTATTTGTGTCAATAGAAGCAATAACAGGAGTTGATTTCATACTGGTGGCGCAAGTAACATCATTTTTCCCCGGAATTTTAATCTGGAAACTCAACGAATCACCCGAAACCGGCTTATATGTTCCAACATATACACCATTACTTTTATATGAAAGTGTTTCTTTTAGAGCTCCATTTACAAATAAATTGGTTTGAGCATTAGCAATCATATTATAAACAGTATCGTTACTCAAAAAAAAGCGGCTGAGCGAGACTTGTGCAGACACAACAGAGTCAGGTGTCAGCAAGCTATTTACTGTGACGATTGGCTGTGTTATTTCACCATTAAATTCAATTACTTTCTGGCAAGACGAAATAGCGATGGCCAGTAATAAAAATGTGATAAATATTTTGAATGAATTCATTTTAAAATTTTCAGGTGTTTAAAACTTGTATGTATAACTTACCGAAGGAATTATCGGGAAAAGGGAAATTTGTGTCAATTGCTTCACTTGAGAGTAAGTGCCGGTATTTGGATCTAACACTGAATTTGTTTTCACAGTTGTAAGAAAAGGATTTAGCTGATTATAAGCATTATATAAACTTACATTCCAGGTACGTTTCCCGTGCTTCAGTTGTTTATGGAAATTTACACCCACGTCCAGGCGATGTGTTGGTTCGTATCGGAAATTATTTCGGGCACTAATGTAAGGCATATTACCAATATATTGGGTTGGGAAAAGTCCTTTTTGAGAATTACTTGTTCCGGGAATAACCGGACCTACATAATTTTGCAAAGCCAGTGTGCCTGCATTTCCTGTGCTGTAAACCCAGGTAGCAGCCACATCAAAGCGGTCACTGAATTTATGCGAAACCACAACGCTCAAATCGTGTGTGCGGTCGTATTTGGCAGGAAAAACCAATCCATTATTTAATTCCTGACCGGTACGATTAAAAAGTCGCTCGGTTTTCGACCAGGTGTAACCAATCCAACCAGTTGTTTTTCCGACCGTTTTTTGTGCTAAAAACTCAATACCATAAGCCCATCCCCGTCCTACATTTACCTTGTCTTCCCAGCCTGTACTTGACCCGAAAAAAGAAGCACCATCTTTATATTCTATCAGATTGTCCATGTTTTTAAAATACGATTCAACCGATAAATCAAACATATTCAATAAATTATAAAATACTCCAAGCGAAACCTGTTGTGATCGCATGGGTTCAATACGTTTTGTTACCGGTACCCACAAATCTGTCGGCAAATCAATATTGCTGTTTGACAACAAATGAATGTACTGGCTCATAGAAGCATAACCAGCTTTCAATGACAATTTATCATTAATCAAATAGCGCATACTGAATCTCGGTTCGAGTGATTGATAAAATTGTCCCTGAACAAAAAATGTAGAATAGTGCAGACCAACATTGGCTTTCAGCACATCGTTTAGGGTAATATTGTCTTCTACATAAGCCACGGCTTCATGTGAGTAAATGTTTACATCACCTATGGTTGTGTCCATAGGTTGAGTTGTTCCTCCGGTACTTTCTGCCACTGTTACCCCGGGACGAAAAGTATGATACGTGTAGTTTGCACCAAACTTAATATCGTGATTTGGATTTGGGGCATAATCAAAATCAACCTTAGCCGCGTAATCATCAATCCCCGAATGGAAACCCAGATTTATAGTGGAATTGGTAGTCGATGGTGGCGTTGTAATTGTCGATTCATTTGCCATTCCTACACCCATTAAAAAATCATATCGGGTATAATAGGCTGTGGCATTCATAAACAACTTATTTGAAATGACATGATTCCAGCGTAAAGCCGTAAGGATATTTCCCCAGTTCCAGTCCATTTTAAGCCATGTTTTCTGAGTCCCAAAATCGGAAATGGTAGAACTTTGTTGAATGTTGGCGTAAATCACATCATTCCCCGTAAATACACTCAGAAAAAGTCTGTCTTTATCTGAAAACTTATGGCTTAGTTTTGCGTTAAAATCGTAAAAATAATAACCAGCAGTTGTTTTTTCCATACCCGGTTGTTTGGCCAGTGTTGCCTGTATTAGAGGCTGAGCAAGCAAATCGGCATAGGTTCTACGTGCGGAGATATTAAAGGTGGTTTTATCATTTATAATAGGACCCTCTACATTTATTTTAGAAGAAATAAGACCAACAGTCACATTCCCATGATACGCATGATTATTTCCATCATTCATGCTGATATCTACCACCGACGAAAGCCGCCCACCAAACCGGGCTGGAAAACTGCCTTTATACAATGTCACATTTTTAATTGCATCGGCATTGAAAACCGAGAAAAATCCAAACATATGATTGACATTATACACCGGAACACCGTCGAGCATAATCAGATTTTCGTCAGGACCGCCACCACGCACAAAAAAACCGGCTGAGCCTTCTGTTCCGGCTTTTACTCCGGGCAATAATTGCAAGGCTTTCAGCACATCAGTTTCACCAAAAAGTGTCGGAACAGATTTTATCTGAGCAATAGGCACATCGATTGCACTCATTTGTGAACCCTGAACTCCGAAATCTTTCCGATTTGCGTAAACTGTTACTTCAGTAAGTTCTGTGGCTTCAGACATTTGCAAATTAACAACTGTATCTTTTTTTAGTCTGAAATCACGGTTCAATTGTTTATAACCGACATAGGAATAGATCAGATTCGCTTTCCCCTTTGGAAGTGTAATGGAATAATAACCATAGGTATTGCTTACACATCCTTTGTGCGAATTATTATCGAAAATTGTAGCATTTATAATCGTTTCGCCATTTTTTGCATCGGTAATATGACCACTAATCGTAAAATTCTGAGAATAAGTAAGCGTGTGGAGAATGAAAAGAAAAAAATAAATTAAAATGAATTTTTTCATTGAAAACGTTCTGAAAGTGTGAAATTTCGGCAAAGATAGGTATTTGTCGAATATAAATTGTTTATCCTTCAAACGTTTTCAATCTCATTTTGTTTTATCACTTCGCTAATTGATGTACTTCGTCAAGCGTGTAAGATGCAGATTCCATTTTTTGCGAAGCGTGAATCATTGCTTTTGCTACATCAACAGCTTGAATGGGGCGATATTTCCGAAGAATCCCGAGTTTATTCAGGCCATAAACCAATGAAAGTTCAAGTTTTTCGTCGATGCGATTTTCGGAGCGTGTTCCATCTAATTGCCCGGGTCGGAGAATTATTGCTTTATGATTTTAAATGTCTTTTTCGTTGCTTTACCAATTATACTTATAAAGTAAATTCCAGAGGATTTATCCGCAAGAAAATTGATATTAAATTGTTTGGTATCGAAGGTATTCTGGTTAAATATTTTTTGACCTAAACTATTATAAATCTCAATATTATCAAAACCATCGGAAACATCTATTGAAAAATTGCGAGTGAATGGATTCGGATAAACTTGTGGTTGAAATTCACTAAAAGAAGTTATGTCTGTAACAGGGTTTCTAACATATAATGCAGACATATAAGTTGTTGGGATTTCAAAAACCATAGTACCTATGGTTTCTCTAATATTAAAGAATGTACCAGCAGTATTAAATGATTTTGCCTGTGAAACCAACAAGTCGGTCGAATTGACTACATCAATCATTGGTCTCCCCCCTGTATTGGAAACATTACCACTTACACAATATATTCTAACATTTGATGAATTGAGAATCTGAATTGGTGTGTTAGTATCAAGTCCTGTTCCATCAGTACCTGCTTCGCTTTTTTGGTAGTATACTCTAACATTCTTTGCATTTTGTATAATCGACATGGGGTTTGATTGCGCTCTTTCTATATTATAAGCATAGAAAGATATTGGCATCGTTGTGCCATTATCATTAATTGCAACTGCTAAACCATAAAACCGGCCACCTGCATTTCCTGTTAAACTATAGGTTTTGGGGTTTTTACTATACTTACCGGAAGCAAATGCAAATATACCTTTCCCTGCTTTCCAACTTACACTGCCTGCAATATATAAAAGAGATACGCTGGAAAAAGCACTTGAATCGTCCACAGTAGAAACATTTCCTTCAATAGTACTAAATTTGTCTAATCCAAAAATTTGTGTATTAGATCCTAAAACAAGTGTTTCTGAAAGTTTAAAATTTCCTTTGGGCAAAAATATCTTGTTACTAACAGCCATTGCAGCTTTAAATGCAGCAATATCATTTGTTGAACCATCGCCAAGCGCACCAAAATCTTTTACATTTACTGCATCAGCATCTTCGAAAGAAGGCAGTACCGTCCAGTGTTTATCATGGATTGATGTATAATCTGGTGTGGTTGATTGAACAGACTTAAAAACTGAAGAGGTCGAAGTTACACCATCAACTAGATTTCTAGTATTACTTTTAGCATTGGAGTATAATGAAATTGTAGTCCAACCGGAATTACTTATTAGTTGATTATCATAGGTTTGAATTTTTGTGAAATTATTAACCGTGAGATTTTCGATAAATACATTTTCAATTGATGATTTTGTTTTGACAACAACACTGGATTGATTGAGATTAACTACGCAGTCAATCATATTAATTCCAGGATATCCGTTTGGATTTGTTAAGTCGACAGCTTGTGTACTTTTTGGTTCTAATAGACATCCGACCATTACCAAGGGAACATAGCCCCCTGAAACTTCTGAAATTTGAACACAAGCTGCAGTCTGCCCCTTGAATAAACACGAACAAAGCATAGGAAATCGAGCATCTACATCAAGTTGTATTCCGTATTTCCCACCCTGTACCTCGATATTATATGTTCCACCACCCTGCCCACAACAATTACTGAGCCCCGCAAATGCACCATCAGCAATAATCTTTGAATCCATCATGTAGGAACCTTGTGATCCTGTGAAACGGATTCCTATTGCCCCAGGATTTCCCCCTAAATCAATATCAATTCCTTTGAAAGTGTGATTAAATGTAATATTGGGCTGTTCCTGTCCCCAAATAGGAGTGGATACCAGACATGGATTTAGCGGATCAACAGTACCTCCACGATCATCACGGGTTTGAGCCCATATTTTCAATGCTACTTTTGGGTTTGCTGTATCGCCAAAGCCAGTTGCGTTGGGTGCAAGTTTAATGATTGGTCGTGCACCACCCTTACTTGAACCAAGAAGATAAATCATATCATTGGTATCATTCCAGTAATGTTGGGTTTTCCCATCTGTTGACATATATTTTCCACAGGCATCAGTATTTGAACCGGTTTGACCACCAGAGATTGGTAATTTGTAAACGGGCTGTTCACAACTTATTGTTTCGGAAATAAGATAAGTTCCTATCGGGAAAAAACACACCATATGGTTGTCTCTTGCATAATTTACAGCAGTTTGAATGGCAATAGTACAATCTGTCAACCCGGTTGGATCAGCATTAAATGGAGCTAAAGTAATATCAATAAGTCCCAGTGGAAGCGAGCTGTTATTATCCACCGTATTCATCTCTTGAAGATTAATTGTGACGGAAGCATAACTGATAATACCTGATAATAGGATACTGATAATAACTAAAGTTCCCACTCTTAAAAATTTCCAACGGTTGATTTTTTTCATATATATTTAAGTCAACTGTTAATCAATCGCTTTCGGGCTGCTTCTGCACGGATTGTTTCGTATGCAAGTTAAAGAGCTGTTTAGATACGGGTAAGTTCGTGAACTTCATATAGTGTATAAGTTCCCGAAACAGATTTAGTGGATGCTGCTATCATGGCCTTAGCTACATCAACAGCTTGAATAGGACGATATTTCCGAAGAATCCCGAGTTTATTCAGGCCATATACAAGCGAAAGTGCAATTTTTTCAGTTCTGCGTTTTTCGGAGCGGTTTCCATCCAATTGTCCCGGACGGAGGATGCTAACTGACTCGAAAGGAAGTGACATTACAGCATCATCGAGTTTTCCTTTCATTTGTGAATAGAACACAGCTGATTTAGAATCAGCTCCGGCCGCCGAAACGAGAACGTAACTGGAAACTCCATTAGATGCTGCAATTTCAGCAACTGCAAACTGATACTCAAAATCAACTTTATATTGCTCAGCTTTTGTTTTAGCCTGAGCCAGGGTTGTTCCCAGCGCTGAAAACAGCACATCGCCGACAACGAAGTTAATCCATTCTTCCGGTTTTTCAAAATCGATAATATGCTCGTTAAGTTTCGGATGAACTATTCCACTTGCTCGTCGAACCAGTGAAACTATTTCTGAGAATGCTTGATTTTCAGTCAATAAATTTATCAATTGGACACCAACCATGCCAGTTCCACCAATCACAATTGCTTTTTTCATGACTTTTATTTTATAAACTAGAAACTGTGAACTATAAACTAATCTATATGCATATCCCTGAATCCCAGAAAATAAAGCACACCATCCAACCCGATAGTGGAAATGGATTGCTGCGCATTTGCAATAACTTTCGGTTTAGCGTGGAAAGCAATTCCCAGTCCGGCAATATTGAGCATCGGTAAGTCGTTGGCACCATCGCCCACAGCTATAACCTGCTCCAGATTAATTTTCTCAACCTGTGCTATTAATTTAAGCAATTCGGCCTTACGCCTGCCATCCACAATTTCGCCTACATAATTTCCGGTTAGCTTTCCATCCATAATTTCCAGCTCATTGGCATAAACATAATCCACATCAAACAATTTCTTGAGGCGATTACCAAAATACGTAAAACCTCCCGAAAGAATGGCAATCTTAATTCCACAAACTTTCAATGTTGCCATCAATCGTTCAGCTCCTTCCATAATAGGGAGATTTTGGGCAATTTCCTCCATAACAGACTCATCCAAACCTTTGAGCAAAGCCACCCGTTGCTTAAAACTTTCGGTAAAATCAATTTCACCACGCATGGCCGACTCGGTAATGGCACGAACCTGTTTGCCTACTCCGGCTCGCTCAGCCAACTCATCAATCACCTCCGTTTTAATAAGCGTAGAGTCCATATCAAAACAAATCAAGCGGCGATTCCGGCGAAACATATCGTCCTTTTGAAATGAAATGTCAATTCCTAATTCGGTGGAATATTTTACAAATTGGGTGGAAAGTATGTTTCTATCCGGAATTTCACCCCGTACTGACAATTCGATACAAGAACGTACAGAATTTTCATCATCTGTTTTGAGCGATAATCGTCCGGTCAATCGTTTAATAGAGTCAATATTAAGGTTTTGATCGGCAAGTACTTTAGTTACAATAGATAACTGACTGGCAGTTATTACCTTGGCAAGTATAGTTACAATATATCGGTTTTGACCTTTGCGAGCAACCCAATTTTCATAACGTTCAATTGAAATGGGAGTAAAACGCACATTTACATTTAGTTCCGAACATTTAAATAGCACTTCCTTTAAAATATGACCGGATTGGGCATCGTCCGACATTTTAAATAAAATTCCAAGCGAAAGCGTGTTGTGAATATCGGCTTGCCCAATGTCCAAAATGGTGGCTTTATATTTACCTAAAATTTCTGTAACTGCTGTCGTAACACCGGGTTTATCATCCCCCGAAATATTGATCAGAATAATTTCACTATCCATATTCTTAGTTGATTATTTTTAAATAAATGTATTTTTCAGAGAAACTTTAAAGACTTTCTGTCTGTAAAATTATCTACTGTTTTTATTTTCTGTTCAAGTATTTGCTGTAGGTATCCAGTATATTCTGAACGTATTTAACTGTTACTTTCCCACGAAAATAACCATATTTTACCACCGGATCGTTATAGAATTGCGGGTCACTTTTTTTGAGCAAAAAATACTCAACATTATTAAACCAAACTTGTGGATTTTTGCCATATTTTGCGGCAAGTGCCATTGCATCCAATATATGTGCCGGACCGGAATTATAAGCTGCCAATATAAACTTTATTCGTTCTTCGTTATTCTCAACCCGCCGAAAAACCAGATTTAAACTTTTAATATACTGTACACCAGCCTCAATATTCAATTCAGGCTCAAATATTGTTGTATTATCCAGCCCGAAATTTTCGGCGGTACGTGGCATCAACTGCATTAATCCCGCAGCTCCAACCCAAGAAACCTCCTGATTATCAAACCGTGACTCGTGAAATGCTACCGATGCCAGTAACCGCCAATCCCAATTAATCAACGCAGCATATTTTTTAAAAAACTGATCATAAGGCGATATAGCTCCTTTCGGAATTTTGACTTTCCGAAGTGAGAAAAAAGGACTTTTCTCCCAGTATTTATGAAAAAGATTGGTTTGAAGATGCTCTGTGTCAGATAATTTCTGCCATTTGTCAATAACCTTTCGTAAATCACGACTTTGTTTTCGGATAAGCCAGCCATTTTTTTGATCAAAACCAACCGGCATATGACAATCAAGTGTTTTACTGTAGATTTTGTGAAGCATTGCCACATTGTGATATGTCAACGTATAGTTTATCTTTCCAGAGGAAACCATGTCTATCAAATCGTCGTTTGAAAGTGAATCGGCAACTTGCACTATCTTTATCGTTCCTCCAATTTCTTCGTTTAGCGATTTCAACCGTTCCAGAAAAATACTGTTTGCATTTACATGAACCGTTTTACCGGAAAGTTGTGTCACATCTGAAAGCGAGCTTACTCCCATTTTTTGAACCAATACCTGATACGAATCTTCCTGAGCTAACACAAAATCGTACTTTTGTCTTAATTCTTTGGTTTCAATCACATTATAAGCCACCATATCAACTCTGCCTTCTTCAAGCCACTGAACCATTTCTTTTTGGGTATGCGCAATGCTTATTTCAAGATTCAAATGCAAAAAATTAGCTATATTTTCTGCCATTTCGTAATCAAATCCAAGCAATTCGTCACGAAATAAAAAATAGGAAGTGGAGCCATACATTGTGGCAACACGCAAGGTATCTGATTTAATAATTTGGTTGAGGTCTTTTGAAGATTGCAGCGCAGATTCATCACTCTTTTTCGTTCCACAGGAGGTGAACATCGAAATGCAAATCGTGATTAGAATTAGGCTGAAGTATTTCTTCATACTGAATTGAATATTAGAGGAATTGAATATTTTCAGTGTTGATGAGATCAAATCCATTGAGACGGAGAAAAACCTGAGCAGTTGCTATAACATCTTTTTGACAATAAAGCGCAATGCGTTCGATGTCCTTTTCCTTATAATAAACCATTGCCACCTGACTGCCATCGATATCATCTTTCGGAGTTGGAATTCCAAAAACGGCTGTCAAAAGTTTTAGTGCTGTATAATTTTTATAATCACCGAATTTCCATAATTCCAGGGTATCATAAAAGCTTATTTCCCAAGGCTTTTTGCCCGAAATATTTATAACCGACGGGAGTTTTAGCCCATTTATTAGCATACGCCTGCAAATATATGGAATATCGAATTCTTTGATATTATGTCCACAAAAGCTATGTTCTTTGGAAGTGCAAAATTTATAAATCAATGATGAGAAGTCGATTAGAATTTGTTTTTCATCGTCACCTCTAAATGATTTGGTTCGAAAATGCATTTCTTCTTCTTTAAAATGAATAAATCCAACCGAAATACACACAATTTTACCAAACTCAGCATAAATGCCGGCGCTTTGGTTAAAGGCTTCAGCGGCAGTGGTTTCTTCGCTGTATTTTTCGGGCATTCGTTTGTGAATCGTTCCAAACTTATCTTCCCATAAATGAGCCAATTCCTTACTTATTTCGGAAAAATCAGCAGTTTGCGGAACTGTTTCGATGTCCAGAAACATAATTTTTGTCAGTTCAGTTTTCAGCATAGGTTTTTAGGTTAACATTGATTAATAAATAGTGATGAGCAACTTAATATTATGGATTTCCCGTTGACTGCTCACTTACTAGTTTATTTTCAATAAATTTCGTAAGAATATCGATGGCAATATGATTATTCCCACCTTGTGGAATAATTAAGTCGGCAAAGCGTTTCGATGGTTCAATAAACTGAAGGTGCATAGGCTTTACTGTGCATTCATAGCGTTCCATTACTTTGTTCACCGATCGTCCACGTTCCACAATATCTCTGTTAATTACTCGAATCAGGCGATCGTCAGCATCAGCATCAACAAATACTTTCAAATCCATCATTTTGCGTAAGTCAGGATTAGTAAGCACCAAAATCCCTTCGATAATAATCACATGGCAAGGCTCGATGGGAATAGTTTCCAATGCACGTGTACAACTTAGGTACGAATAAATAGGTTGGTCGATAGTTTTACCTTTACGCAACTCTTTTAAATGTTTCACCAACAACTCAAATTCAATCGAATCGGGATGATCAAAATTAATTTCCAAGCGTTCTTCGAGAGGTAAATGCCCACTGTCACGATAATATGAATCCTGTGGCAGAATGACAACTTCGCCCTCAGGCAATCGTTCCAGAATTTTTCGAACTACAGTTGTTTTGCCCGAACCTGTTCCTCCTGCAATTCCAATAATTAACATATCATTATTTTTGTAAGTTTCAGAGCACTAAAGTAGGGATTTATTTTTTTTCAATCGAATTTGTCGAACTGTTTTTTTGTTTTTTAATTAAAATATTTTATAATAGCTCTGTTTTTGATCTTGATAATTGACAAATAAAATAACAAATGGGGTTCCAATAACAATATGAAATGGGGTTTTTCAACATTGTTTGGCTCATAAAACAGAAAGACAAAACTAAAATTATTGTATCTTTGCTCATTAATTTTTATTTATATGCAAAAATCAATATCCAACATCCAATTTCGATTCTTTCTATTTCTTACGTTAGTATTAATTTCAAGGAGTATTTATTCAAGCAATCAATACAACATTGTTCCCTATCCACAGCAACTTGTTCCTCAATCGGGACAGTTTGTTTTCAATGCCAATACACGTGTCATGTGCCAGTCAAATCAAGCGGAAATATATAAACTCGCGCAGCAATTTGCGGCTCAGTTAAAGTTGGTTTCGGGTATAAATCTGAAAATTGAGGAGCTTAAAGGAGCGGATACCTTGAATACTGTTATATTCCAAAAACTAAGCAATCAGGATAATATAGAAGCATATAAGTTGTATATTTCAGTAAAAACCATTCGGATTGAAGCTGGTTCAGCCAATGGCTTTTTCTACGGTCTACAAAGTTTATATCAATTAATGCCCTCCGAAATTTACGGAAAGAAAAAGCTTTGTTTCAAAAAATGGTCAGCTGCTGCTGTTCGAATTTCCGATTCGCCTCGTTTTGCTTATCGTGGGCTGCATTTGGATGTTGGTCGGCACTTTTTCCCAGTGTCGTTTATCAAAAAATATATAGACGCTATGGCGATTCACAAGCTTAATAAATTTCATTGGCATCTGACTGAAGATCAGGGATGGCGGATAGAAATAAAGAAATATCCCGGTCTCACTGAAATTGGCTCAAAGCGAGCCGAAACACTCGAAGGTTATTTCTTTAGTCGCTATCCACAACAATATGATGGCAAACCATACGAGGGTTATTACACACAGAATGAAGCCCGCGAAATTGTAGCTTATGCTGCCGAACGTTTTATCACCGTTATTCCTGAAATAGAAATGCCTGGTCATGCACAGGCTGCACTAGCTTCGTATCCTTTCCTTTCATGTAGAAGAGATTCAACCCTAAAAGTTGCTACACGTTGGGGAGTTTTTCATGATGTATTTTGTCCACGTGATACTACTATTAGATTTTTGGAAGATGTACTGACTGAAATTATGGCTATTTTTCCATCAAAATACATACATATAGGTGGGGATGAATGCCCGAAAGACCGTTGGAAAGTCTGTCCGGATTGTCAGGCACGAATTCAAAAGGAAGGACTGAAAGACGAAAATGGATTACAGAGCTATTTTATTCATCGAATTGAAGGTTTTTTAAATTCAAAAGGTCGGCAGATTATTGGTTGGGACGAGATTTTGGATGGTGGACTGGCACCTAATGCCACAGTGATGTCTTGGCGCGGAACTCGGGGTGGAATTGCGGCTGCCAAAGCCGGTCATGATGTGATTATGACTCCTACTTCTACCAGTTATTTCAATTTCTATCAATCAGACCCGGTAAGTGAACCTTTAGCTTTTGGTGGTTTTCTCCCGCTTAATATGGTATACAATTACGACCCGGTACCAACGGAATTGAACGATTCGGAAGCGAAATATATTCTGGGTGCACAAGCCAATCTTTGGACTGAATATATCGCTACTACTGAGCAAGCTGAATATATGGCATTTCCGAGAGTTTCGGCATTAGCCGAAATTTTGTGGAGTCCTAAAATAAACCAAAACTGGCATTCATTCCGGAAACGAATGAGCAGCGAATTCAATCGTTATAAAAATCTGAGTATCAAACCTTCTAAAGCTTTTTATGAAGTTCAATTCGCAGCAATACCAACAGTGGATCATAAACTAAAAATCACACTTTTATGCGACTGTCCGGATGCCCGAATTCAGTATGAAATAAACGGAAAATCACTGTACTACAGCGAGCCGTTTGAGCTCACAAAAACCTCCGATATTACTGCCATAGCGTTGATTAATAATAAGAAAATTGGAAAATCAATCACAAAACAATTTATTGTCAGCAAACTTACCGGAATCAATTATAACCAAAGCCTTATCAATACCTGGTATCGGGGAAACAACAATAATGCGCTGACTGATGGCATTCCCGGCAACAAAGTAACATATACTCAATGGGTTGGTATCGGGCACGGTAAAGATGTTGAAATTACTTTCGATTTGAAAGATACAACACTCATTGATCGTTGCTCATTCGGGTTACTTCATACTTCAGCTTTATGCGTTGTTTTTCCAGCTCATCTGAAAATAACGAGTTCGCTGGATGGGATTGAATATAAAGTATTGATTGAAAAAGAATTACCGACTACAAACACAGCAATTTGGGAAATGTTAAGACCGGAAGTTTCATTTGCTGCAAGCAAAATGCGATTTCTGAAAATTGAGCTAAAAAGCGGTGGTGATTGTCCTTCCGACAGTCCTGATAGAATGGATGGCAGCATGATGTTTATTGACGAAATCAGTGCATGGTAAAATAAATCCGGATTGTATATTTTACTACATATTTATGTCGTAATTATTTTAATAAATAACCTTAAAATAATATTCGACGTTAATTAAATTTTTGTACTTTTATACCGCAAAAACTTAAGGGATATTATTTTTTTTATTAAAAAATGCTGCTTTCGAAAGGGCTTTATCATCAATACATATACATATGCCTAATATTCAACGTATTGACAACTCGACTGGTATGAAAGGTCATTTAGAATTAATCTAAATAACAAATGAAAAAAACTTATATAATTATTTTCATTTTGTTTTTATTAATTCAAATTAGTAAAAGTCAAACTGTTGATCGAAAACTTGCTGTTGGATTTTCCATCAGTAAAAATCTATATGTGGGTGATTATGGTGGTAATGGAATATATGACTTTGGACATTCGGAATTTACACAAGGATATTTGTCAGGCGGCCTTTCTTTAGGATTATATATATCTCCTGCAATTGAATTAGGCATTCAGGCTAATTACGGGGATTATGGGTATTGGAATACTGATGATTTTACGAACCGATATATCAAACCAATTTACGGTGATGTTGGAGTTCCTTGCAGTTTTTTGGCAATGAAGTACCAGGCAACCACTTCCATAAAATATAAATTCCATTTTATAAATGAAGATGACCATTTTGTGCCTTTTATAACAGTTGGAATGGGTATTGCTGGTTATGCAAGGAATACCGTGAAAGATCATGGTACTTATCCAAGATTAGATGATAAAGGTAATGATTTAATTGTTCCATTTGGAGCCGGTTTCAAGTATCTGTTTTCTGATAAAATAGCAATACAATACCAATACCTTTACAATTTAACTAATAGCGATGTTCATGATACACACATGAGTAGTAATGATATAAAATATACTGGATATTCAGATTATGATTTTGAACATAATAAACCTGGGAATGATGCCTTTGGAGAACATGTATTCAGTATAATTTACACCTTTGATATAGATCCAACTTTCGATAGATATCATCCCTGGAGATCGACAAAATATAAAGGTTATAAAAATGCGAGTTGGAAAAATTATAAGTATCGACATTACTAACATAAAAAAAGGCCTCAGAAAAAATTTTCTGAGGCCTTTTTTGAATCAACTAGTATTAATTCCCAATTTCAGAAAGAAACTTAATTCGTACCAATCGTACTTCAGTTTCACTAAAATCATCTTCTCCTAATTCATTAAGTGCCGCATCAATTTTATCGGTCTCAGCAGTGCTGAAATAATCAAATATTTCATCCACATGATCTAAGTCCATGATTTCCTGTAGAAAATAATCTATATTTATTTTTGTGCCTGAATATACTATTGCTTCAATTTCGTCGAGGAGTTCAAAAATATCTAGTCCCTTGGAAAGAGCAATATCGTCAAGAGCTATTTTACGATCAATAGCCTGTATAATTGAAACTTTCAACTTAGACTTATTGGCCACAGTACGCACCCGTAAATCTTCCGGACGAATAATTTCGTTTTCTTTTACATGTTCCTTAATTACTTTCAAAAACTCTTCACCATAGCGTTTGGCTTTCCCTGCACCCACTCCCGGAATATTTTGCAATTCGTCCATCGTAATCGGGTAACTTGTCGCCATAGCTTCTAGCGATGGGTCCTGGAAAATCACAAAAGGTGGGACTTCAAGTTTTTTTGACAATTTTTTTCGTAAATCTTTCAGAATAGAAAACAAAACATCGTCGGCAGCACATGTTCCACCACTACTTTTCCCACCGACATTCGATTCATCATCATCATCCTCAAATTCATTATCTTTTACAATTTGGAATGGACTTGGTTTTTTGATATACGCTTTGCCGGAATGAGTTATCCTTAATAAGCCGTAATTTTCTATTTCTTTGGTAATATAGCCAGCTATCATTGCCTGACGGATTACGGCGTGCAGCAATCGTTCATCTTCGTCAGAAGCAGAACCAAAGTTCTCCAGTTCGTCATGTTGATACGATTTTACATCTGAACTTTCATTCCCTTTTAGAATGTCAACAATGTGTTCAGCTTTGAATTTTTCTTTAACTAGTTGAATTGTTTCTAAAACAAGCAAAAGCAATTCTTGTCCTTCAATAAATTTTCGTGGTTTCATACAGTTATCACAGCATCCACAGTTGTCTTCCTGATATTCTTCACCAAAATAGTGAAGCAATAATTTTCGTCTGCAGATGGAAGATTCGGCATAGGCCTGCGTTTCCAATAATAGTTGATTGCCAATTTCCTGCTCAGCAACTGGTTTGCCTTGCATAAATTTGCGTAGTTTATCTAAATCTTTATAAGCGTAAAAAGCAATACATTGTCCCTCACCGCCATCGCGACCACCACGACCAGTTTCCTGATAATAGCCTTCCAGACTTTTAGGCATATCGTAATGCAAAACATAACGCACATCGGGTTTATCAATTCCCATTCCGAAAGCAATGGTTGCCACAATGACTTCCACTTTTTCCATCAAAAAACTATCCTGATTCTGACTTCTCATGGCCGAATCCATTCCTGCGTGATAAGGAAGGCAAGAAATACCGTTCATGCTAAGTGTTTCAGATAATTCTTCCACTTTTTTTCGGCTCAGGCAATAAATAATCCCTGATTTTCCAGCTTGTGAACGAATATATTTTATAATGTCTTTGTCTACATTTGTAGTTTTTGGACGAACTTCGTAGTACAAGTTGGCTCTGTTAAACGACGATTTGTAAATCGTTGCATTTAACATGCCAAGGTTTTTCTGAATATCGTGTTGAACTTTGGGAGTAGCAGTCGCTGTCAGAGCAATAAGTGGGGCAGAACCAATATCATTAATAATCGGGCGAATTCGCCTATATTCAGGGCGGAAATCATGTCCCCATTCCGAAATGCAATGTGCTTCGTCGACTGCGTAAAATGATACTTTAATTTGTTTCAAAAACTCAATATTCTCATCTTTAGTCAATGATTCGGGCGCCACGTAAAGCAATTTTGTTTTCCCCGAAACAATATCCGCCTTTACTGCATCTATAGCCTGACGTGTAAGTGATGAATTTATAAAGTGAGCTACACCATCTTCTTCACTAAAATTCCGCATGGCATCTACCTGATTTTTCATCAAGGCAATAAGGGGAGAAATTACCACTGCAGTTCCTTCCAAAATAATCGAGGGTAGTTGGTAGCACAATGATTTACCGCCTCCAGTAGGCATTAACACGAATGTGTCATTCCCATCAAGTACGTTTTGAATTATTGCTTCCTGATTTCCTTTGAAGTTGTCAAAACCGAAGTTCTTTTTCAACTGCACAGATAATTCCGACAATTTGGCCATATCAGTTACTTAGTGTAAAAAATGATTACGAAAGTAGTATTTATTGATGAATAAAGCGCACTGATTTATATGTAATTTTATTGTTTATTCGAAATAAACACTAATTCAACTTATTTTGGGTACGTCAATTATGAAACAAAAATATAAACAGATTTGAAATATACAACACCTTTTGAAAAAAAAAACAGGAAATTAACTAATATAATTAGCAAACCTCCTGGTAAGATTATTTATGTATCATTAAACTAGATCTTTAAATTCAAAATGCTAAGCTATTCGTAATCGATTTAAATTTGTCTTTTCTATCTTACTTTGAGCGTAAAGCAACTTTACTATTAATTTACTCTGATTCTTCGAAGGCATTTCATACATTTCGTCCATCATGATGGTTTCTGTTATCGATCTAAGACCACGAGCACCCAGCTTAAATTCCATAGCTTTATCAACAATATATTCCAACACATTTTCATCAAAAGTAAGCTCAATGGCATCCATGTTGAATAATTTGATATATTGTTTAATAATAGAATTTTTTGGTTCGGTCAGAATTCGTCGCAAAGCTGTTCTGTCAAGTGGTTCAAGGTAGGTCAAGATTGGTAAACGTCCGATAATTTCGGGAATCAGACCAAATGATTTCAAATCCTGAGGTGCAATATATTGCAGTAAATTTTGTTTATCAACCAGTTCGTTTTCTTTAGCAGCATTGTAGCCTACTACCCTGGTATTCAGCCGTGAAGCTATTTTCTTTTCAATTCCATCAAAAGCTCCACCACAAACGAACAATATGTTTTGTGTGTTTACAGCTATCATTTTTTGATCAGGATGCTTGCGACCTCCTTGAGGTGGAACATTTACTACTGCTCCCTCTAGCAGTTTAAGTAATCCCTGTTGAACTCCTTCACCACTCACGTCACGTGTTATGCTTGGATTGTCGCCTTTACGGGCAATTTTATCAATTTCGTCAATAAATACAATACCACGTTCGGCTGCTTTTACATCATAATCGGCGACCTGAAGTAATCTGGTCAAAATACTTTCAATGTCTTCACCAACATAACCCGCTTCGGTCAACACGGTTGCATCCACAATGGTAAAAGGCACATGCAGCTTTTTAGCTATTGTTTTGGCCAACAAGGTTTTTCCGGTACCTGTATACCCAACCATAATGATATTCGATTTCTCAATATCAACATCATCGGTTGTTTTTTCCTGCATCAAGCGTTTGTAGTGGTTATAAACTGCTACGGAAAGATATTTTTTTGCTTCTTCCTGTCCGATAACGTATTCATCAAGATATTCTTTAATTTCAATCGGTTTAGGCAGTTGCTCTTTTTTCAGATTAAGCAAACTGGATTTTTTGCTGGTATTTTCCTTTACAATTTCAGATGCTTGCACTGCACATTCATTACAAATTTGCGCACTGTCTTGTCCCAGAATGAAAAAATCAACCTGCGATTCTAAACGTCCGCAAAAACTGCAATGTTTGGTATTTTTTGCCATAATAATCAAGTCAGGGCTTTGTCTTATTTCTTTTTTTCGTTAATCAAAATCTTATCAATCATACCATATTCCAACGCTTCCTGCGAAGTCATCCAATAGTCTCGGTCTGAATCTTTTTCAATTCGTTCGAACGGATTATTGGAGTGTTCGGCAATAATAGTATATAATTCCTTTTTAAGCTTTTGAATTTCACGGGCTGTGATTTCAATATCCGAAGCCTGTCCCTGAGCACCACCCATTGGTTGGTGAATCATCACCCGGGAGTGTTTCAACGCAGAACGTTTGCCTTGTGCACCGGCAACCAACAAAACTGCACCCATCGAAGCAGCCATTCCAGTACATATTGTAGCCACATCGGAACTTATAAACTGCATGGTATCGTAAATTCCCAGTCCGGCATACACCGAACCACCCGGCGTATTCAGGTAGATAGAAATATCTTTGCCCGGATCGGAAGAGTCGAGGTAAAGTAACTGAGCCTGAATCACATTAGCTGTATAATCGTCAACCTGAGTACCGAGAAAAATAATGCGATCCATCATCAAACGCGAAAAAACATCCATTTGAGTTACGTTTAATTGACGTTCTTCCAAAATAGATGGTGAAATATAATTACCAGTTATGTCGGCATATTTATCCAAAGCCAATCCATTCATGCCCAGATGTTTGGTTGCGTAATTGCGAAAATCGTTGTTGTTCATATTCGTATGTGTTTGAAAGTATGTATAGTTTGAAAGTTTCTAAAGTCGAAAAAGGCTTTAACCTTACAAAAATAGAAACAAAGATATAAGTATTTTGTTTAAATTTCCAGTAGGTAAAAGCCGTTTTTGAAATATAAGAATCTTTGTTCAGAAAAATGAATGAGAACAAGTGCTTGACAATTATTTTGTTTCAAACATTTTGTTGAATTCTTCTATCGAAACTTCTTTATTGTCAAGTTTTACAGCTTCTTTAATTGTAGCAAAAACTTTCTCTTCCGACACCCGGTCAACCATGCTTTTCAGTGTATCTTCCTTTTTCATCATATCTTTGGCATAGTTGGCGATAATTTCGTCTTCCATTCCAATCATACCGTACTGAGCAAACTGGGCTTTAGCCATTTTCTTGGCGTATTCTTCCACTTCAGTTGGTTCAACTTTGAGGTCGTTGGTTTTCTGAATTTTATTTTTAATTAACTGCCATTTCAAATCAGCAATCATTTTAGGGAAATCTTCCTCTAGTGTTTCGGCAGTGAGGTTTTCGTTACTCGACAATACCCAACGTTTCAGAAATACATCTGGGAAAGTTAAGTGGTCAAATTTAGCAACCAACATTTCTTTTGCATCCAACCCAAATTTATATTCGGTATCTGAAACGAGACTTTCCTGAATGTTTTCCTTTATTTTATTACGGAAAGCAGCTTCACTTGTCACAACGCCTTCTCCGTAAACTTTGTCAAACAAATCCTGATTGATTTCAGATTCGTGGTAACGGGTAATGCTGTCAATTTTCAATTGAAAATCTGAACTGATATTTTTGGCTTCCTCTTTCGATATTTTCAATAATGAACTGAGCTCAGTTTCATTCTCGAATGCAGCAGAAGGGTTAAATGTTATTACATCACCTTTCTTTGCACCAACAAACAATGCTTTTTGTTCATCTTTCATGTACGAAGCAGTCAAAGCAGCATCCTGAACTTTCAAGCCAGACTCGTTTACTTTTCCGTTAGACATTTCAAGCAATTCGCCTTTTAACATGTCTTTTTCTTCTACCACTTCTTCCTGGATATATTTTCCATAACGACCGGTATACGATTTAAGCTGATTGTCAATCATTTCATCGCTTACAGCAATTGTATAAAATTTTACTTTATCTTTTTTGTTCAGTTCTACTTCAAATTCTGGAGCTATTCCCAAATCGAATACAAATTCAAAATTTTCATCCGTATCAAAATCAACCGGTTTTTGTTCCGATTCGTTTGGCATAGGCTCACCCAGCATATTTATAGTGTTCTCTTGAATATAGCTATATAAACTATCAGAAACCAGTTTGTTGATTTCTTCTGCAATCACAGCCTTACCATACATTTTTTTCAACAAACCCATTGGTACCATACCTGGACGGAAACCTGGAATATTTGCCTTTTTGCGGTAATTGCGCAAGTTTTTCTCTACTTTCTCGGCATAATCGGTTTTTTCAATGCAGACAGTTAACAGTGCATTGTTCTGATCAAGGTCTTTCTTAACAATATTCATACGAAATCAATTTATTTTATGTTGTATTTTTAGAATCGTCCCTACTGAGACTTATCTCATTTTCTATTAATTATGTAATTTTCTGTCGTTTATCTTTTTTCAGAATGGGGTGCAAAGGTACAAAAAAAAAATAAATATCGTATTGATTTCAGGAAAAAGTAAATTTTAGAATTATAAATATTGTATTACTAGTTAGCAAATAGTTTCCGACATTAATTTCATGAAAAATTATTTAATCAAATCGAAAAAACAGTCATAAAGATAATTTGTTGATTTTTTATTACTTTTGCTGATAAAACCAGTTGAAATTAGGTGTAAAATAAAGATATATTGTCTATTAAGACATTTTTTATTTGAACTATATGCTATGAGCAAAAATAAATTTTTCGTAGTTTGGGAAGGCAAAGAACCAGGTATTTATCGTTCATGGGATGAATGCAAGCGGCAGATTCACGGCTTTGAAGGTGCTATATTTAAAGGTTTTGCTACTGAGGCTGAAGCTCGGGAAGCTATGGTTTCGCCTTGCTGGGATTATATAGGTAAGAATGCAAAAAAGAAGAAACCAACAGCCGAAAAGATCAGCCATGTTGGTTTGCCAAATTTTGAAAGTATTTCAGTTGATGCAGCATGCAGTGGCAATCCTGGTTTAATGGAATATCGGGGCGTTTATACCAAAACCGGCGAACAGATTTTTCATCAAGGTCCATTTAAAGATGGGACAAATAACGTTGGTGAATTTTTGGCATTAGTTCATGGATTGGCTTTTTTAAAACAAAAAAACAGTACATTCCCGCTTTATACTGACAGCAAAACAGCTTTGGCCTGGATAAAAACGGGGAAAGCCAAAACAAAACTGGAAAAAAGTGAAGCAAATGATGTGCTTTTTGATCTGATTCATCGGGCCGAAAAATGGCTGGCTGAAAATGATTTCAGTACAGTGGTACTGAAATGGGAAACTGAAGTATGGGGTGAAATTCCGGCTGATTTTGGCCGGAAATAATTCTTCACGATTTCACTTTTACAGGTTCAACTATGTTATTTTTCACACGTAAAATAAGCAGTACTAAAATACAAAAAATACTAGCAAAGGGTCCGGTAATAAACATATCGAAAACCGACTGATAAGCACATAGAAACATTATGAAAAATGCAAAAAGGCGTTTGTTATAAGACGCTATAAATATTGGGCTTATATAAAGAAATAAGAGCGTAAAAATACCAATTATACCAAACTCCATTGTTGTCTGAAGATATTGATCATGACTATCCAAATGAGGGCTCTTAATCCACATTTTTCTATAATCTACAGTTTCATATTTTGCTCTTGCAACATCAAACTTTTCCTGAGCATCGCTAATTCCATGGCCTAAAATTGGTTTTTCTTTAATTATTGATGCTGCTGCTTTCCATAAAAATATTCTTGATTCTGTTTTAAGGTCATCTTTACTCATACGCTTATGATGGCTTGCCCATCCAGCAAATAAAGACAGAATAAGAAGGGCAATCACAATTCCCACAATTTTCTTTCTTTTCCAGATTTCAAAAAATACAAAACCTAACATAAGTATAATCGCCAGCAAAAAACCGCTTCGGCCTTCTGAAATAGAAAGTGATCCCAGAAAAACAGGAAGTGTTGCAATATAAAGACTTATTTTCCACCAGCTGGTACGATTCCATGATCTTGTTAAGATATACCATATACCAATTAATGATATATTTAGATAAAAATCAAAAAGCATGTGAGAGTTCACAAAAATATTTCGTTGGTCCACATATAAATCAGCCCTTATCGGGTTTGAGATAAATTGAAGAATACCAACTTTTAAAAATATTAGATAGAGGATTGAAAAAATAGATGTTATAATAAAAGTATTCAAAAAGTAGTTCAATTTAAACTTGTCATTCACCCCAAAAAATCCTACTAAAGCAAAACCGAGTAGAGAAAACCGTTTTTCAAAAAGAAAGTTTGTATATTTCCTGGATGATTCAAAAGGCAGATAAATAACAGCCAACATAAAGAAAAAAGCTAATACTATGAAATACCATGTTTTTTTATCAAAATGAATTCTCTCCCATTTTCGGTCTACAAAAATTTCAATAATATATGCGGCAAAGAAAATATAAAAACCTGGCTTTTGAACCGGATAATAAAAGATTGAACTAGCTGTCAGATACATGGCCGACAGAAGAGTAATATAATTCAAAACTGATTTTAATTGCTTCATAATGTTTTAATTAATGTTTTTGTTTCGTATCGTTGATATTATATAGATAAATAATATTTTTATTCTGATAAAGTTAAGTATGAAAATAGCTCTTTTATTGCCCGTCTTTCTGATAAAAGTGGACATATAATTAGCAGTTTCGTTTAGCGGCATTCCCGATCTGACGAGCCACTTCAGCAGTCGTTTTGCACGTTGAATTTCAAGTTTGGGCAATAACTTTTTTTGTTCATCTGTTGATATATTTCGTTCAAAAACGGGAAGTATACTTTCCCATTTTTCATAAATGTATTTTATTTTTCGGAAGTATTCAGCATCCATCCTTCCTTTTGAAAAATGCTCTACTTCAATGTCATACATGACTAAATTACAAAATCCTGCTAAAAACGACTGAATACTAATATCATAGTCATAAGCATGAAAACCGCCAATCAATTCATCGAATCGAATTTTATCAAATAGATTTTTTCGACCACAAAGCATAACCCCATCCAGTAATAAAACCGGGTGTGAATTTCCCTGAAAATCGATTGGCATTCGGACGTACTCAATTGGATTATTGCCAGTTTTATCAACATGAATTATATTCATTCTCCTATTCAAAGCTCCATAGTCAAACGGAATCCGCAACATAGCATCTCCACCAGCAAGGCCAACTAATCCTATGTTTTCATTTTTTAGATGATTGATTACTTTCAATCCCCATTCTGGAGTATTGAACTTAACATCATCATGTACAAAGCATAAAAATGGAAACCGACTCTTGTCAATACCCTCATTATATGCCGAATAAATACTATATATATTTTTAGAGTTATCAATGAAAATCAATTCATATGCCACACCAATAGTTGCCTCAATGTTTGTTGAAAGCAACTTATCCAGCAATGGTTTTCGTGAACAGATTATGATTGAAAGCATAGTAAAATCGTTAATTCAATTATTGGTATTTCCAGAATACTTTCAAGCAAAAAAGCATTTTGCGTATGCTGTTTCTTTTCTTGAAAAGCAATAAATCATTTCTATTTTCCCAAAACAGACCAATTCTTCCAAATCTTGAGAAGATGGAACGGTCCGAATAGGTTTTAGCAAGTTTTTCGAGAACTTTTCTTTCTCTAATTAAATGCGGGACAATGATTTTGCTGAAAATTTCTATTCGTATTTGTGATTTTTTCATTCGGCTAAGTTCACTGTCACCCTTATCGCTACTATAACCAATGGCACCTAATGCATTGTTTTGATGCTGACGATAACCCACTAAAGGTTCGTCAACATATTGAATTTCGCCGAATTGAGCAGCATGAAAACCCAGCCAAAAATCATAGGGAATATCTTGGTCAAAAGGCAATGCAAACTTCAACAAATCTCTGTTAATCAGCATAGTATGACCAGATATAGCATTAAATAACGCAAAATTCAAACAACTTGTTGATTTTTGCAAATTAATAAAATCAGAAAACTGTTTGTCGAGCTTATTACCATTTTCATCAATGTACTGATTATCGGAATAAGCTATTAAGCTATCGCCAATTGTCTCAATAAGTTTAGAAATTTTAGTAGGGTACCACACATCGTCCTGATCGGAAATGGCAATATATTTGTTTGTTGTCTTCGACAATGCTTTTTCAAAATTCCGGATATAACCTTCATTGGATTGATTTCTGAAAATTCTGAACTGTTTGTATTTTGCAGCATATTCCTCCAGTATGGACCAAGTTTTATCAGTGGAATTATCGTCAACACAAACGATTTCAGAAAGCCGGCTGTAATCCTGATTCAGTATACTGTTCAATTGCTCGCGTAGGTATTGCTCTCCATTATAGGTACAAAGCGCAACTGAAACGTCAGAAGTTTTATCAGACTTTATTTCTGAAACAAGTGATGTATTGTGAATTGAACCCGATTTATTTAATTTGAAATCAACTAATCCATTGAGTATAAAACCAAGTTTTCGAAGTTTTCGGTTGTTATCATACATAATGGTTTTCCGTACCAATCTTTTCCATCGGGTTTTAATGTTTTTTGCTTCCTTTGGATATAATTTACTAACATATAGGGCATTACGCGTAATATAATAATACCGTACCGGTGAATAGTCATCAAATGTCTTTTCAACGCCAAAGAAATTTATTTTTCTCGTTCCATTGCCAACGAAGTGATTGAGAATAAATGGATTAACACGAACTATATTCAACCCATTCAATCTGATACGGATGCACAACTCTTCATCAACCCAATCTATAAAAAGCTTTTCATTGAAATATCCGGTTTTGAGCAATGCATTGATTGAAAGCAAATTGCCCGAAGTCATTGTATAAGCAATTCGTGTGAATTTTTCCGTTGGCAGGAAATTATGAAAATCAGTACGTGAATCGTAATATGTTGGTGAGAAAATAGCAACATTTTCAATCTTGCTATATTCGTTGGCTGCTTGAATGTATTGCTTCAAATCCCGGTTTATAAATGAACTATCCTGATCCATCGTCAGAATCCACTCGGCATTATTATCTCGTGCAGTTCTAACTCCCTGATTCAACGCTTTAGCAATTCCATTATTTTGAAAATTAGGGATGTATTTAACCTTTGATTGATCAAATTTTAGCAGGAGATTTGAATTATCAATATTTGAATTATCAACAATGACCAATAATTTTATATCTTGCAGATAAGTGTTAATATTTCGGATATTTTCCAGGTCTGGAAAATACCATATTACCACTCCAACCAGATTTTGTTCAGTTATTATGCTATTCATACCTCTTGCTTATTAATACCATGAGGCGTGTAAGTCACTTTATTGCTGTTATTTTCTTCGTAAAGTTTTTTATTAGGCTTATTGTCCGTATCAAAATGAACATGATGGTAATGAAAAATGGTTATTAAATGCTTTTTAGAAATGCAAAATACAGCAATTCTTGCCAACCGTTCTTCTAAATCAGTGTCTTCGCCGGTTCCGGGATGCACAAAACGTTCATCAAATCCGTTTACTTTCAACAAGTCAGTTTTCCAAATGGAATAATTGCAGCCCAGTAAATATCGACGTCGGTCCTTTAATATCAACCTGCGCAAAAATGGATTCCTGATGCGAATCATATCCTCCATAAAAGTTTTTTTACGGCCGAAAACAGTCTGAAAAAAAAGTGGAAATCCTACTAAAAAATCAAGATAACCGTTTTGTATCTTCTTTAAATCGAGAGATTTCGATATTTTTTCAGTAAGCAAAATACGGCGACCACTTATTACCTGATTTTCAGCTCTGTTTTCCACATGTTCCTGAATAAATCGTTGGTGTGGTATACAATCGCCATCTATGAAAATCAGGTATTCGCCTTCCGTAGAAACAATGGCTTTATTCAGAATTTTGTTTTTTTGCCAACCGCTGTCTTCGTGCCAAACATGCTTAATCGAAAAAAAATAGTTTGATTTCAAACGCTCAATTTCTGCAACAACTTCCGGTATTGAACCATCATCAGCAATAATTACTTCAAAATTCCTATAAGTTTGACGTTCGAGTGCAGCAAAAATGAATTTCAGGAGTTCAATTTTATTGTAAAATGAAATAATAAGACTAACCGGATGAATCATATCACTTTAAGTCTGTTTTTATTAAACCGTTTTTACACACAAATTTATTTTCTTTTTGTTTCATACGGCAAATTTCCATGTTTCCCTCTTGCTCAATCCAGTTTTCATGATGTTGTAAGTGGTACTGAACAGCAAGATTCCGAAGGGATACGTGATTGTAGCCTGCTGCATTAAATCTCCAGGTTAGGTCAAAATCTTCACCTACCGCTGGTAACTGATAATCTTCATCAAATCCATTTATAGCATAAATTGCTTTTTTTGAAAAAGACATATTGCTACCCACTAACTTGTTGTTTTTTCGTAATTTAGTGATAAATGCAAGCAGTCCATCGGGTGAAATATAGAAACCTTCTTCAATAAATTTAATATTCCCTTTTCCGAAGAAAAGTTTTTGGAAAAGTTTTTGCTGTAAATCATTAATTTGAAGACTTTCATTGAGTAATTTGGTTGTAATACTCTTATCTAATTTTACACGTTTACCTGCTAAAATGTTCTTTTCACCTGAATAACGAAGATGCATTTCAATGAAACGGGGATGAGGTATACAATCACCATCAATAAAAATCAACCAATCTGTTTTTGCAGCTCTGATTGCCATATTCATGGCCTGATTTTTACGCCAACCTTCGTCTTTTTGAGTCAAATGTTGCCAGGGTTGCACAAAATTATATGTTTCGACAAACTCCTTAACTGCATGATTTTCACCATCTTCAGCAATAATAATCTCGAAATCTTTTTCAGTTTGAAGCTGAAGTGAATCAAGTACAGCCTTCAAAAACAGAATATTGTTGTAAATGGCAATAATCAATGAGGCTTTCATGCTTTTGTAATTTTTTCAGATAATAACTTAGGAACCACAAAAATACAATTTTTAGGGGAATAAAAAGAATCTGTTAATGTCAGTGTGATTTGAACGTCACTTTTTTTACTATTCGATTTAAGCAATTAAAGGTTTTCGACCAGGTTCGCTGATAGTGAAGTTTTCCGCCTAATTCTCTGGAAAAGAACGATTCGTGATGTGAATTGAGGATGTCTATCATTTTCTTTTTAAGGTTACGGGTGGCAATACGGCTTGATTTCTTGTGAACTCTGTAAAAGAAACATTTGTCAGGCAAACAAACAACTTCAGCTCCATTCTTGAGAAGTGATATCCAGACATCCCAATCTTCAAGGCTGGGCATTTCGGGACAAAAGCCTGCTGTTTTATCGAAGTCAGCTTTGCGGAAAAGTGCGCTGACATAAATCAGATTCTTGCGAGCCAGCAAATGAATATTAAATTCCGGTAACTTCCATTCACCGGTACGGTCGCCTATAAATCCGGCTTTACCGTAAACAACATTTACATTTTCATTTTTCGATAATACTTCAACAGCTTTTTCAATGTAATCAGCTGATATTAAATCATCCGCATCCAATGGAAGAATATATTTGCCCCTAGCTTGCGAAATACAAAAATTGCGTGTTACCGAAACGCCCTGATTTTTTTGATTAAACACTTTTATTTGGGGATGTTTAGCTACAATTTGCTCTATAACTTCGGATGTTGAATCAATAGAACCGTCGTTGGTAATAATAATTTCTACGTGTGGGTAAGTTGAAGCCAGAGCAGATGCGACTGTCTCTTCGATATATTCGGCACAATTGTAGGCCGGAATAATAATACTAACCAATTCATTGTCAGTCTTAGGCATTAAATTTTGTCTCGTTTTTTGGTTATTTTCAACCAGTAATATTTTAACGGATTACTATATTTCAGGAGTTTCCACGGGCGGCTGCTATGAGGCAAATGCAAAACCGGTATGGATGTCAGTAAATAATTAGAAAACCCAAGTTCAACCGATTTATGCGAAATAAAGACATCATACCAGTTTTTTTCAGGATTCAGTTCGTTGAAATCAAATGACTTAAGGAATTCAACATTCAGTATTGTACAACAAAAACTGAGTCGTTTTTTGGTCTCATAAATTCCGGTTTTAAATTTTTTCGCATATAAATATGGAAAATTTATTTTACCGTCGATATCAGTTGTTACTGCAGCTACCATCCCAACTTTGTCGTGCATGCTGACATTTTCAGCCATTTTTTGAAGGGTATTTGTTCCCAAAATAACATCCGATTCAACAATAAGCAAATGAGCATCTTCTGCAATTGCCTTTTGCTGAGCCAATTGCAAAACTAACAAATAATTTGGTGAAGGATGGACGGTTAGATCTTTCAGGTTTACAAGCGTAAAACCACGTTTTACAGACTCAACTTGCAATGCTTGAGTAGTTTCATCCGAACTGAAGTCGTTGTAAATAGTATATGAAAAAACTACGCTACATTCTGAACTCATAATGCTGTCGATGGTTACGAGAGTTGTCTCGAGAGAATCTTTTACAGGAGTAATGACATGCAGTTTATCCATTTTCATTTAAAAAGTTTATTAATAAGGGGGATTGTTCTCAAAGGAAAATCACGTTTTACCATCAAAATAAGATACGATAACATTAACACGGTTTTCAGCAATACATTTAAAGCTGTATACGGAGTTTTGATAAACAAACTGACGCAATACAACAGTAGTGTAACGCAGGTGTATAATCCAATAGTTTTGAAATCGTATTTTATTGGCATATGTTTTTGACCGAAGAAATAAGACAAGCACATAACAATAAAATATCCGGCAAATGCAGCCCAAGCCGAACCCCAATAGCTATAATGCGGCACTAACAGGATATTTCCAACAAGTACAATAACCATTCCGATGTTCGAGAACCAGGCTCCATACTTATTTTTATCGGTTAGCTTGTACCAAATTGACAGATTAAAGAAAATGCCTTGGAAAATAAATGAAAAGAGAATTATTGGTACTACAGCAAGCCCCGACCAATAAGTATGTTTAATTATGAATTTTATCAAATCCATATACAAAACCATTCCCAGAAAGATTAATAACGAGAAAACAATAAAATACTTCATGGCATCAGCATACATTCCCAAGCTATTTTTGTCTTTGTTTTTGGCAAAAACAAAAGGCTCGTATGCATACCGGAACGCCTGAGTAAACATCATAATGACCATGGCAATTTTGGATACCGCACCATAAATTCCTAAATCAATTTTTCCTTGTTCGCCCAATTGCATAAATGGAAAAAGAATTTTATCCAGATTTTGATTGGCTGTACCTGCAATTCCCAAAAAGAGCAAGGGGAACGAATATCTCAAAATTTGTTTAATCAATTGAAAATCAAAGGTAAACTTAGCAACAAAAATATATTTACACAATACAATTGTTTGCAGAGTAGTGGCTATGATATTCGACAAGAAAATGTAACCCACACCATAATTTGGATTGTAAAACCATGAAACTAAACCCGGAGCCACTTTCATTAACCACGGACAACCAACCAAAAAGAACAGATTAAATCCTATATTCAGCAAAATATATACAAACTTAAGTGTTGCAAAAGCGATTGGGCGTTTGACAAAACGGAGGTACGCAAATGGAATTGAGGCAAATGCATCTAGTGCAACCGTTATTCCAAGCATCCAAATAAATTCGGAATGAATTGAATAACCTAAAAAGTTAGCAATCGGTTGATTGAAAATGATAATAAAAGCAATAAAAAGTAACGAAGTTATTCCAACTGCAATTAAACTGTTTCCATACACTTTATCCGAATTTGCAGTATCTTTATTGGCATAACGGAAATAGCCGGTTTCCATGCCGTATGTTAATATTACGAGTAATAATGCTGTCCAAGCATACAAATTGGTTACAATTCCATAGTCAGCTTGTTTTTCGAGCACATAAGTATAAAGTGGAACTAATAACCACCCTAAGAACTTACCCAGAATACTGCTAACTCCATAAATGGCAGTGTCCTTTGCCAACGATTTCATTTCTTCTGCCATTCTTTTTATTTTCTTCTAAAAAAATTCAACATTTTCTCCATCCATTTCATTTCGGGAGATGACTCGAAATCTTCTTTTGTCAAGTAACCAACTGCGAGAAGCAATCTGATTGCCTCCTCAGCCTGATTGGAACTGACTTCAAGTTTTACACCGCCATTCACATTGCCCAAATATGCCCAGTTAATAAACTCGTCCTTTCCGTAACATTCTATTCCTAATGATTCCAGATAAGATTTAGCTAACTCATATTCTGTTGCATTATTGAATGATCTTAGAGTAACTAATTCGTTCATAGGTTTTTTGTATTTATGACCTGATACTGTTTACTACTTGTCGATTACTGCTAAAACAGTGTACCTGTCTCGCCCAGTTTTATTTTGCCTAAATGTTTGTATGCCAATTCTGTAACTTCCCGACCTCTTGGTGTACGTTTCATAAATCCTTCTTTAATTAGAAATGGTTCATAAACCTCTTCCAACGTTCCGGCATCTTCTCCAAGGGCTGTAGCAATAGTGGTCAATCCAACCGGTCCACCACTGAATTTATCAATAATCGTATTCAGTATTTTATTGTCAATCTCATCGAGCCCAAACTTATCAATATTCAGTGCTTCAAGGGCATAACAGGCAATTTCCCAATCGATTTTTCCGTTGCCTTTTACCTGTGCAAAGTCACGTACCCGACGTAGCAAGGCATTGGCAATACGTGGCGTTCCACGACTACGACCGCCAATTTCTAAGGCTGCTTTATCGTCAATTTTAACGTTTAACAAACGAGCTGACCGTTTTATAATTCCTGTAATTACCTCAATGTCATAATATTCAAAGTGGCAATTTATTCCAAAACGAGCACGCAATGGAGCTGTGAGCAGGCCACTTCGTGTGGTAGCACCAATCAGTGTAAACGGATTTAATTCCAACTGTATGGAGCGCGCACTAGGTCCTTTATCTATCATGATATCAATGCGATAGTCTTCCATGGCGGAATAAAGATATTCTTCCACAATTGGACTCAGGCGATGAATCTCGTCAATAAAAAGCACGTCATTGGGTTCAAGACTGGTAAGCAAACCTGCCAAATCGCCCGGTTTATCAAGTACCGGACCCGAAGTGATTTTGAAACCCACATTAAGTTCATTGGCAATGATGTTCGAAAGCGTGGTTTTGCCCAGTCCGGGAGGTCCGTGAAGCAACACGTGGTCAAGCGATTCGGTACGCATACGGGCAGCCTGGACGAAAATCTTCAAATTCTCGACAATCTTATTTTGTCCGGCAAAGTCGGAAAAACTCAGCGGTCGCAGCGCATTTTCGAACTCTTTTTCGCCGTTACGGTTATTTCGTATGTCAAAGTTTTCTTCCATAATTTTATTTAGTCAATTCCCTGAACACATCCTCCATACTTCGTTCCACCGCTTTCATTGTCAGAATTTTATTGTTTGATTTCACTGCAAAATCAAATATTTGTGAGCGGATATCTGAAGTTGCCATTACTGAAAATGATTTGTCACTCAATGCATTAATTGCAGAAACAAGTTTCAGTTTTTCAAGCTCTTTAAGGTTGACTTCATTCAGAAATTCCACTTCAAACTGCAAGATGTTTTCATCAAAAGCTGAAATCTTTGATAAATCAGAATAATCAGCCACAATTTCGCCTTTGTTTATAATGATTACCCGATTGCAAATTGCTTTTATTTCCTGCAAAATATGCGTACTGAGTAATACCGTCTTATTTTTGCCGATTTCCCGAATCAGCTTACGGACTTCTTCCAGTTGATTGGGGTCAAGTCCAGTAGTTGGTTCGTCCAGAATCAACACTTTTGGGTTTGGAATCAAGGCCTGAGCCAGTCCCACACGTTGGCGATAACCTTTGGAAAGTTGACCCATTTTCTTTTGAAATTCAGGTCGAAGACCTACTAAATCAATAAGCTCGTTGACCCGCTTCTTTTTTTCTTTACCCAATTTGTATGTTTCCGCCACAAAAAGCAGATATTCTTTTACATACATGTCACTGTACTGCGGGTTTTGCTCCGGCAAATAACCAACCAACGCACTTGTTTTCAGTTGGTTTTCATGTACTTCCATGCCGCAAATCTTCGCATAACCGCTTTCGTATGCTAATGCTCCGGCTAAAATCTTCATCGTGGTAGTTTTACCAGCACCATTTGGTCCAAGAAAGCCTACGACCTCTCCTTCAGCAATTTCAAAGCTGATATTATTAAGCACGGTTTGATTGCCGTATTTTTTGGAAAGATTTGATATATTGATCGACACCTTAGAATTGACGCTTTTAGATTTACGATTTACGATTTTTGACATTGGGTTGGAAAAGCGCAATGATAACCGAAAGTAAAATATACCAAGCAATTATTGGCGCAAAAGCATTAAATTGTAAAGCAGCCAGAATAAGTATGGCCCCGAATAAAAAAATGTACTGAATTAGGTTTTCTTTCCATGCCAAACTTTTCAGTTTTAAAGCAAACATAGGTATTTCCGCCACTAATAAATAGCTAAAAAACAAGGTTATTGCTACTAATAGCCATAAATTGGTTACTAAAAAATCGGAATATGAGAATGCCAGCCCTGAGAGAAAAATAGCATTTGCAGGTGTTGGAAGTCCCATAAATGAAGACGTCTGTCTGTCATCTATGTTGAATTTTGCTAACCGAAGACCAGAGAACACCGGAATCAGAAATGCCAGATAAGGCAAAAATTCATTTATTCCGGATTCGGAAAGTAATGAAAATACGATTGCTCCTGGTGCTAGTCCAAAACTTATCACATCGGCCAGTGAATCAAGTTCTTTACCCATAGCTGAATACGCTTTCAGAATACGGGCTGCAAATCCATCGAAAAAGTCGAATACCGCCGAAAGTAGAATAGCGATGAAAGCAGCTTCCAAATTTCCATTAAAGGCCAACCAAACCGCCACAGAACCTGAAAACAAATTCAGGCAGGTAATAAAATTAGGGATATGTTTTTTCATAATACAAATTTTAAAAATTAAATCGAGTCAAGCTAATTTATTAAATATCAATTTTATAACGCGAACGAAGCAAATAACACGAAGTAAATATCGCCGGAGGCTACTTATTCTTTGTTTTTTGAATCAATCCAAATCGTTACCTGTCCATCGTTTACAAGGGCCACCTTCATATCGGCTGCAAATGTTCCGGTTTGAACCGGTTTGCCCAGTTTATTGCTTACTGATTGGCAAAAATACTCGTACAATGGAATCGCAATTTCATGTTTTGAAGCACGGATATACGAAGGTCGATTACCTTTTTTTGTCATAGCATGTAGCGTAAACTGGCTGACAACCAGAATATCACCATCAATATCTGTTACGGAGCAGTTCATTATCCCATGTTGGTCGTCAAAAATCCGTAATCCAATCACTTTGGCGGCAAGCCACTCACTATCTTCGACAGTATCATCGTTCTCAATACCAATCAAAATCAAAAGACCGCTCTGAATTTCGGCAGTTTGTTGAAAATTGATTTCAACCGAAGCCTGAATAACCCGTTGAATTAAAACGCGCATTTTATCTGTATAATATACATTTTCAACTGACAAAATTACAAAAAAATGTTGACAGTCAATTTTTATGAGTTTTAAGATATCATTTTTGTACTGATTTTTACTTATCTTTTTAATCCCTATTAAAAAAAATGAATTAAAAATATACGTATTCTATTGTGAAACAAAGGTAAAGACAAAAAAATATGGAATTCTCATTAAAAGCTGTAAATATGTTTTACAGTTTTAAATGAATAAAATAGTCAAAAAATCCAACAATAATACCAATTATTAGTCTATCCTTATTTGTTTTCATCCGTATCTTTGTTTCAAAATTATTGAAACTAATTTTATGAAATTCACAAAAACGATTCTGTGTACAGTTGTGTTGGTTTGCCTGAGCTTTAGTGCTACAGGCATAACCATGCCCAGCATTCCTTCAAAACAAGTAGTTGTTACTAATTATGGTGCTTCTACAGCTTCGGTGGATAATGCACCGGCCATACAGAAGGCCATTGATGACTGTGCAGCCTCGGGTGGAGGAAAAATCATTATTCCGAAAGGAGTTTTCCTGAGTGGTCCGCTTTGGATGAAGGATCACACTGAACTTAATCTGGCAGCCGGTTCAGTATTGAAAATGCTTCCTTATGGCGAAGGAAACGGTGTTCGTCCAAACACTTTTCCGAACAACGGAACTCCTGATATGTATCCACACTTGATTTCGGCAGCTAAATCGACAAGTCATATTAAAGTGAGTGGTTCAGGCATCTTAGATGGAGATGGATCAGCCTGGTGGAGTGTTTACCGGGGTGGTAAAAAAATGAAACGGGGTTGCCTGATTCGATTGGAGGGTTGTAAATACATTGAAATAACCGGAATTACGCTGAAGAATTCACCCAATGTGCATATTACCATTGGCAAAGGTTGTTCGGATGCAACAATTAGTGGAATAAGCATTGATACTCCTTCAGATTCTCCAAACACGGATGGTATAGATACCTGGTCGGGAAACGTACAAATACTGAACTGTAAAATTTCCTGTGGCGATGATAATGTGGCGATGGATTCAGAATCGCAAAATATAACTATCAAACATTGCTACTTTGGAAGCGGACATGGTTGTTCGATTGGTAGTTTCAGCAAAAATATACAAAACATTCTGGTGGATAGTTGTACTTTCGTTGGTACTACAGCGGCTATCCGAATGAAAAGTAACCGAGACCGTGGAGGAAATGAATGTAACATAACCTATTCAAACCTGACTATTTCGGGAGTAGTTACCCCCATTTCAATTTCAAGTTATTACCCTAAAACCCCAAAACACCCCGAAGATGATCAGGCTCAAACAGTAACAGCCACCACCCCAAGTTGGAAAAATATTTTGATTAAAAACGTTACAATTAGTGGTTGTCAAAAGCCTTGTATAATATGGGGATTGCCTGAAATGCCCATTGGTAAAGTTGTACTGGATAATGTGTACATAAAGACAGACAAAACAATGCTTATCAATTATGCATCGGATGTTTCATTTATCAATAAATCAAAAATTGTTGTATCGACAGGAGCTGCCATTTCAAGCTATGAATCAACCATAATAGGGATTGATTTAGCAATGGGGAAAGCGTTACAAATCAAATAATCGAATTCGCCCTAAATTAAAAAATAGCATGAATAATCGATTCATTTCTGGTTTTAAAACCCTATTTTATGAAAACCAAATTACTTCTGTTATTTATTTCCATTTTTGGAACAGTGTCGGTGCTTGATGCTTCCACTAATTTACCCCTCCCGGTAATTCCATCCATACAGTTTCTGATTACAAGTTATGGAGCTACACCAACAAGACTTGAAAATGCTACAGCCATTAATGCGGCCATTACAGCTGCCAACGCCGCAGGAGGATGAACAGTAGTATTGCCTGCAGGGACTTTCCTGAGTGGCATTATAACTATGAAAAGCAATGTCAGGCTTTTACTTCAGACACATTGTAGTTAAGCTCATATTTAAGAACGTATAACTGTACGAAATATCAATGCTCAAAGAAATAAGAGCAATCTCGATTAAATCAAATCCTGTTTTGGGCTTAGCGTAATTGGCGAAAGCAGTTTAGGCTAAGACTTTGCTTTCGTCAGGACATTAAGCTTGGCTGCCGATAAACCGGTATGTAGCATTTGCATTGTGTCATTTTTTTTATCGAAAAAAGAATTATATTTGCAGAGATAATGCTCTAAACTTTTAAGCAAAGAGTACCGGCTATAAATAAAGTAGTTCAGCAAGCTTTAAAAATGTAATATTCAGGATGGTGAACCTGATGAATTTGTTTACACGCAAGCTCTATAGTGATATTGTAATTGACAGTATGAAATTTTGTCGGAGAAATAACTGAAAAGTTAGCAATTAGGTTAGTTCGATAGCTTTGAATCCTGAAAGCAGCAGCTTTCCTTTTTGCAATGAGGTGAATTAAATTTAACTACGCATTTTGATTAGCCATGAAAAAACAAATCATTTTCACTGCTTTTACTAGCTTGATTTTGTCATTTACACTTTCAGCTCAGTATGTTTCCAAGGTATGGGTATCCGATTTAGCTAATGGAAACTTTAGGAATCCGGTGCTCTACGCTGATTATTCCGATCCGGATGTCTGTCGTGTAGGGGATGATTATTACATGGTGGCATCCTCTTTCGGTCATATTCCCGGCCTTCCTGTTCTACACTCAAAGGATATGATAAACTGGAGTATTATTGGTTATGCTATTCATCAAATGACTCCAAATGACCGTTTCAGTACGATGCAACATGGAAATGGTGTATGGGCACCCAGTATCCGTTACCACAATAAGGAGTTATATATCTATTTTGGTGATCCCGATGCCGGGCTTTATATGACTAAAACTTCTGATCCTCGTGGCATATGGTCTACACTTACATTGGTCAAGGAAGCTAAAGGTTTGATTGACTGCTGTCCGCTTTGGGATGAGGATGGACGTGCTTATATGGTTCATGGCTATGCTGGAAGTCGTGCCGGGATGAAAAGTGTGTTGGGTATATTCGAAATGTCGGCTGACGGGACAAAAGCGATTTCAGCTGATCGATTGGTATTCGATGGTCATCCGGTGAATACAACTACAGAGGGTCCAAAATTTTATAAACGGAATGGATATTATTATATTTTTTCTCCTGCCGGCGGAGTAAAGACTGGCTGGCAACTGGCATTACGATCGAAAAACGTATATGGGCCTTATGAAGAAAAACGGATATTGGAGCAAGGTAATACCGATATCAACGGACCTCATCAAGGAGCGTGGGTAGATACTCCTGATGGGAAAGAAGATTGGTTCTTTCATTTTCAAGATTTATATGCGTATGGTCGCGTAGTGCATTTACAAGCTATGAAGTGGATAAAAGACTGGCCTGTTATAGCAGAAGATAAAGATGGCAATGGTTGTGGGAATCCTGTTTCGATCTACAAAAAACCAAATGTAGGAAAATCTTACCCCATTTGTACACCCATAGAAAGTGATGAGTTTAATTCGAATACACTCGGGCTTCAGTGGCAATGGCAAGCCAACAACAATCCACTTTGGTATTTCCCTGCTGGTGAAAAAGGCTATCTGCGTTTATTTGCCTGGAATTTGATTGGAAATGCCAAAAACCTATGGGATGCACCGAATTTGTTGATGCAGAAATTTCCTGCTCCGAATTTCAGAGCAACTACCAAACTGACTTTTTGCCCGTATAAAAAGGGTGAGCATGCAGGGTTAATTATTTTTGGTCAGGATTATGCAACCATCACAATTGAAAGTACTGAAAACGGATTAATACTGAATCAAACAAGTTGTAAAGGTGCTTTTGACGGAACAGCGGAAGTTGTAAATGCTACTGTAGAAACAAATCAAAAAACAATCTATTTTCGGGTTGAAGTAAAACAGAATAGCGCTAAAAATAAGGAAAATATAAGGCAACCTCAGGCAAGCTGCCTGTTCAGCTATAGTTATAACGGAGAAAATTTTGTGACTTTCGGGAATCCGTTTATTGCTTCCGAAGGGAAATGGGTTGGAGCGAAAGTTGGAATTTTCTGTCAACGTCCCCAATGGTTGAACGATTCAGGTTATGCAGATTTTGATTGGTTTCGTGTTAGTAGTTTAAATTAATCAGCGAACCATTTTATTGATCGAAAGCTAATAAAATTCAATTCGGTACTGTTAGTTTACACATAATGAAATTTATATCTCAATTTTTACGCATTAAAAATCAATTTTTCCCCTATAATCTGCTCAAAATTATGGAAATTTGCAACTGCTAAAGTTTGTAAATCTCCTAAAAATACTATCATGTCAAAAATCAGATTAATTCTTCCTTTTTTCTACTTCTTTTTCGTTTTCACGGGACTCGTATCAGCTGCTAAGCCATACTCGGTGTGGATGGCCGATTCTGAAATAAAACGTATGCCGGAAAGCTGGATGACCGACTTTGCCAAAAAGCCTAAATGGGATTATTGTAACGGACTGGAACTTCAGGCTATTTACATGGTTTGGAAGCAAACAGCAAATCCAAAGTATTTCAATTATGTGAAAAGTTATACCGATACTTTAATAGCACAGGATGGCAGTATAACCGGCTATAAAGTTCAGGATTATAATATTGACAAGCTGAATTCCGCTAAAATTTTGTTCGACCTTTATGCCAAGACCAAGGAAGAAAAGCTTAAAAAAGCGATGGATTTGCTTCGTAACCAAATGAAAACGCATCCACGTACAAGCGAGGGAGGTTTTTGGCATAAGAAAATATATACGAATCAGATGTGGCTCGATGGTATCTACATGGCCTCACCATTCTTAGCAGAATATGCCTACCGTTTTGGAGAAAAAGAGATTTTTGACGATGTGGCCAATCAGATTCTAACCATGGCAAAACACAGTTTTGATCCGAAAAGTGGACTATATTATCACGGGTGGGACGAAAGCCACCAGCAAAAATGGTCGAATGCTCAAACGGGTTGTTCTCCCAATTTTTGGAGTCGTAGCATGGGCTGGT
Organism: uncultured Bacteroidales bacterium; assembly: GCA_903901975.1. Lineage (GTDB taxonomy): Bacteria > Bacteroidota > Bacteroidia > Bacteroidales > Paludibacteraceae > Paludibacter. The sequence continues at coordinate 41,992 of CAIUTB010000153.1, forward strand.
ATATGATGGCACTGGTAGATGTGCTTGATTACCTTCCCAAAGATCATCCTAAACGTCCTGAAATAATCAACATACTGACCGATTTGAGTAAATCACTCGAGAAGTACCGTGACTCAAAAACAGGCATGTGGTATCAGGTGACGGATAAAGTTAGTGCAGAGGGAAATTACGTTGAATCATCCGGCTCAGCCATGTTTATTTACAGTTGGGTAAAAGGAGCTCAGAAGGGATATTTGCCAAAAGAATATTTAAGCAAAGGATTAAAAGCATACGAGCAGTTTGTGAAACGATTTATCAGAGAAAACACTGATGGAACAATTTCATTGACTGATGTTTGTATGGTTGCCGGACTTGGTGGCGAACCCCGCTTTCGCGACGGAAGCTATCAGTATTATATTTCAGAGCCTAAGCGTGACAACGATCCGAAGGCAGTTGGACCATTTATCATGCTTAGTGTTTTGTTGAAGAAATAAAAAAATGAGAAATATATTCTTTCTGGTTTTAATATTTTTTACTGCTACTGTTCAGGCTCAAACTCCAGCTTTCCCTACAGCTGAAGGCGATGGAATGTACACAACCGGTGGCCGTGGAGGTATAATTCTTTATGTAACCAAACTAACTGACGACGGAACTGTAGGAACATTACGTTGGGCGATTGAGCAATCCGGCGCTCGGACTATTATGTTTAAAGTGGCCGGTTTAATTCCTTTGACTTCCGAACTTCGAATAAAAAATGCCAATCTGACCATTGCCGGGCAAAGTGCTCCGGGTGATGGAATTTGTTTAAAAAATTATTCCGTTGTGCTTCAGGCAAATAATGTGATTATCCGTTTTATGCGGTTTAGAATGGGCGATGAAGCTGCCGAAGCGGACAAGCTTGCAGGTAATACTTCATATAGTTGGGATGGTGCTGATGCCATTTGGGGGCGTGATATGACTGATGTTATTATTGACCATTGTTCTATGAGTTGGAATATTGATGAATGCTCATCTTTTTACGACAATAAACGTTTTACCTTGCAATGGTGCGTGATGGCTGAAAGTATGCGGAACTCTATTCATTCCAAAGGTGCACATGGCTATGGCGGAATCTGGGGTGGTGAACCTGCGACTTTTCATCATAATATCCTGGCTTTTCACGACAGCCGTAATCCGCGGTTCTGCGGAAGTCGTTATACCAACAGTGCCTCAACCGAACTCGTAAACTTTATAAACAATGTAATTTATAATTGGGGCTCAAATTCAGGTTATGCCGGCGAAGGTGGTCGATTTAATATGATCAATAATTATTACCGTTCTGCTGCTGCAACAGGTTCAAGCGCAACCTACCGTATTTTTAGTCCGAATGGCGATACCGGAACGAATAGTCAGCCTGCAGGAGTTTGGGGAACATTTTATCTGAATGGAAATATCATGAAAAATTACCCGGCAGTTACTTCCAATAACTGGCTTGGTTTTCAGCCAAATAGTCTTGGCACGAAAAGCATAACCGATTTAGAATCAACTGTGCCATTTCCCGCACCAATAATTACAACTCAAACAGCTAACGATGCCTATACTTCTGTAACATCATATGCAGGCGCAAGCCTTAAGCGTGATGCTGTTGATGTCCGTGTGGCAAATAATATCCTGAACGGAACAGTTTCCTGTTCTGCCGGCAGCAACGGTAGTACGGGTGGATTTATTGATTCGCAGAAAGATGTGGGTGGATGGCCAACATATACTTTCGAAGTGAATACAGTTCCTTTAGATACGGATAGTGATGGAATGCCCGACAGTTGGGAAACTGCTCATGGACTAAATCCGAATAATCCAGCTGATGGAATCACAACAACACTAGATGGGAAATATAGCAACGTGGAAATCTATCTGAATGAATTAGCAAAACCGGTTACCAATCTTCAAACCGGCTTATTTACACCCATTATTCCCAATTCAGCTATTATTACAGCGGTTTATTGTTCGAAATTACATCAAATCGAAATTACATCACCGACAACTATGAACAGAATCTTGTTACGTGATTTGAGTGGACGATTGCTCAAAAGTATTCCCTGCGATACTCAAAAATTTAGTTTGGATGCTTCAGGCTTGTCGTCATCAATTTTTATTATTTCAGCAGTTGGCTCTGATTCAACTGTTTCCAGCATTAAAATTGTCATTTAAACTTCGTGTATGAAAAAAAACATATTGTTATTTGTGTTTGTTTTGATTGCCCGGTTTGGCTATTCACAACAACATTACGACATAATTGTTGACCGCAATGGAACCGGAAATTTCCGGAATATTCAGCAAGCCATTGATTCAGTGCGTGCATTTAATCCAGCCGGAACAGTCAGCATTTTTATCAAAAAAGGGTTTTACAAAGAGAAACTGGAAATTCCCAGCTACGTTTGTAACGTGAGGCTGATAGGTGAAGACCGCGACCAAACCATTATTAATTACGACGACCACGCCAACATTCGCAAGATGGGGACTTTTAAAACCTACACATTCAAAATTTGTGGAAATGATATCCGGCTCGAAAATCTGACAGTTGAAAATACGGCTGCACAAATGGGGCAAGCGGTTGCTTTGCATGTGGAAGGTGACCGGGCTGTGTTTTTGAACTGTCGTTTTCGGGGAAATCAGGATACAATTTATACCGGAAAACAAAATGCCCGTCAGTATTTTTTGAATTGCTCTATTGAAGGCACAACCGATTTTATTTTCGGACCATCGACAGCCTGGTTTGAAGGTTGTTCGATTCTTTGCAAGCGAAATTCGTATATTACTGCCGCCAGCACGCCCGAGAATATTAAATACGGCTATATTTTGAATAACTGTAAAATAATGCTTGCCGATAGCGTAACAAATGAATACCTGGGTCGTCCGTGGAGAGCCTTTGCAATGACTTTATTTATGAATTGTCAATTACCAAAAGGAATTAGGCCTATTGGCTGGGACAACTGGAAAAATCCTGAAAATGAAAAGACTGCCCGCTACATGGAATACAACAATACAGGCGAGGGTGCAGTCACTTCAGGACGTCTGGCATGGATTAAATTACTGACGAAAAAAGAGGCAGCCGAATTTACTGTTGAAAATGTATTGAAAGGCTACGATAACTGGAATCCGACAAAATAATTTACAATTTATTCATTTACAATTTACGATTTAATGAAAGTAAGATTTATAATTTTATTCATACTTGCATTTAGTTTTACACAGGCTAAAACACGTGTTTTTTCTATCGGCGATTCGACTATGGCCGATTACGATACCATCAAATACAGTGGCGCAAACGAACAACGCGGTTGGTGTCAACTTTTTCCAAAGTTCCTGAATACCGATGTAACCCTGAAAAACGCTGCCAGAAACGGAAGAAGTTCGAAATCCTTTTACAAAGAACTGTGGGTAAAACTCCGGAATGAGTTGAAGCCGGGTGACATCGTTTTCATTCAGTTTGGTCATAATGACGAAAAGCAAAACGGACTGGATACTGACGAAAAAGATTCAACAGCACGCGGAACTGCTCCCTGGGGATTATTTCAGAAATACCTCAAACTTTATGTGAATGAAACCCGTGAACGTGGAGCAATTCCCGTACTGATTACACCGGTTGTGCGGCGATATTTCAAGGATGAAAAACTGACTCAGAAAGCTCAACATAATTTATCGGAAGTGCTTGGCGATTCAACGCTGAATTATGTGACAGCTATGAAAAGTGTAGCTCGTGAACTGAAAGTTCCATTAATTGACTTGACAGCTTCTACGAAAAAACTGCTTGAAAGCTATGGATCTGAGAAGTCAAAAGCTGTTTTGTATGTAAATTCGGATGACACGCACCTAAAGAAAGAAGGAGCATATCAGTTTGCTAAACTGGCTGCCAATGAGTTGAAAGAAAAGGGTATTTTGAAACTGAAATAATCAATTTCAAATCAGTTTATGAAAATTATCAGGCGAATCAAATCACCTGATAATTTTTGTTTTGAGCCAGATAATATCCGGCAGTTCCCAGTAAAGGAAAGCAAGCAATACCAGCTAATAGATAATAATACGGAACAGACTTAAACAACAGAGAAATAGAATGTTCGAATAGTCCGCTTGTCAGTCCGAAGTAGGTAAAAATAGCCATTCCGAAAGCTGCAAAAACCCATACAATCCAGCTGCGGTCAGTTGTTTCAGGTAAGTTTCGCATCACACGGTTCGAAAAACCGTTATCAGCAATTTCCTGTTTTTGTTCGCTGAAAAATTGTTTCAGCAGTTTATCGTTAGTTTCCATATCCTGCGTTTGTGAGATACAAAGATAGTTTTTCTTTTCCTTTTAGAATGTATGTTTTCACAGTTCCAAGTGGACAATTCATTATTTTAGCAATTTCAGGGTGCGTTTTGTCTTCCATATAAAACAATAACACGGCAGTTTGTTCTTCTTTCCTCAGAAATTGTATTGCTTTGTAAATATCCATCTTCTCAGCCGAGAATTCATTTTGCGTTTGATGCTGACTATCAATTTCCCATTCGTTGATATCGGCATATTTTTTTTGCGCTCGTACCGAGTCGTAATATACATTGTAAGCAATGCGGTACAACCAGGTGGAAAAGCCTGAAATTCCTTTAAAAGCAGTGATATTAAGGTATGCTTTGATAAAGGTTTCCTGTGCCAGATCATCGCTTAGCGGGCCATCGCCTGCCGTCAGGTTCAGAAAGAACCGACGGATAGGCGATTGGTATTTGCAGGTTAGTTTATCGAAAGCTTTTTTGTCGCCAAGCAAAGCAACCTGTGTGACCCAGCGGATATCATCCGTGTTGCTCATGGTTATTCAGCGCTTGAATCTGATTTTGGCTTATCAAGAAAATGTACAATCAGGTAACCGGCGCCCACAAAGGCAGGTACTATTCCCAGTATCAAACCATTCTGTTTGTGCATGATAACAAAAGAAATTAAAACTGCCAGACCGACTGCAAGCCAAATAATACCTCGTTTCAGATTCGAAGCCGGATTTGCTTTTTTCGGTTCATCAAAGAAGTTTTCCGGAATGGTTTGTCCCATTTCAAGCGATTTAGTGTACAATTCGTACTTACGTTGAGATTCCTTGTTTTTGTGACGCACATTCACAACAATAATAGTTCCGACAAAAAGAAATGGTAATGCACAAATCAGAAAAATAATAAAGCTTGGTAAAGGCATTTCGGCATGTCTTTCAGCTTCAATCTTTTGTTTTTCAACTTCCTGCTCTCCTTTTTTAAGTTCAAGAAGTTGGTTGGGTGAAAGTTTCGACAACATAATCGAGTCTTTCTTCTGATCCTGAATTTCTTTCGAAGTTTTCACAATTTCGTCTTTCAAACTATCCATATCGATAGTAGAAGCTGTTACATTAGCCCCGATAAATAATGTCAAAGCCAATAAAAATAATCCAATTCGTTTCATAATCGTAAAATTTTAAGTGTAAAAATAATAATTGTTTTCTGATTAGACGCAATGAACATCCTGTTTGGATTTAAAACGAGTAAAAAAACCAACAATTAACACATAGTAGTGGTTTATGTGCTGTCAGTTGGTATATTGTACGATCTAAAAGTATATTCCTAAAGTTTATTATAGTTGGTCAACCTTTACCCTACTTATGGTATAAAAATCCCTGTTGAAAGGTATTTCAAAGACCTATCGAGATTTCTATCTTTGTAAAATAATTTACAAAGATATGACAAACTATTTTATAATTCCCGGTTATGGAGGATCAGGCGAAAGCCACTGGCAAAGCTGGCTTGAGAAATCGGGCGAAAATTTTCAACGGATTGTTCAAAAGGACTGGAATAATCCGAATATAGATGACTGGACTTCAACCCTTGATTACACCCTTGCTGAATATGAACATGAATCTGTTGTGCTGGTAGCGCATAGTCTGGGTTGTCTGATGGTGGCCGAATGGGCTAAGCGCTACAACCGAAATATTAAAGCAGCTTTGTTGGTTGCACCACCTGATACCGACCTGTTGCATGGAAAACTTCAGAAAAAGTTGTTTGCAGAAATTCCATTGAGCAAACTGAATTTTCGGACCAAACTTGTTGCCAGCACCAACGACCCCTGGGCTACTATCGAAAAAGCAGAATTCTATGCTCATAGTTGGGGCAGCGAATTGGTCAATATTGGTCAGGCAGGTCATATAAATGATCTGTCGGGTCATTATGAATGGAAGCAGGGGTTGGAATTGCTTTATTCGATGGATTAAAAAACGGATTTTTATTAAATATTTAAACCACAATAGAAACATAGTCAACCAATGTTTCTATTGTAGTTTTAGTAATGAGTATGGTTTTGAACAAAAATGCTCTCCAATCACTTGGGGAGCATTTTTCTACTAACTAAATACTAACAAAAGAAAATTATTTTATCGCTTCAAATCCCTGTTCAAGATCAGCTTTGATATCGGCTATGTGCTCAATACCAACAGATATACGAAGCAATCCGGGGAATACACCGGCTGATACTTTATCTTCGGGCGAAAGTTGTTCGTGGGTAGTAGCTGCGGGATGAATAATCAAGGATTTGGCATCACCCACATTAGCCAGGTGGCTGATCAGTTTCAGACTGTCAATCAGTTTATCCGCTTTTTCCGCATCACCTTTCAGTTTAAACGAAAGCACACCACCAAAACCACGTTTCAAGTATTTATTGGCTAATGCATGATATGGACTGCTCTTCAATCCGGGATAATTTACATATTCCACAGCCGGATGATTTTCCAACCAGGTAGCCAGTTCCAATGCATTTGAAACATGACGTTCAACCCGCAATGAAAGTGTTTCAAGTCCCTGCAGTAACAGGAATGAATTGAATGGGCTGATAGCATTTCCCCAATCTCTAAGACCTTCTACACGGGCGCGAATGTTGAATGCAATGTTTCCAAACGGACCATCGAAACCAAATACATCCCAGAATACCAGTCCGTGGTAACTGTCAGATGGCTCAGTAAATGAAGGGAATTTTCCGTTGCCCCAGTTGAATTTTCCGCTGTCGACAATTACACCGCCCAACGAAGTTCCGTGACCGCCAATCCATTTGGTAGCCGATTCCACCACTATGGTTGCACCGTGTTCAATCGGACGGAAGATAGCTCCACCTGCACCGAACGTGTTATCCACGATTAATGGAATACCGTGTTTGTCGGCAACAGCTGCTATTGCTTCAAAATCAGGAATGTTCAAATCAGGATTTCCGATCGTTTCCAGATAAAGAGCTTTGGTGTTCTCGTCAATCAGGGCTTCAAAAGTTGCCGGTTTGTCGTCGGCAGTGAATTTTACAACCACACCAAGACGTTTAAACTGATTTTTGAACTGGTTGTAGGTTCCACCGTATAAGTGTGAGGTGGAAACGAAATTGTCACCGGCCTGAACAATATTGTTGATAGCCAGGAACTGAGCCGACTGACCCGATGAAGTTGCCAGAGCAGTTACACCACCTTCAAGAGCAGCAATACGTTTTTCAAATACATCAGTGGTTGGGTTCATCAAACGGGTATAGATATTCCCGAATTTACGCAATGCGAAGAGATCAGCCCCATCGGCTGCATCGTCGAAAACGTATGAACTTGTCTGGTAAATTGGTACTGCGCGCGCTTTTGTTGTTCCGTCAACTACCTGTCCGGCATGTACTTGTAATGTTTCAAATTTTAATTCGTTTGCTGCCATAATTTCTTCTTTATTTGCTGTGTTATTTGTTTCTTTTGTTGATTTGATATTTAATATTTTGGCCAAAGCCTTGTGAAATGATGCTGAAAATCCTGCCATAATGATTGTGGTTTTCTGATTTATACCTTAAAAATACTTGGAGTAAGAGGCAAATGTCGCCTAATGAGACCAACATTTTGCTGCCTCTTACCTTTTGATGTTTACCGCTTACTGCTTAACGCTTACTGTTGTTTACAGTGGGTATTCTTCAAATGCGTAAAGCAAAGTTGAAAGATAACGTTCACCGGTGTCAGGTAGCAATGTGACAATGTTTTTACCTTTATTTTCGGGACGTTGAGCCAGGATAGTGGCTGCATAAGCTGCTGCTCCCGAAGAGATTCCTACTAACAATCCTTCTTGTTGTGCCAACTGACGTGAAGTAAGGATAGCGTTATCGTTGCTCACCTGAAGAATTTCGTCAACGACATTCGGATCATAGTTTTTAGGAATAAATCCGGCACCGATACCCTGAATTTTGTGAGGACCGGGACCTCCACCTGAAAGTACTGGAGAATCAGCAGGTTCAACTGCTACTATTTTAATGCCTGGATTTTTTGATTTCAGATAAGCACCTACACCGCTGATAGTTCCACCTGTTCCCACACCGGCAACAAAAATGTCCACTTTGCCATCTGTATCGTTCCAAATTTCCTGACCGGTAGTTGTATTATGAATTTTTGGATTAGAGGCATTTTCAAATTGTTGTGGAATATAAGAATCAGGATTTTCTTCATGCAGTTCAATAGCACGTGCAATGGCACCTTTCATCCCGTTCGCACCGGGAGTCAAAACCAGGTTTGCGCCAAGGGCTTTCAATAAGTTACGACGTTCCACGCTCATGGTCTCGGGCATGGTCAGTGTAAGTTTATATCCTTTTACGGCAGCTACCATTGCCAGACCAATACCGGTATTTCCGCTGGTAGGTTCAATAATTTCAACACCGGCTTTCAGAATTCCTGCTGCTTCAGCATCTTCAATCATGGCTAGGGCAATGCGTTCTTTCACGCAACCTGCAGGGTTAAACGATTCCAGTTTTACAATTACATTAGCTTCCAGTCCTTTGTTCGAAGCATAATTTGAAAGTTGGAGCAATGGAGTATTTCCAATCAGTTCCGTGAGGTTTTTTGCAATCTTTGCCATGTTGTTTATTTGTTGATGTGATGATTTGGTGATTTGTTGCTGCAAAGATAGAGGCATTCGGCATTGCCCACAATCGCAATGATGGGGTATTTTTATATACCATGATTATGGTATTTGGTTGGAATGATTACAAAGCTATGTTTGTCAGCTGTTTGAAAATGAAAGAGCGGGTAGCAGAAGAATCCTGCCGGGCAGAAATATAAGCGGGCTGTAATTTTTTTGTCCGCAGATTACGCTGATAAGCGCAGAATTATCTGCGAAAATCAGCGGAATCAGCGGGAAATATTTTCGTTTCCGAATAAATAAGAAATTTACGGAAAAACCTCTTTTCAGATTTTTACTTTTACGGGTATACCGGTTCGGAGCGATTCGTCCATAGCTTGCATAACGGCCACAGTGCCAATTCCTTCTTTTAAATCGGGGTAAGCAGTCTGACCGGAGTCAAGACAATCGGCAAAGTATTCGTAGTAATTCTGATACTCTCCTGCATGATGCGATTTTCCTTCAAAACGGAAATAATGTTTCAGCTTGTGGTCGAAAGTAATCAGTTTTTCTTCACCTGTTTTGGTCGTGATGGCATAGCGCAAATCCATATAATCACCCTGACTGCAACCTTCGGTGCCCCGTAAAATACAGCTCATCTCGCTGTCACGTACAGTTGGTTGCACCGGACCTGAATACACACCACTTACCCTGGCAATGCGACCATCGGCTGCTTTCAGAATGAAATGCATGGTATCCGCATTTTTCAGCCCGCCTGCTTTTCCGTTGGGACTCAACATGCCGTAACCCATCACTTCCACAATATCGGGCAAATACCAGCGAACCAGATCTATCGGGTGACTCATGCCGCCATATAGCCATTTAAACGATTCTTCGAGCGACCAGCCTTTGCCCAGAAACCAGCGATGGTCGGCATGGTAATACGCTTCCACGGTTACCAGTTCGCCAATTTCACCCGCTTCGTAGTCGGCACGCTGGCGTTTCATGGGTTCGAAAAAGCGACTGCTTTGTCCCACAAACACACGTTTACCGCTTTGCTCACAGAGCTCAATCAGTTCCTGCACGTGGCTCAGGTCGTCAATCAGTGGCTTGGTACAAACCACATGTTTGCCGGCCTGCAGCGCCATTTTAATATGTTGGGCGTGAAATTTATCGGGGGTGTAAATGCCGATTACATCAATTTCGGGATCTTCCAGTAAATCCTCATAACGGGTGCTATAGTTATGAAAATCAAATTCCTTTGCGCGTTGCTTGCAAAGGTTTTCGTTGAGATCGCAGATGGTTTTAAGTTCCCATTTGTCGCTTTGCAGAGCCGCCGACATGGTGCTGCGACCTTCACCCAATCCTAATATTCCTAATTTATACATTCTTGTTTTGTTTTTCCAATAAAGACATTTTTTATCCGAAATTGTACTCTTTGAAACAAATAGTCAGGGATTTCTTTGCTTACTTATGAAAATACCTTTCAATTATATTAGCAACAATGTCATATTACTTTCTGAGCCCCGCCTGATGGTCTATTAAACTATGGACAGTCCCGATTCCCGGGATGTTGTATGCTCATTAGGCAGGAGCTGTTAAGAGTAAACAGTGCAAAACACCCGATTACCAATCAATCATATATATAAATGCGAAAACCTAGTTATACAATAAGAAAGACACTTCCAAAAGACTTTTTGATACATATAAGTGTTCAAAAAAGTATAATCATTTGACTGAATTTTGTAATAAACAATGAAAAATCACATCTATTTTTGTAGCGTTGATTATTCAATGGAAAAATCATTGTTTATTCGGCATCATTTTAGCATATTAATGATCTGTTTCCATAGAATTCAAACAATTAAAATTAAAATCTTATGAAAAAAACAATTACTCTTCTATTTATCGCTCTTTGTAGTCTCAGCGTTTATTCTGCTGATTTGGTATTGAATAATTTTAATGACATTACCTGTGTTACAGGTACTTCAGGTTCTTTTGGAAGTACAATGAACACTGTTAACGGTGAAGGAGTTATTACAGTTCCAGCTAATAATACCGGTGAATATATTTATTTTTCACTACCTGCCGGGTTTGATGTAAATCCGTATCAGTTTTTAAAAATCTCAGTGAAGTCAACCGAAACAAATTATCGTTTTGTTCCTTCATTATTAACTCCGGAATGGACCGAATCGTCGGATTGGAATGGCTCTTATAAATACACAGGAGCCGGAGCATGGCAGGATATTTATATTGCATTGAGTGGTATGACTGCAGGTACTGCGGGAACTTATGATAAGATAGCCATTAAAATAGCCGCCTATGATTCGAAGCCTTCGTTTGATTTGTATATCGACAATGTTACGTTTATGGCTAAGTATGTGCCTGATTACACAAAAAATGTGATTGTTTGTAACTTCGACAATGTAATTGCGCCAATGGGAGCTTGGGGCAATAATACTATTTCTCAAACAATTAATGTTGATGGTACTGGAAATATTGGAACAGTGTCTGTGCCTGCAAATAATGATGGCGGTATCACCTTTAATACTGTTGATAAGATAAATACAACAACACACGACAAAATTAACTTTAGAGTGTTGGCATCGCAAGCATTTACGATCAATTTTGAGAAACTGGAAGACAAGACAAACAGTGCCATAAATGCAGCCTTGGGATTGTATCCAGCTTACACAACCCCTAACGAATGGCAAGAACTGTCAATGGATATTTCAGCAGTAGCCAGCAATACATACGATAAAATAGTGTTGTTTGCTGAGGCATGGCAGAGTAAACCCGCCTTTACGTTTTATATAGACGACATTATATTGATGAAAAAAGGACTAACTGCAGTTGATATAGCGTCTGATTCTAAAACTTCAATGTTTTACACTTCACTTCAAAACACGTTGAACATAAAATGCGATGGAGATGCATTGCTGGAATTGATAACACTTACGGGAGTTGTGACAAAAACTGTAAATATTCACGGAGACACAACATTAAAATTATCGGACATTCAAAATGGTGTTTACATTGTTCGACTGAAGAATTCAGGTACTTGGGCTGTTCAGAAAATAATAGTTGGAAACGCATTGTAACCATTATAAATTTATATTAAATAGCTTTTAATAAGGCAAATGCCATCCTGATCGTAATTCAGGATGGTATTTTTTTTGAAAAACAGAGCATAACTATTCAAGAAAGTATAATCAATTGACTGAATTCTGTAACAAACAATGAAAAATCACATCTATTTTTGTATCGTTAATTATTTATTTTAAAAATCAACATTAACAACGATCAACTTTTACCATTCAGACGATCCTTTAGCAATTAATTCAAACATTTAAAATCAAATTATTATGAAAAAAACTATTACTCTTCTTTTTATTACTCTTTGTAGTTTCAGCGTTTATTCTGCTGATTTAGTATTGAATAATTTTAATGATATTACGTGTTATACGGGTGTTTCTGGTTCTTTTGGAAGTACAATGACCACAGTCAACGGTACAGGAGTTATTACTGTTCCTGCTAATAATACCGGCGAATACATTTATTTTTCGCTACCTGCCGGTTTTGATGTAAATCCGTATCAATTTTTGAAAATTAGTGTGAAGTCAACTGAAACTAACTATCGTTTTGTGCCTGGACTCATTACGCCGGCCTGGACTTCATCCGAAGATTGGACTGGTACGTATAAATATACCGGTGCCAATGCGTGGCAGGATATTTATATTCCGCTGAGTGCTATGACGGCTGGTAGTGCAGGAACGTATGACAAGATAGCACTGAAAGTTGCGGTTTATGATTACAAGCCATCTTTTGATATGTACATTGACAATGTTACGTTTGTGGCGAAGTATGTGCCTGATTATTCAAAGGATGTGATTGTTTGTAATTTCGATAATGTGATTGCGACAATGGGTGGGTTTAGTAGCAATACTATTTCAACAACAATTAATCCGAATGGCACAGGAAATGTGGGAGTTGTATCTGTTCCTGCAAATAATGCCGGCGGAATAGCAGTTAATACTATTGATAAAATTAATACAGCTACTCATAACAAAATCAGCTTTAAAGTATATGCTTCACAGGCATTTACCATTAATTTTGAGAAACTGGAAGACAAGACAAACAATGCCATAAATACAGCATTGGGATTATATCCTGCTTACACTACTCCTAATCAATGGCAAACGTTGACCATGGATATTTCTGCAGTAACTACTAATACCTATAGTAATATTGTCTTGTTTGCTGAGGCGTGGCAGAGTAAACCCGCTTTTACATTTTATATCGACGACATTACCTTAGTAAAGAATGGAATTGTTTCTGCTGTTGATATAGCGTCTGATGCTAAAACTTCTGTGTATTACTCTTCATTACAAAACACGTTGAACATAAAATGTGAGGGAGATGGCTTGCTGGAATTGATAACACTTACGGGAGTTGTAACAAAAAGTGTAAATATGCACGGTGATACAACTTTAGAATTATCGGATATAAAGAATGGAGTTTATCTTGTTCGCCTTAAGAATTCAGGAAGGCAGGACATACAGAAAATAATTGTCAGCAATAAATTGTAATTCAGTAGAAAAAGAAAAGAATTCAAATAGAAGAGGCTGTCTTAAATCAATATTTGGGATGGCCTCTATTCTATAAAGTGAAAAAATGAAGAAGCTTTTACAACTCTTTACTCTGTTTTTTTTGTTTGCAACTACTTTGATGGGAAAGGGTAAGGTAAATGGATTGCCTGAGCAGATTGAATCAAAAATAAGTGCAATTATACCGGATACTTTGTGTTTGCTGGATAAAAGCAGCACGGCAGAAACCAAAGCACTTTACTCCCAGTTGTGGAAAATCCCCGAAAAAGGATTTATGTTTGGACATCACGACGACTTGATTTATGGCAGGAAATGGTACAATGTGGCCGGTGGTTCTGATACAAAAGATGTTTGTGGCGATTATCCCGGAGTTTTCAGTGTGGACTTTGCCGAAGTGATGGATGACCGATGTAATAATAATACCGATAATCCTATTCGTTTACGAGTTATTAAGGAAGCCCGTGCTCGTGGTGAGGTGATTACTGCATGTTGCCATTTAAACAACCCAATCACCAATGGTGATGCCTGGGATGTTTCAAATACTACAGTAGCAAAACAAATTGTGACCAATGGTAGCGCCACCAATATTCGTTTTAAGCTATGGCTCGATAGACTGGCGGCTTTTGCGGCAACATTAAAAGACAATCAGGGGAATTTAATCCCAATTATTTTTCGCCCTTTCCATGAACATACTCAATCCTGGTCGTGGTGGGGATCTACCTGTACTACGCAAGAAGAATTTATAAATCTCTGGCGTTTTACAGTATCTTATTTACGCGATACCAAAGGCGTTCATCAGTTTATTTATGCCATATCACCTCAATTGGATGGACTTCAAACCATTAATGACATTCTATTCCGCTGGCCGGGAGATGATTATGTGGATTTTATTGGCATGGATTGCTATCATGGACTTTATACTGATGCATTTAAGGAAAATCTTTTAAATCTTTCCATACTATCACAACTAAAGAAAAAACCCTGTGGAGTAACTGAAACGGGAATAGAAGGAATAATAAATGCGGATGGGTCTGATTGTACTGACTATTGGACGAAGCAAATACTTGCTCCACTTAGCGGGCAACGGGTTAGTATGGTGGTTATGTGGCGAAATAAATATGATCCTAGCCTGACAGGAACACATTACTATTCAGTTTTCAGCGGACAGGCATCAGTGACTGATTTTATGACTATGTATACTAGTCCTGTTAGTTTGTTTAGTAAGGATTTACCTTCCATGTATGTGATGGCCGATGGGGTAAGTATTGTAGATAATTATATTCCAACTTATGGAAGCAATATCATCGTTTGTAATTTCGATAATGTGATTTCGCCAATGAGTGGATTTAGCAGCAATACGATTACAACCGTTAACAATCCAAGTGGTACAGCGAAAGTAGGACTCGTTTCCGTACCGTTGAGGAATGTAGGAGGTATTACATTTACAGCTGTTGATAAAATTAATACAATAATACGCGATAAAATTAACTTTAAAGTATACGCATCAAAAGCATTTAATTTTACTTCCGGGAAGCTGGAAGACCAAACCAACAGTACTATTAATCAATCCATGACGTTGAATCTTGCTTACACAACTCCCAATAAGTGGCAGGAACTATCTATGGATGTGTCATCAATAAGCAGTAATACCTACGACAGGATAGTGTTGTTTCCCGAAGCATGGTCGAATAAATCAGCTTTCAGTTTTTATATTGATGACATCACATTGGTTAAAAATTATCTTATTTCCGGAACTGAAGTAAATAAGCCTGCAGATTCAGAAATTCGTTATTCAGCGGCACAACATAGCTTATACATAAAATGCAAAGGCGAAGGATGGCTGGAGTTGATATCACTTTCAGGGAAAATAGTGAGAAGTTATCGAATAAATGCTGATGAGACAATTGAATTATCAGGCTTATCAAATGGTGTTTATATCGTTCGTTTAAAGAGTTCAGACACACGAACTGTTCAAAAAATAACAATTGGAAATGCATTGTAAATATTAATAAATTATCTTAAATAGCTTTTAATTAAGCAAATACCATTCTGACAATTATTCAGGATGGTATTTTTTGATAAAACAGAGCATAAATGTTCAAGAAAGTATAATCATTTGACTGAATTGTGTAATTCCGGCAATTGCTATACCTATATTTTTGTAACTTAAATAAGTTGCTACAATCTCCATTCGACTATTGTGTTAATTTTAAATTTAATATCATGAAAAAACTATTCTTTTTATTCGGCTTAATGGCAGGCTTAGTGAGCTTGAATGCTCAAACATTATCGCAAAGTTTTCTTTTCGACTTTGGACCTGTAGCCACTACGCCAACTAATAATGGTGACATTACACCATCACCTGATGCTAATGGTAAGTATTGGAATAACATTGCTAGCGGTACGGGTAGCAATAGTATTGCAGCGGGTGTAGCTTTTACCGCATTAGTAAATACTGCCAATACAGCTTCAACTTATGCATTAACAACAACTGTAGCAGGATTCGTCCCCAATGGATTACAAAATGGAGGACTAAGAACACCTTATGCCTCTCAGTTTACTGCCGGGGGTAGTGATACTGACCTTGCAATAGCTACTGCTACCGAAGATTTCTGGTATGCAACATCTGCTACTTCGCCTGCATTTAAAATCACAGGATTAAACCCTGCAAAACGTTATAAGTTTAAGATTTTTGGTTCTCGCACGGGTGATATTGTGAAAACATCCAGGTATACCATTGTTGGTGCTGCTTCAACTGTTGGAACACTAAACTCATCTAACACCGCTGCATCTCTTTCGTATGGTACCGTTTATTCACTTGCTACGGGCTATAATGCTAATAGCAATAATGGGTATCAACTTACCAGTGGTGGTTCTTACACAACGTCGACTGCATATACCGGGAATAATCGTTATACCTATGTGACTGATTATATTACTCCATTAAATGTGTCTGGCTCAGGTCAATTTACTTTAACATTGACAGATGCAAGTCCTACCGCTCAAAATACTTTTCTCAATTGCATGAAAATGGAAGAGTATAAAGGAACTCAAACCATTAGCTTTGCTACTTTAACATCAAAAGCTGTTGGTGATGCAGACTATGCACCCGGTGCAACTGCCAGTTCGGGATTGGCAGTAAGGTATGAAAGTTCCAGCCCATCTGTCGCTATAATTGTTGACGGGAAAATTCAAATCGTAGGGGTAGGAAATACAACTATCACGGCTTTTCAAGACGGAGATGCTACATACGAAGCTGCCACAAGCGTGCCACAAACATTGAATGTGAGTGCTTCACTGACAGCACAAACCATTACATTTGGAGCATTGTCTGCTAAAACTACCGGCGATGCACCCTTTGATCTAACAGCCACTGCCACTTCAGGATTAACGGTATCGTATAGCAGTTCCAATACTGCTGTAGCTACCATTTCGGGAAGTACAGTTACTATTGTAGGCGGTGGAACTACCGATATTACAGCATCTCAGGCAGGAAACAGCACATATTCTGCAGCTCCTAATGTAATTCAGACATTGACCGTAAATAAACAAAATCAAACCATTACTTTCGGAGCACTTAGCTCTAAAACCGATGCAGATGCCCCTTTCACGGTTTCACCATCGAGTACTTCGGGACTGGCAGTCACGTTGACAAGTTCCAATACCGACGTGGCATTGGTAAGTGGAAGTACGATAACGATAGTAGGTTCGGGAACCTCTACTATCACCGCTTCACAAGCGGGAAATACTATTTATAATGCAGCTACCAGCATACCACAAACATTAACGGTAAGTTCAGTTCTGTCGGTAAATCAAAGTTTTCTTTTCGACTTTGGACCAGTTACTGGTTCAGCTGGTGATATAACATCATCACCTGACGCTAAAGGAAATTATTGGAATAATATTACTGGCCCTGCTGCGAATGCTTCTGTTTCCGGTTTAGTAAATACCGCAAATACAGCTTCAACGTATGCTTTAACAACTACTGTGGGATTCACCGCTGCAGGATTATCAAACGGAGGTTTAAGAACACCATATGCCTCTCAGTTTACCGCCGGAGGTAGTGACACAGACCTTGCTATTGGTACTGCTACTGAAGATTTTTGGTTTGGTTCATCTACCAGTAATTCAGCATTCAAAATCACAGGATTAAACCCTGCAAAACGCTATAAGTTTAAGATTTTTGCATCTCGTGCTGGTGATATATTAAAAACAACCAGATATACCATTGTGGGGGCTGCTACTACAATTGGAACTCTAAATGCATCTAATACAGCTGCATCCCTCTCTTATGGTACCGTTTATTCGCTTACCACTGGTTATAATATACTTAGTAATAACGGGTATAAACTTACAGATACTGATCCATTATACACTTTGTCGACTGTTTATACCGGGAATAATAGTAATACATACGTGACTGGTTTAATTAATCCATTAGATGTATCAGGATCAGGTCAATTTACTTTGACCTTGACAGATGCTAGTCCTGCCGCACAAAATACTTTTATTAACTGTATGAAAATAGAAGAATATGCAACTGCCCAAACCATAACTTTTGGAGCTTTGAGTACTAAAAATTATGGAGATGCCGATTTTGCGCCGGGGGCTTCAGCCAGCTCAAGCTTGAGTGTACATTACACTAGCTCTAATACCAGTGTAGCAACCATTGTTTCAGATCAGATTCATATTGTGGGAGCTGGCACCTCAACAATTACCGCTTCGCAGGCAGGCGATACAAATTATAGTCCGGCAACCAATGTTTCACAAACCCTGACCGTAAACACAAAATCCTTAACAGCTATATCTTCGGCAACTGCTTCTGATAAAGTGTATGACGGCTCAACAGCAGCAGTAATTACTGGTACATTCACCGGTATTGTTGAAGGTGATGCAGTAAACTTAAGCGGAACATTTGCTGATGCCAATATAGGTTCCGGTAAAACAGTTACAGCAAGTTCAACTTTGGGAGGAGCACAAGCAGCAAAATACATTTTTACAGGCACGCTCCCGAGTGGATTGACCGCTTCTATCACTGCTGCTTCTGCAAGCAGTACTGGTGGAAATATCAGTGCATCAGGAATATCGGAAACGGATTTGCTTAATACAAATCTAACCGTTTCTTCCGGCGAACTTGTTATCAATCAGGCTTCAACCATTCATGCTTTAACTGTAGCACCTGGAGCAAAACTGACACTTAATTTAAATCAATCGTTGTCGGTTGTTGGTGCGTTGACCCTTCAAAGTGATGCCACGCTCGGGACTGCTACATTTATTGATAATGGTGGAACAATCAGTACCGGTACTGCCACTGTTCAACAATATCTCACTGCCGGTCGTAACTGGTATATCAGTAGTCCTGTAAATGCTGCAACAGCGGCAGTATTTAATCCGGCAGGTGGTTCTAATAAACTGTATTGGTATGATGAAACAAAAGGAAGTGTTGTTTTACCGGAAACTCCATGGACAGCTATTTCTCTGAACACTACCGGTCTTACCGCCACTCAGGGCTATGTAGCCAATATGGCTGCTGATGGGGTAGTTAGTTTTAGCGGCACACTTAATACAGGTTCTTTGCCTACCACGACTATTAATCGTAGTGATATTCCGACAAATGCAGGGTTCAATTTAGTCGGTAATCCATATCCTTCTTACCTGGATTGGGATCAGGTATCGGCAGCATCAACCCACTTGTTGACCACCATCTGGCAGCGTACGAAAACGATTGATAATACTACATATCAGTTTGACACCTATAACAATTTAGGTAAAATGTATATCAGCAATAGTGGAAAAACGGTAAACAGTCATATTCCACCTATGCAGGCTTTCTGGGTACGGGTTGATAACGGATATAACTCCGGGACTTTGAATTTTACAAATGCTATGCGTTCACACAAAGGTTCTCAGAATACAGGTACGGTTGAAACTCCCAATGTGATTAATGATCCGATTTTCAAGTCAAAGGCAACCAATGCAGTTTCACAAACTATATTGCGTCTTCAGGTTTCGAACGGATCAAACACAGATGAAACGGTGGTTTACAGCAATCCGGATGCATTGAATAGTTATGATAATTTTGATTCACCAAAAATGTTTAATAACTCGACATCGATAGCCGAAATTTATACCCAGGCAGGTAGCGAACAATTGGCTATTAATGGATTGAATGCTATTCCTTACGATACTGAAATGCCATTGGGATTCAAGACTTTAGTTGCAGGAAATTTCAGTATTAAAGCCTCACAAGTAGCTAGTTTTGAATCAGGAACTAAAGTAATTCTTAAAGACTATGCAGACCCAACTTATCCAATTGTTGCTGACCTGACGGATGGTAGTAGCTATTTATTCAGTTCGGCTGCTTCGAATAATACCAGTCGTTTCACTTTGTTGTTCCGGTCACCATCAGTAGTTACAGGAATAAATCCTGAAACTAATAACAATGTATGGATTTCAATCCGTAACGGACAAATAGTAATTAATGGCACTTCAAACGGAGGAATGTTTGATGTATTTAATGCCATTGGACAGAGAATCATTTCAAAAAATCTGACAGGAACAACTGTACAACAGAATATTGACTTACCTGGTGTTTATCTGGTGAAGATAACAAATGAAGGTAAGAGTATAACGAGAAAAATAATTGTTGATTAATTTAGCTAAGTAATTTGTTGTTTTTGTTTGCAAAATTCAGGTCTCATTACTCCAAAAGAGTAAGGGACATGAATTAACAAATTAACTAGACCAATTAATTTTTAAAACTCTAAAACCATGGAAGCACCAAATCAGGAGTATTTAGCTCCTCAAATTGAGCGTATTGAACTGGATAATGAAATAGCCTTACAGCTTGAATCAACTCCACCCTATGCACCCGGCGAAACTAAATTAAATGCACCGGAGTATTTATATAACGATCCATTTAAAACGAATCAAGTGTGATATTCATATATTGGATTAAAGATAAAGGTTTATTAAAGAATGTTTTATCTTTAATAAACTCCAATAATTTAAATTAATATTGCAGGCAATTAATACTAAATTGTAAGTTATTATATATCAACTAAAGTAACTTATTTAATTGAAGGATTAATGTTTTGATTTTCAAAATAATACAATCATTTAGCCATATTAGCTAATTGCGATAAGAAAAATAACAGTATGTTTGTAGCTAATTTTTTGCAGATATCTGTGAATCAGTTTTGGGTATAAATCTTTTAAATAGTAAAAATGAAAAAAACAATTGTTTTGGTATGCATTATTCTTTGTAATGTAAGTCTTTATTCTGCTGATTTAGTGTTGAACAATTTCAATGACATTACCTGCTATACGGGTGTCTCCGGTGCTTTTGGAAGTACCATGACTACAGTTAATGGAACCGGAAAAATAACGGTGCCTGCCAATAATACAGGTGAGTATATCTACTTTACGCTGCCTGTAGGATTTGATGTAAATCCTTATCAGTTTTTAAAAATCAGTGTGAAGTCAACCGAAACAAACTATCGTTTTGTGCCTGGATTCATTACGCCGGAATGGACTTCATCCGAAGATTGGACAGGCACCTATAGATATACCGGTGCAGGAGCGTGGCAGGATGTTTATATTTCACTGAGTGGTATGACTGCAGGTAGTGCAGGAACATACAATATGGTAGCGTTAAAAATCGCCTCTTATGACTCGAAACCTTCGTTCGATTTGTATATTGATAATGTAACGTTTGTCGAAAAATATGTGGCTGATTATACAAAAGATGTGATAGTATCTAACTTCGATAATGTAATTTCACCTACAGGTGCGTGGGGAAATAATACGGTTTCGATAGCAGCTACTCCCAGTGGTACCGGAAATGCAGGATTAGTATCGGTTCCGGCAAGCAATACCGGCGGTATAACATTTAACCTGACGAATAAAATAAATACCGCCGTGCATGAAAAACTAAAATTTAAAGTATTTTCAACACAGGCATTTACAATTTCACTTATAAAATTGGAAAGTAAAGCCAACAATACAGTATATCAACAGATTGCACAATACCTGGCCTATTCAACTCCAAACCAATGGCAAGACTTCTCGCTTGATCTTACGGCTTATGGAGCCAATTTGTATGATGTAATTACAATTATGCCAATGGCCTGGGCAAATGCACCTGCTTTTACATTTTATATGGACGATGTAATGCTTGCAGTAAAACCGGTATATAATACAGTTACGCTACCCAATGTTTTCTCCAGTAATATGGTGATACAACAAAATATGCAAGTAGCACTTTGGGGATGGGCATTGGCAAATGAAAATGTTGATATTACCGCAAGCTGGGGGCAGACTGCAACTGCAAAAGCCGGAACTGATGGCAAATGGAGTACCACGATTCAAACACCAAAAGCCATTCCTGGTCAACCAACGCCCTATACCCTCACTTTTAAAGGCACAACCAACACAGTTCAACTCAGTAATGTATTAATCGGTGATGTGTGGGTTTGCTCAGGACAATCGAACATGGAATACAACATGAATGTTGTCTCGGGAGGTACCAGAGGAGTGAAAAACTATGCTACAGAAATAGCGGCAGCTAATTACCCCAACATTCGTTTATTCAAAGTGGGTAAAACGGCACGAATAACACCTGCCGAGAATTGCGATGGTACCTGGCTCGAATGCAATCCTACTAATGTGGCCAGTTTCTCTGCTGTTGCCTATTATTTTGGAAGGGAATTGAATCAAAATTCTCAAATCAACATTCCGATAGGATTGCTGGAAGCCGCCTATGGTGGTTCGAGGTGTGAGGCATGGATAAGTCGTGAAACATTGGCTGCCGACACTGAGTTTAATACCAAAATACTTGCGCCTTACGATGCAGCTCCATTGGCAGTCAATCCAGAATACCGTCCAACAAATTTATTCAATGCCATGTTAGCACCCATCATTCCTTACGGTATCAAAGGAGCAATCTGGTATCAGGGTGAAGCAAATACCTTGGATGGAGCTTTTTACACAAAATTGTGTGGTGCCATGCTTCAGGACTGGAGAACAAGATGGGGAGTTGGTAATTTTCCGTTTTATTATGTTCAATTACCATCATATACAGATACAAACTGGCCTTCTTTCAGAGACGCTCAAACCAATATGCTAACCATCGCCAATACCGGAATGGCTGTAACAGTTGATATTGTAGATTCAAGTCCGACCGATGTTCATCCCGAAAATAAACTTGAAGTAGGTCAACGATTGGCTAAATGGGCTATGGCAAAGGATTACGGACAAAATATTACTTATTCAGGTCCGGTATATAAATCAAATACAGTTCAGGGAAATAAAATGATTATTTCGTTTCACCCTGCAACAATCGGAACAGGACTGATTTCAAAAGATGGTGCAGCTTTAAAAGAATTTCAGATCGCAGGAACAAATGCTGTATTTTATACAGCTACTGCCAATATTGTAGGTAATACGGTGGAAGTTTCATCGCCAAATGTTGCAACTCCGGCTGTTGTAAAGTATGCCTATACAGCTGCACTTCAACCAAATTTAATGAATAAAGAAGGCTTACCTGCTGCACCATTTAAAACGGATACATGGAATAATACGATAAATATATCATCGGTTTCAACGGCTGTTGATGAACAAAATTTGCAGCATCAAAATATTTATCCAAATCCGGTGAAAGACATTCTTTTTGTAGAAAGCACGGACATTATCAATTCTGTAGAAGTTCTTGATGTTTCGGGCAAGATGATTCTAAAAAAAAATGTGGAGAATGAATCAAAAGTGGAACTCAATATAAATAATTTTCAACCTGGAATTTACCTTTTAAAGATGCTAGAAAAAAGTGGTAGTGAAGTTAATAGAAAATTTATAATCACGAAATAAAGGTTGCCGAATAAATACTAAAATTTTTACACAGGAATATAACCACACAACATTTTATTTACTAATTAAAAAATACTACAATGAAAAAACTATTCTTTTTATTCTGCTTTATGGCAGGTTTAATGAGCTTGAATGCTCAAACTTTAATTCAAAAATTCTATTTTGATTTTGGTAAAAGCACAGATTCAACGAGTTTAGCTGCATCCGGTAATTATTGGAATAATTATTACGCTGTTGGTGCGAGTTTTCAAACCAGGAAACTTATAAATTCATCTAGTGTAGTCAGCAATTACAATTTATACCAAAGAAACATAGGCAATAATTTAAATACCTTTGTTGGTGTAAATGGACCCAATTTTGGACCGAATACAAATACTGCAGCCCTTGGAGATTTAGGGATTGGCACTGCAACGACTTCAACTATTTATAATAATTCTTCTGGTGGAACTGGAGCGGTGCTGGCATTTAAAGGACTAAATCCGGCAAAACGTTATAAGTTTTATATTTTTGGTAGCAGGGCTGCTACTGCCAGAGTTAACAGGTATACTTTAACCGGAACAACAACTTATACTGATACTTTAGGTATCGGATATGCTACTGCAAATACAGGAAACGCATCGGGTGCCTCAGTAACCTGTAATAATACCCGAATTGTTCGGTCAGATCTTATTTATCCTAAAGCAGATTCAATTACTCTTGCTGCTACTATGTTTTCAGGTACTTTTGGTGTCTACATTAATTGTATGAAAATGGAGGAGTACAAAGGAACCCAAACCATTACTTTTGGGGCATTGACAACTAAAGCTATTGGCGATGCAGACTATACTCCCGGCGCAACTGCCAGTTCTGGATTGGCGCTTAGCTATGTCAGCTCCAATACCGATGTTGCAACCATTGTTTCGGGTCAGATTCATGTCGTAGGGGTAGGAACAACGACCATCACCGCTTTACAAGCCGGAGATGCAACCTACGAAGCCGCCACAAGTGTAGATCAAACATTGAATGTAAGTGCTTCACTGACACAACAAACCATAACATTTGGAGCATTGTCTGCTAAAACTACAGGCGATGCACCCTTTGATCTTACAGCCACTGCCAGTTCAGGCTTAACGCTGTCATATGCCAGTTCCAACACTGCTGTTGCTACCGTTTTGGGAAGTACTGTCACCATTGTAAGTGGTGGAACTACCGATATTACTGCATCTCAGTCGGGTAACGGTACCTATGCAGCAGCTCCTAATGTAATTCAGACTTTGACTGTAAATAAACAAAATCAAACGATTACCTTCGGAGCACTTAGTTCGAAAACCGATGCAGATGCACCTTTCACAGTTTCACCATCGAGCACTTCGGGATTGGCAGTCACGTTGACAAGTTCCAATACCGCTGTGGCACTGGTAAGTGGAAGTTCGATAACGATAGTAGGAGCCGGTTCAGCTACTATCACCGCTTCACAAGCAGGAAATACTATTTATAACGCAGCTATCAGCGTACCGCAAACATTAACCGTAAGTTCTGTAATGTCGGTTAATCAACATCTTTTCTTCGATTTTGGACCAATGGAAGGTACCAATGGTGACGCAACCACAAACCCGGATGCAAACGGAAATTACTGGAACAATATTTCAAATGCCGCCGGAGGAACCGGCTGGAGTCCTACTTACCCCCCATTCACCAATGTAATTAACTCAGGCAATACAAATTCAGGTTTTACACTGGCATTTACTTCCGGTACGTTTAGTTCCAATGGTAAACAGAATGGTGGTCTGTTAAGTCCTTCTACTTCACAATTTGGCACTAACAGCGAATTAGCCATTGCAACTGCTACGGAAGATTACATCTTTACCAGTAATACAAGTAATGGTCCTGTAATTACATTCTCAGGATTAAATACCGCCAAAAAATACAAATTCAAAATTTTTGGATCAAGAAACTCTAACACTGACCGTGCCGCCCAATATACCCTTCAGGGAGCAGGAGCCCCATCGGTGGGTACTTTGCAAAGTTCAACAGTCACCGGTTTGGGAGGAATAGTATATATCGATGCTGCAACTGTCTATCCCACAACCTTAAATGTTAGTTATACATTGACGTCATCGGGTTCAAACACACAAGCGGTAACTTATTATGGGAACAATAGTGTAGTTTACAATTCCGGATTGATACAACCTGATGGGACAGGTGCAATTTTGTTAACCACAATTAGCACCACGCCTTCATCAGCTTTTGCCTATATTAACTGTATGAAAATAGAAGAATATGTTGATAATATGACTACGGCAGAGTACAGATCAGTTTCATCTGAAACAAAAGTTTATCCAACAAGTTTTAACAATCAAATATATGTGGAAGGTGCAGTGTTAAGCATTGAAATTTATAACGCTTTAGGAATTCTTATAACTAAACAAAAAGCTACAGAAAAAGCTGTCCTTAATACCAGCCAACTGGGGAAAGGTATCTATGTTCTTGTGGTTGACGGCAACAAAAGTTACAAGTTGATAAAATAAAAAAGTTTTAAATTGAATGAATCGGCATCTTTTGATAGGACTTAAATAAATCAAAGAATGTCGATTCATTTACAGTGATTAAATATCTTAATATTTAATCAACATTTGTTTCAGAAAAAGTCTGTATTCATTCGGAGTCATACCTTTTTTCTTTTTGAAAATGCGTATGAAATTGGATAAATTATTGAAGCCCGATGAATAGCATATCTCGGCAACAGTGTTACTGGTTTCAGATAACATTTGACAGGCACGGGCGATGCGTAAGTTGGTAATATAATCAATAAAAGTACAATTTGTTTTTTTCTTAAAGAAATGACTAAATGCCGAATCCGACATACTTACAAGCGATGATACGTCGGAAAGTTTAATGTTTTCTTCAAGATTATTCTCAAGGAAATCGCACACTTTGGCAATACGGCGGCTTTTTGAAGTACGAATAGTATCTTTGGTATCGAAAATATTGCTTACCAAAACATGACGGTCGGCAATTGATAAATCGTAAAGTATGGAAAGAAATTCAAGCACGGTGTGAAAACCCTGCATTTTGGTGAGTTGCAAAATCTTCTCCTTAATTTGAAGTTTTGTTTCTGCTGAAAAAATCAATCCACGCTGCGATTCGACTAAAAGTTGTTTTATAGAGCTAAACATACGTTTCTGAAGCATGGGGAAATTGAGAATCTGATCCGAAAACTGAATTGTAATCACATGGTTACCTTTTATGATGTCACCTCGCCATGCATGTGAAAGATTAGGTCCTATCATGACCAGGTCTAACTCATTAAACGGTTCGATAGAGTCACCGATAATTCGTTTCCCCTTGTCATTTAATACAAGGTTAATCTCATAATCGGAATGATAATGCACAGGATAATCAAAATCTGCATTAGGATGATTTAATACAATGAATAGGTCTTCAGCCGAAATAGGTGTGATTTCTTTTTGTATATCATTCATATAAATAAAGTTGAATTATTATAGGATGTATTGATTTGGTTCTGCAAATGTATAAATTTTCAATATACAACAATACGGAATTCAAAATAATACAACTAATGAGCAAAATAACACACAGAAAATAACAGCAATAGCTATAATTTTGTAGCGCAATAAAAATGCACTTAAATTTAAAATAAAATGGATACTTTCTCAATCGGAATTATTGACCTGATTATTGTGGTCGTATATCTGTCATTTATTATTTGGTGGGGTCTGAAAAAAGGGAACAGTTCGGATTCGAAATCTTATTTCCTTGCCGGAAGATCCATGCCCTGGTGGATAGTTGGATTATCGCTGTTTGCAGCCAGTATTTCTAGCACAACACTTATCGGTCAATCAGGCGATGCCTACGATACCGGTTTAGCTGTATTCAATTATAACCTTACCGGAACCGTGGTAATGGTTTTCTTCGCATTATTCCTTCTGCCTCTTTATATAAAATCAAATATATTTACAATTCCTGAATTTCTTGAAAGACGTTTCGATCAGCGTTCCCGCTACTATTTCTCAGGCATCTGTATAATTGGAAATATTTTCCTGGATGCTGCAGGAGCACTTTATGCTGCAGCATTAATAATTAAATTGTTATTTCCGGGTGCTGATTTACAGCTCATTATTATCATCTTTGCACTTATTGCAGCTTCCTATTCTATTCCGGGTGGTCTTTCGTCAGTTATTAATACAGAGCTTATACAAGCAGTTGTTTTAATTATCGGTTCTATGTTACTTACTTACATGTGTTTTCATTTAGGAAGTGATTATTTCTACAACTTAGTTGCTTCTGACGATATATTGATAAAACTTATTCGTCCACTTAGCGATACTGCTACGCCATGGCTTGGATTGATAGTGGGAATGCCTGTGTTGGGATTATATTTTTGGGCAAATAATCAAACACTGGTTCAACGTGTATTAAGTGCAAAATCGTTAGACGAAGGACGAAAAGGAGTACTTTTTACAGGTTTTCTTACCTTGAGTACTCTATTTATTATAGCCATCCCCGGGCTTATCTCCCGAAATTTATTTCCCGGATTAGAAAAACCAGATATGGTTTACCCGACCATGGTATTGAAACTTATGCCCATTGGGTTGCTAGGTGTCTTACTTGCAGCACTTTTGTCGGCACTTACCGCCACGCTCAGTGCTATTTTGAACTCAACAGCCACTTTATTTACAATGGATTTTTACTCTAAATTCAACAAAAATGCTGATTCCCAGAAATTAGTTCGGGTTGGTAAAATAGCATCGGTAGTTGTAATTATTCTTGCAGCTTTCTGGGCACCACAAATTGGAAAGTTTGGTTCGTTACTTAAATATTATCAGGAAATGCTATCCTATATTGCTCCACCAATTGTTGCCGCATTTATCATTGGCATTTTCAATAAACGAGTAAATGGAACGGGTGCATTTGTAGGGTTAATGTCCGGTTTAGCAATTGCTATCGGAATGGTTTTCTTTAAAACAAGCATTTTCGGACATCTTCATTTTTTACTCATTGTACCTTATTTGTTTGTTTTCAGCTTGTTGGTTATTTACATTACAAGCCTGTTTTTTGCTAAGCCAGCTGAAGAAAAATTAGCCGAAACCACTTTCTCAATTCAGGATTTTAAAAAAGAAACTCTGCAGTTGAAATCTGTAGCATGGCATAGTAACTATCGTGTTTGGGCTACTATTTTATTGGCGTGTTGTGCCATAATCTGGGTTTATTTCAGCTAAAAACGATTCTAAAAAAGATTGTATATAATTTCAATAATATTTGACGTATGAAATTTGAAAAATTTAAACAGAACCCAATTCTTTCACCATTAGAATCAAATGAATGGGAGAGTTTGGTAACCTGTAATCCGGGGGTGATTTATGATGACGGGACTTTTTATATGCTTTACCGAGCAGCAGGAAACGATAGCGAGCATGTAATTCGTTTTGGGTTAGCTACAAGCAAAGATGGTTATCATTTTAAGCGAATGTCGGACAAACCTGTATTTGGTCCAAGCGAAAACGGACCTGATTCGGGCGGTGTTGAGGATGCACGCATTGTGAAATTCGATAATGAATTTTATATTACCTATGCTTATCGGGCTTATCCTCCCGGACAATACTGGAATTTTGGTCACGATGAAATTCTGTTGCCTGAATGTGGTGAAGATGCACCAGCAGCAGTAAAGCAAAATATTGGAAATACCGGTTTAGCTGTAACAAGAGATTTCAAAAAATTTCGGCGTCTTGGTCGTTTAACCTCACCGGTATTGGATGACAGGGATGTAATTATATTCCCTGAAAAAATTAATGGTCAATATGCTTTATTGCATCGTCCAAAACAGTTTGTTGGCAAAAAATATGGTGTTAAATATCCATCAATCTGGATAAAATTCTCGGATGATATTTTAAACTGGGAAGACAAAGAGAGTCATTTGTTAATGACCGGGATTGAAGGAACCTGGGAAGAAAAAATTGGTGGAAGTACACCACCATTGAAAACGGATAAAGGCTGGTTAGTACTATATCATGGTGTCGAAAATGGCGGACTCGGTTATTATCGGGTTGGTGCTGTGCTGTTGGATTTAGAAAATCCATTACGGATTATTGCACGTACACCCGATTGTCTGCTCGAACCTGAGTTTGAATACGAAACCAAGGGATATTATAATGGTTGTGTTTTCCCCACTGGCAACGTAATTATTGATGATATGCTCTTTGTATATTATGGTGCTGCTGATAAATATGTTGGAGTTGCTACCTGCAATATCCACGAATTATTAAAATTTATGACAGAAACACCAACAGTTGAAAAACAGAACAAACAACTTCTGAATGTCATTTAAAAAAAACATCAATATTCTTTCAAAAAAGTATCATTCATTAGCCAATTACGACAAATAACTGCTAAACAGAAACGCTACTTTTGCTTTGAAAATATTGAACAAATATCTAATTTTAATTACATGAAACGAAATCAGAAAAACAAAACCTATAGCATTTTTACTTTAAAAATGACGATATGTTTTTTACTTATCAGTTTACTTAGCATTTCTACAAGTGTTTTTTCCCAGACAGCCCTAATAAAGGCAAGCGGTATAGTTAAGGACACGAAGGGCGAAGCAATAATTGGTGTGTCGGTAAAAGTAAAAGGGACTTCAATCGGGACAATAACCGATGTAAATGGAAAATTTTCTTTAACCGAAGTACCTAAAAACTCAGCAATTAATTTTTCGTATGTAGGTATGGAACCTCAATCGCTAATCATTACGGGAAAAGGAGAGTTGTTGATTGTTATGCAGGAATCTTCGGTATCAATGAACGAAGTTGTGGTAGTCGGCTATGGTAGCGTTAAAAAAAGCGACGTTACCGGTTCAGTAACTTCAGTTAAAACTGAAGCGCTTAAAAGTATTCCGGCCAACTCTATCGAGGGTTTACTTCAGGGACGGGCAGCAGGATTACAGGTAATCAATTCATCTCAAGATCCTGGTGCCGGAGCAACCGTTCGTATTCGTGGTAACAGTTCATTACGTGGTTCAAATGCACCATTAATCGTGGTAGATGGTTTCCCTTTGGGAGATGCAGGTGATTTAAAGCAAATTAATCCGGCAGATATCGTCAGCATGGAAGTACTTAAAGATGCATCAGCTTCAGCTATATACGGTTCGCGTGGTGCGAATGGAGTTATTATGGTAACAACAAAAAAAGCAAAAATAGGTAAAACAACCGTAAAAATCAGTCAACAGGTTACTACTTCTGAATTTAATTCTCATCTTGATTTATGGCGTGACCCTGTATTAATGGCATCGTTGAACAATGAATCTCGTATAAATGGAGGTTTTCCGGCTATGTATATAGGTGAAGTTTCATCTACTGGAGTATATTACCCTTCCATTCAGGAGCTTTCCACCACCTGGAAAACAAATACACGTTGGGATGATATTGTATTCAGAAACTCACCCATCTCAAACAATACCACAGTTACAGTTTCGAGTGGAACTGAAAAAACTTTATTTAACCTGAGCGCTAATTATTATACCGATCAAGGAGTTTATATCAATGATGATTACTCAAAAGGCGGTTATAACCTGAGTGTTGACCATAATATTTACAAGAATGTAAAAATCAGATTCTCCAATATTCTGTCAAAAGGATTCCGTAATTCAAATGGAGGATTAGCCTATTATCGTAATCCAATTTTACCGGTTTACGACGAAAAAGGAAATTATTATCTGACAAGCAGTCAGGATTTCAGTCACCCGTTGGCTATCACCAACCTTCAGAAAAACATCAGCAATATGCTCGATATAATCACTTCAGCAGCCTTGGAGTGGCAAATTGTACCGGCTCTAAAACTAACCAGTCAGATTAATTATAAATATGGGAAGTCTGTTGGCGACCAATATTTTCCCAAAGTATATACTGAAGCAGGTACTTTTAATAATGGCTATGCAAAAATAAATAATTGGGAGGGCGAAAATCTTGTTTCCGAGAATTTCTTAAACTTTCAAAAAGCTTTCGGAAAACATGAACTTGCTGCAATGGCTGGTTTTTCGTATGAAAATTACACTTCCCGCAGTTCATCACTTGCAGCTATGGACTTTGTGAACGAAGCGCTGCAAAATGAAAATATGAGTACCGGTAATCCTCAAAAAAATATTATTAATAATGGTTTCTCCGAAACCAAACTTATGTCAGGGATGTTTCGCTTAAATTATACATTTGACAATAAATACCTTGCTACATTTACCTCTCGTGCCGATGGTTCGTCTAAGTTTGGGGCAAATAACAAGTGGGCCATGTTTCCTTCAGGTGCAATAAGTTGGAAAGCACACGAAGAAAGTTTTATCAAAAACCTGAATGTATTTGATGAACTTAAAGCCCGTTTTAGTTACGGTGTTTCAGGAAATCAAGGTATCAGTCCATATCAAACACTCAGTCGCTATGGTACCGGAAAATACTACGACGATGGTGCATGGGTAACAACTATTGGTCCAGGTTATGTCGCTGGAATGCAATATATTTACAACATTTGGGGCGGAATCCCTAATCCGGATTTAAAATGGGAAACAACTGCCCAAGCAGATTTAGGATTGGATATGGCATTTTTCAAGAGGAAATTGCGCATAACACTGGACGTATACGATAAAGAAACCAGTGATTTATTGCGTGAACGTAATTTGGCTTATTCTTCAGGTTACAATAAGATGTGGATTAATGATGGTAAAATCCAGAACCGTGGTTTTGAAGTAACAATTGAAGGCGATATTTTAAACACAAAGGACTGGAAACTAAGTGGAAATTTTATTTTTGCCAAAAACGAAAATAAAGTAGTTAGTTTGGGAAATGAGTTGACTTCAGGATTACTTACCGACCCGAATACAGGAATGAAATTTGAATATGCAGGTAACAGTGTCTCGATGTTCCGTGCATATACCAATATTTTGGCAATTGGTCAACCGATAAATGCATTTTATGGTTACAAAACAGATGGTATTGTACAGACAATAAGCGAGGGTATTAATGCCGGTTTAAGTGCTGATTTAGCAAAACCAGGAGAATTCAAATATGTAGATTATAATGGTGATGGTATTGTAAATGAAAAGGACAGAACTATTATTGGAAATCCAAATCCTGATTTTACAGCCAGCATGGGGTTGAATGTAAGTTGGAAGAATATTGATTTGGGTATATTTTTGAATGGTGCTTTCGGACAGCAGATTTTGAATACACAGGCATTTAATTCGCCAAGTAATCAGCCGTTTAGATGGACTCCTGATAATCCCACAAATTTATATCCATCGTTAAAGGATGGTCGATTGCTAAACTTATCAGATTGGTGGATACAAGATGGTTCATATTTGAGAATTCAAAATTTGAATGTTGGTTATAGCTTTAACCTTTCACACAAGAGTATTCTATCAAAAGCCCGCCTCTACCTGAATGCTTCGAATTTATTTACATTTACAAAGTTCAAAGGTTACGATCCGGAAGTTGGACTCGATGGCGTTTATTGGGGTGGTTATCCTCGCTTGAGCAAATGGACATTTGGTGTTGACTTAACCTTTTAATAATTGATTAACCATGAAAACGAAAATAAAATTATTTGCACTTTGCAGTGTATTAGCCCTTGGCTCTTGTAGTTTGGATGAAAAACCCTATGGTTTTTATTCAGAAAGCAACTTCTTTAAATCGGCAGCCGATGCTGATGCAGCAGTAGATTATGCATACGCCACGCTTACTTTTCTGGAATATTCCAGAGGTGTGTTTTATTTGGGTGAATTACCCACTGAAAACATTACTCCAAAACCGGACGAAAGTCAGGATGCTACTGATTTGAATAACTGGAATATCCCCAGTTTCAAAACCAATACGGTATTGCAGTACTATTTTACGTATGCTTTTATAGGTATTAACAGAGCCAATGCTGTGATTCAGAATGTTCCAACCGGCGATTATGATCAAGCATTGAAAAATCAGTATTTGGGCGAAGCTTATTTTCTCAGAGCGTGGAATTATTTCAATCTTGTTCGTGTATATGGCTTAGTTCCAAAACATAATTCAACTGTTCAAACATTGGAACAAACCTCAGCGCCATTGTTTTCTAATTTAGATGAAATGTATGATTTAATTTTGACGGATTGCAAAAAAGCAGAATCATTAATGCCTGTTTATACAATACCTAAATTAGGAAGAGCGGATAGAGTCGCTGCACAGGCTTTGGCTGCAAAAGCCTATCTTTATATTGCTTCGGCCAAAGAGCATAATGTGCCTTTGTATAAAGATATGAAACGAGATATAACAGTAATGTACGATAGTGCAACTTATTTTGCCGGCAAAGTTATTAACGACCAAACCACTTATGCACTTGATAGTTCGCTTGTGAACATATATGATGTAGAAAAGCCAAAAGGTTCAGAACATATTTTTACGATGTCGATGGACAGAACCGGAACTGTTGAAGGCGAATATTCTAAGATATCAAAAATGTTTATTCCTTATATCGGGGGTGCAACGGTCTATTTAGACAATAAAAACGGAACTTATAGCGCTACACATGATGGTTGGAGTGTTTACCAGACAACAACTGCTTTTTATGCCAGTTTTGATGCGGCTGACAAACGCAAAACTGAATTGATTGTTGACAAAGTATACGATAAGACAGGCGTATTAATCGCAGCTTATCCCGGAAAAATTCTTTATCCATTTACCCGAAAGTATATCGACCCAAGTTTTGTCGGTGACAAAACAAGTACCCGACCATTATTAATCCGTTACTCAGATGTAGCACTCATATATGCAGAAGCATCCGGTCCAACATCTAAAGCCTATGGTTTGATAAATGCAATCCGTAACAGAGCGGGATTGGGTAATTTAATGCCAGGTTTAAGTATTGTTGATTTCCGCAAAGCTGTTTACAAAGAGCGCACCTGGGAGTTAGCTTACGAAGGCGACCACCTTTACGACCTTCGCCGTTGGAACAGAGTGATTACCGATGTGCCTGAGGCTGCAAGTATAACTGAAGAACAGGCAGCTTTCTATCCAATTCCGCAGGCAGAAATAGATTTAAATGCAAGTTTAAGATAATTCAAACGAAAATAAATTTATGAAATTCTATCAATATATTCTAATAGCAATTACTGTATTCGGAATACAGTCATGCGTAAAAGATCCACTGGAAGAAATTACAAAGGGTGGTTGGAATCACGAAAGAACCGTGATTAATCTAATGTTTGAGAATCAGGTTGGAAAAGCCATCATTGAAAATACTGATGCCACAACCGGTGTCATAACCTTAGCCATCAATGTGTCAGTGATACCTGATTTGACAAATGTAAAATTGACTCAATTGGAAATATCTTATCAGGCAAAATCAACTTTAGCAATAGGTCAGACTATGAATTTTCAGAATGACACAAAGTCAGGTATAATTTCCATCACGTCTGCAACCGGTCAAAAAAGAGATTACACAATTCATGTAACTGAGTTTAATGAAACTATCTTGGGAGTTTGGGATATTAAAGCACTTACGGTTTTTGGTGGCACCGGTCCTGAATATGGAGGCGGTGGTGTTTTGCAACTTAGTGACAAACCCGTTTGTTGGTCAACTATTTATAGCCCCGCAACTGAATGTGATAATATACTGACATTTACGCTGGATAGTATTTCTGATGCAGGGAATACATACGGTAAAGTAATGAATAATAGCGGTGTAGATGGCAAATATGCAGATTTTATTTTTAAAGGTGACAATCCTGAAAATCTGGGGAAAACAGTTGATGTAACTAAATTCTATCGCCAGATACCTAAAGGACTGGGACATTGGATGCGTGATTATGCAAAAGGAACAGTGGCATTTACAGATTCAATAGGTAAAATTACTACTGGTACACTTATAAATGCTGGTACTGAAGATTTAGGTAATAGTTTAAAAATGACTGTTACAGATAATGCTTTTGCATTTGTGCTTAGCGGTACAGACGACTGGACAAATATTTATAAAGATTACGACAAATTTGTAAAGAAACCCCGTAAATACTGGATTTCCGTAAAGAAACATTAGTCGGTAGTTTTATTTACATCAAGAGCTGGAATATTAACAGTTAGCTTCAAGTTAGAAACAAACGGTTATCAATGAAAATTAAACACTCTTTATTTGTTATTGGATTCATAATTTCAGGATTTAATTTTCTTGCATACGGATGTACCAACGGTTTTGAAAACGCTCAAAATAAGAGTAATAATCCACAGGCAGAAGTTAGTATACATTCGGATGTTATAATCAATGACTATTATATTGGTAATGGTGCTCAATGGGACCCTTACCAACAAAACTATGGGAGTGTTGAATTAAAAATTTCTGAATCAGATTGGCAAAAACTGTATGCAAGACTTGATTTTATGCGACCACAGTTTATGCGGGTTATGATAAACACTAAATCACTGATTTTCAACGGAAAATTAGTCCCGGAGCAAAATATTGAACGATTAACGCCTATTTTAGATTATTGTCAGAGCAGAAACGTTAGTGTAATGTTTGGCGATTGGGGAAATGGGTTGGTTGATTCAGAAACGAATTCAATCAATGAAACCAATCTGTCACTTGCCGCCCAATATGCTGATTATTTAATTCATACAAAAGGTTATACCTGTATTAAGTATTATAATCTTATAAATGAGCCAAATGGTTATTGGTCGGTAACTGCAGGTGAATACCCGCTTTGGGCAAATGCAATTCGATATTTTTATAATGAATTAAAGAACCTGAAATTAGACGATAAACTGTCGTTAGCAGGACCGGATGCAGCCATTTGGAAAACGAATGAAGCATGGTGGGCAGATAGTTGCGCAACACACTTGAAAGACATGGTTGGATTATACGATATTCACACCTATCCTTCGAAAATAACGGTAAATTCAGGGGAATATTCAAAAATAATTGAAGCGTATAAGAAATCAGTTCCTGCCGATAAAAAGATAGTTATGGGCGAAATTGGCTTTAAGTATGTTGAACCAGCCGACTCTTTCTATTGGAATGAAAATATACGTCGTGCTAAATTGAAACCTTACGCATCGGTTGATGATTCGCAGATGTTTGTGTACGATTATATGTACGGAACAGATATGGCCGATGCGCTTATTCAAACTGTCAATTGTGGTTTTTCAGGTTCAGTTGCATGGATGCTCGACGACGCGATGCATTCCAAAGAATCACCTGAAAAATTAAAAGTCTGGGGGTTTTGGAATATATTGGGTGATGAGTTTTTTGGAGCAAGTGAAGAAATTGTGCGTCCCTGGTATTATGCGTGGTCTTTGCTAAGCAGATACATGCCTGCCGGCTCGAAAATATATAAAGTAGTGGTTACCGGTGAGCCATCAATAAAAGCAATGGCTTTTGAAAAGGATGGTATGCAGACGATTGCTCTCGTGAATGTTTCCAAAACCTTGAAAACTGTAAGAATTAAAGATTCAATTATAAAAACACTGAGTACTGTTAAAGAATTTATTTATGCCGATGGTTTGTTGAAAAAAGAAGGTGATCATAATTTATTACCCAATACTGTAAATCTGACCATGGATTTACAAACAGATTACAATTTAAAGATGCCGGGCGAATCGCTTATTGTTTATACCAATTGTAATTATTAAAAAACCAACATGAAAAAGATATTATATCTTACAGTATTATTGCTTTTCTCTTTTGTTTGTAGTGCAAAAACTGCGAAAAAAGAGCTTGATGTTTGTATTACTTCCGAAATAATCAATGCCGGATATATTGGCAATGGAGCGGAATGGGACCCCTACGATGAAGCAGAAGCATGGGGTTCGGCAATTTCTGATGAAGACTGGGAAACACTTTTTAAACGGGTGAGTTTTATGAAAATGCCGTATGTCAGATGCATGATAAACAGTCCTTATCGGTATTTCGATGCTGCAACAGGAACTTATGATAAAAAACGTAATATCAAATCAATTTCTAAATTGCTGGATTATTGCACCAAAAACAAGGTAACCGTCATTTTTGGAGAATATAATCCACCAAAATGGAGCATGATGCAGGACGATAAATGGGTAGATATGTCGGTTGATTATCTCAATTTTTTGGTAAATGAATTAGGTTTTAGCTGTATTAAGTATTTTGTGATTTTCAATGAACCGGATGGTTATTGGTCATCAACGGATGGAAATTACGGTATATGGAAGGAAATGGCTTATAAATTCACTGCTAAAATGAAAAGCTATCCGGGGCTTTTTGAAAAAGTAAAATTAGCAGCACCCGATGTGGTGGTTGATTATAAAAATAAAAAATCAGCGTATGATGCACCGGGTTGGGTAAAACAAGCAGGAAGCGATATGGATTCTCTCATAGGCATTTACGATGTCCATGCTTATCCCGGACAGGCAGAAGTGCGAAGTGGAAAATATCCAACTGAACTTCAAAAATATAAAAAACAGGTACCTGCCGGAAAGAAAATAGTGCTGGGCGAAGCCGGTTATAAATACTGGCGTACAGCCGATTCGGTGCTTATGAAGGAATATAATAGACGCGTGAAAGGACATCCTTACACAACCGGAGCAGATTGTAATATGCTGGTTTACGATTATTTCTATGGCTTGGATATGCCCTTGCTTTGCATGGATGTAATGAATAATGGTTATTCAGGCATGGCAGTTTGGATGCTCGACGATGCCATGCATTCAAATGGCGATGCAGGTAAACCTACCGACATAAAAATTTGGGGAATGTGGAATACCCTAGGAAAGGAAGTATTTGGAAAAGCTGAAGAGGAAAATATCCGCCCGTGGTATTATAGCTGGTCGCTGATGTGTCGCTATTTCCCTTCGGGATCAGACATTCTGAAATGTAGTTATGCAATAAACAACGATGTGCGTATTATTGCAGCAAAAAGTAAGGGCAAAATAACCATTGCTGCTGTAAATGTTGGTAAAACCGATTTGGCACTGAATATAAAAATACCAACGTATATGACAGGCAGTAAATTGTATGTATATCAGGAGAATAACAAACCTACGGACAGTGATGGATTACCTATTCCTGCCGAAAAAAACATGAATATAAAAACAAAATACACCTTGGAATTAAAAGCGAATAGTTTCGTAATGCTTACAAATATAACAGATTAAAATGAAAAATATAATTATAAGATCAATCGTAACTGCATCCATAACACTGTTTTTCGTGGGTTGTAAACCTATTGAGCCGGAACCCCCGAATACCAATACCCATATTGATCTGAGTATAGTTGATAAAAATGCTACTGACGAAACAAAAGCACTTTATTCACAACTTTGGAAAATAGCCGAAACAGGTTTTATGTTTGGTCATCACGACGATTTAATTTATGGTCGGAAATGGTATAATGTGCCCGGTGGCTCTGATACAAAAGATGTTTGTGGCGATTATCCGGCTGTTTTCAGTGTTGATTTTGCTGAAGTTATGGATGACCGATGTGATACCAGCACGTACAAAATAATACTTCAACGAGTTATAAAAGAATCGCGTGTGCGTGGAGAAGTGATTATGGCTTGTTGCCATTTGAATAATCCAATAACCAATGGTGATGCGTGGGATAATTCAAAAACAACTGTTGCAAAAGAAATAGTAACCGAAGGCAGTGCAACTAACATTCGTTTTAAAAAATGGCTCGACCGTTTAGCTGCGTTTGCTGCTTCACTAAAAGATGACAATGGAAAACTGATACCGATTATTTTTCGTCCGTATCACGAACAAAGCGAATCCTGGTCGTGGTGGGGGACAAGCTGTACTACACAAACCGAATATATAAATTTATGGAAATTTACTGTAAATTATTTACGTGATACAAAAGGTGTACATCAGTTTATTTATGCCATATCACCACAATTGGATGTCGCAAAAACCAAAGATGATTTACTGTTCCGTTGGCCGGGCGATGATTATGTGGATTTAATAGGTATGGATTGTTATCAAGGCAATAATACAACAGCATTTATGACAAATTTGAGAAATCTTTCCCTTTTATCCCGAGAAAAGAAAAAACCCTGTGGTGTAACCGAAACGGGTATAGAAGGAATAAAAAATAGTGCAGGGGCTGTAAGTACCGATTTCTGGACAAGAACCATACTAGCACCATTTACCGGTCAACGGATAAGCATGGTTGTAATGTGGCGTAACAAATACGACCCAACACTAAGTGGAAGTCATTTCTATTCAGTTTTTGCAGGACATGCATCAGCACCCGATTTTGTTACCATGTACAAAAGTCCGTTAAGCTTATTTAGCAAGGATTTACCTAATATGTACCTGGTTGCAGACAGTGTTACTGTCAAATAACGGAACTCAATTGTAAATAATATTCAAATCAAATACATTTAAAATTTATTATTATGAAATCAATTATTCTAACACTCTATGTTGTGTTAATGTCTTTAAGCTTAAATGCTCAGACTCTAAACCAGCGTTTTTTTCTTGATTTTGGTCCAAACGATGTAACCAACGGAAATATTACAGTCAGTCCGGATGCAAATGGAAATTATTGGACAAATGTGACTGGTTACGCATTGAATAGCACTGCAACATTAGTTAATACAGCAAATGCCAGCACAAGCTATGTTTTAACTACTACGGTTGCCTGTTCAAAAAACGGAATTCTTAATGGCGCCTTATTAACCCCTGACCCCACTCTTTTAGGCGAAATGGCAATCAATACAGCTACGCAGGACTATTTCTTCAATGGTGTGGCAGCTTCATTCAAATTATCAGGATTGAATCCATCGAAAGGATATAAATTTTATGCGTTTGGAAGCAGGAGTTCTGCAACCGAAGTAAGAACAACACAATATGTTTTTACCGGAATTAACTCATTTACAGGCACCAATCAAACTTCCTGTCCGGGTTTAGGTGGTGCAACAATGAATCAGAATACACAAACATTTCTGACTTCAACCATCATTAGTCCTACCGCAGCTGGTATTATTACAATCGATGTTTCAAAAACTGCAGGTACATACTGGCATTTGAATATGATGAAAATAGAAGAGTATAACTCTGCTCCTCTTGTAAGTATTACCGTAACTGCTAAAGGTGTTTCTGCAGCAGAAGGAACCTATCAGATGACTGCAACAGTTTCGCCTATTAATGCAATGAAAGAAGTAAGCTGGAGTGTAGATAATACCGATATTGCCACTATTGATGGAACAGGTTTCCTCAAAGCAAAAAAAGACGGAACAATAACTGTAACTGCAACCACTAAAGATCCTACTTCAACTTTAAGTGCTAGTTTGCAACTATCGGTTATCGGTGCAAAAATTTCTGCCATTCAGAGTTTGTTTCTTGATTTCGGAACATCTGCAGCTTTAACTACCAGTCCGGATGCAAATGGTAATTATTGGAATAATATTACAGACCCTACAGCAACAGCTGCAGCAGTTCCTTTGGTAAATAGTATAAACACATCGACTGGTTATAGTCAAAAAATGAATTCTGCCTTAAGTGCCTATGATGTGAGTGCAGGCGGGTTGGCAGCTCCTGATCCTTTACTTTTAGGCGAATTTGCAGTTGCAACAGCTACACAGGATTATTTTGGGAATAGTTCAACCGGAAGTATGAAATTCACTGCTTTAAATCCAAATTCTGTTTATAAATTTAAGATTTTTGGAAGCAGGAATACTACTGAAACAAGAATTGCACAATACGATTTAGCAGGTTTAAATACTTCATCAGGCACACTACAAACAGGTGGAGTTAATCTAGGGGGACCCGGTTACAATGGAAATAACAGTACTCTATTTTCATCTGGGTTTGTAGTACCAAGCGCATCGAATGAAATTTTACTAACCCTCACTAAATTGCTCGGAAGTAATAATAATATAAATGCGCTTAAAATTGAAGAATATAACCATACGCCAATTACAAGCATAACAGTTACAAGTCAAACAGTAAGCGGAACTACTGGAGCTTATCAAATGACAGCAACAGTTGCTCCTTCAACTGCAATATTTCAGGATGTTACATGGAGTGTGGATAATCCGGCTATTGCTACTATCGATAATACGGGATTACTTATAGCAAAAACCAGCGGAAACGTTACAATTACTGCCACCACTAAAGATCCGTCTTCGACTATAAGTGGTACTTTACAAATGAATGTCTCCATCGAAAACGTAACAAGTATTACGGTAACCAGTGCACTTGTAAATAATAGCAGTAACACCCTACAGATGACTGCCATTGTTTCACCTTCAACTGCCACTTTCAAAGGAGTAAAATGGAGCATAGATAATCCAACATTAGCTTCCATTGATTCTACCGGTTTTATTATTGTAAAGGCGAATGGAACACTAACAGTAACTGCTACTACCACACAGCCAAACTCTGCTATTAGTGGTACTTGTCAGATTGTGACTGTAGTTGACGATGCATTGCTTAATAAGTTGAAAATATCAGTTATGGGTTCATCTGTTCCTTCGGGTGCCGGAGCTACAACTGTTGCGCAGGGCTATGTGGGATTGTATACAAAATTATTACAAGACAGATATGCCAACTCAACAGGATTAAACTGGAATGTAGCTAATATCTCTGTTGGTGGTGACAATACGATAAAAGTTATGGCTCGGTGGAATACCGACTTAATTCCTCAATACAGTAAATATGTAATGTACGCCTTGTCGTTAGGCAATGAAGGTATTCTTGGAGGTGGTCAGCCGATATTCAACCAGTTTAAAACAAATATGCTATTATTGATAGATAATGCCAGAAAAAAAGGCATGTTCCCTGTTGTAACAAATTGCTATACCCGTGCTGATTTTACGGCAGTTGAATATGAGTTTATCAAACAAATGAATCTGCTGATTCACGAATGGGATGTGCCAAGTGTTAACATGCTAGGTGCCATTGATGATGGTACAGGAAAATGGCCGGTTGGTTATCAGTACGATACAGCCCACCCGAATGATGCCGGACACATTGAACTTTCAATGTCTGTTGTTCCATCCTTGTTCGATGCATTAAAAGCAGGAAAAGCTTTACCGGTTAAAGCAACAGGAACTTATTTGACATTGGGAAAATCCTTATCCAGTCAAAATCAGATTGTGGTAACACCAGAAAATACAATACATCCTTTTACTATTTCATTTGATGTAAAAACTACCGATACAGGCACAATCGCCTCGTTTAAACAAGGTGTTTCAGTTGGTACGGTAAGTATTAATGCATCCGGCATGTTGTGTTATCAATCACCAAATGGTGGCTCACTTACAGGCTTAGTGGCTGTTAACAACGGCCAATGGCATAAAATTACATTAACTCACTTCTACGCTCGCGGAGAAACTGTTTTATATGCTGATAATATCGCCATTGGAAGTGTTAGTGAAAAACTGGAAGCTCTATCATTTTATTTAAGCGATAAAGATGCCCCAAGTTCAATTAATTTCCGCGAATTATTTTTCTATCGCGCTGGTATGAATGCGTATGAAGTCGCAGCTTTGAATAGTGGACGAATGCTTAAATCTAGTTTGGAAATTTACGCACCACTTGATGGACAAAAAATACTATCGAATGATATTTTAATGAATCTGGCACAAAGTACAAATACGATAAAGCTCATTGAAATCCCTACAAAAATTACTGACGTTTCGTATCTGAATGCTGTTTCAGCTTCCCCTAATCCTGTTGCTGACAAATTGTTTATTAATGGAATTAGTTCTGCCAAAAACATTTCGGGTACAATTTATGGTGTTGATGGAAGAGTAGTGCTTTCAAATATCATATTGAATAATAATCTATTAAATGTCTCTACACTTCAGGCTGGTTCGTATATATTATCCATGAAAAACAATGATTCTAATGAGCACTTCAGATTGAACTTTATTAAAAAATAGCGATGTTACAACCCAAATGTTCCTTTTATCAATTCATTTTGATCGTGATGCTTCAGCTTGTGTTTTCATCATTGCTGGCAAATCCATACTCGTTGGAAATAAACAACGGTTGGAAGTTTAAACAATCCGACTCAACGAACTGGTATAAGGCACAGGTGCCCGGATGTGTTCATACCGATTTGTTGAACAACAAACTGATTGAAGATCCATATTACAGAACCAATGAACGCAAATTGCAGTGGATTGATAAGGTAGAATGGGAGTACGAAACAAACTTTAATCTGTCCGCTGAGTTTATTACAAAAGATAAGATAGAACTTGATTTTAAAGGACTGGATACATATGCAGAAGTGTACCTAAACGGGATAAAGATACTTTCAGCGGACAATATGTTTCGTGAATGGTTAGTCGATGTAAAATCGGTAGCCAAGCCCGGTGAAAACTTCTTGCAAGTCAGATTTCAATCACCAATCAAAAAAGGACTTGAACTGCAGAAATCTTTTGGAATATTCCTTCCTGCAGTCAACGATCAGGCCGAAAATGGGGGCTTATCAAAAGATCAATTAGTCTGCCCTTTTATTCGTAAAGCTCCCTATCATTTTGGTTGGGATTGGGGACCACGATTTGTAACTTCTGGCATATGGAAACCCGTTTTAATTCGGGCGTGGAATGACCTGAAGATAGAGGATTTTTATGTGAAACAACAATCATTGACTGATAATTTAGCCGTTTTGAATGCTCAGGTTCAGGTTCAATCTACAAAAAACCAACGTGCAATCGTCGAGATTTCAACGGGTGCAAAATCGAAAATAACGAAATCGGTTGAGTTAAATATTGGGACTAATCTGGTTGAAATTCCATTTGAAATCAAAAACCCAAAACGTTGGTGGACTAATGGATTGGGCAAGCAGAATTTATATACGATTACTGCCTGGGTTAAATCAGGTAATTCATTTGATTCTAAAAGTCGGGAAATTGGACTTCGTACTTTACAGCTGATACAAAAACCGGATAGTGCCGGACATACTTTTTACTTCGAGCTGAATGGAATTCCTGTTTTTGCAAAAGGTGAGAATCACATTCCCAACGACATGTTTTTAAATCGTGTCACAAAGGATGTTTATGATTGGGAGATAAATACCGCTGTCAAATCAAATCTGAACATGTTGCGCGTTTGGGGTGGTGGAATTTACGAAGACGATTATTTCTATCAACTTTGCGACCGCAATGGGATACTGGTATGGCAGGATTTTATGTTTGCCTGTTCGATGTATCCCGGTAATGATACTTTTCTGAGTTCAGTAACAAAAGAAGCAGACTATCAGGTTAAGCGACTTCGAAATCATCCGTCAATTGCTCTTTGGTGTGGAAATAATGAAATTGATGTTGCCTGGCAAAATGACAATAAAACCGGAGGTTGGGGCTGGAAAAATGCTTACAGTGATCAAAAAAGAGAACAAGTTTGGAAAGCGTATGATACTATTTTCAATCATATTTTGGCCAATGCAGTAAAAGTTTTATCGCCAAATATTGCCTATTGGCAATCATCTCCTTCAAGTATTGTCCCGAAAAAGTATGCTACAAATTCAAATCCGGATGGTGATAGTCATTATTGGGGTGTTTGGCATGCGCGTGAACCCTTTGAAAACTATTCAAAAAATATCGGGCGATTTATGA
The DNA here is from genome assembly GCA_903901975.1 of uncultured Bacteroidales bacterium. Lineage (GTDB taxonomy): Bacteria > Bacteroidota > Bacteroidia > Bacteroidales > Paludibacteraceae > Paludibacter. The sequence continues at coordinate 86,831 of CAIUTB010000153.1, forward strand.
GCGAATATGGATTCCAGTCTTTCCCTGAATTTGAGTCAATAAAAAAGTTCGCATTACCGGAAGACTATAACATTGAATCGGATGTAATGCGCCATCATCAACGGAGTGCTATCGGAAACATGGCTATCAAAGACTATATGAAAATGTATTATCATGTTCCGGATAATTTTGAGAAATTCCTTTATGTAGGTCAGGTTTTACAGGCTTATGGAATTCAGTCCGCCATCGAAGCACATCGTCGGGCAATGCCGTATAATATGGGATCGTTGGTGTGGCAAATCAACGACTGCTGGCCGGTGGCTTCATGGTCAAGCTGCGATTATTTCCACCGTTGGAAAGCCCTGCAATATGAAATTAAACGTTCCTTCGAACCGATTATCATTTCCGTCTATTCAAAAGCCGAAAATACAAGCGTCACAGTTGTATCGGATAAGTTATACAATGTTTCGGCACAATTGGAAATGAAAGTTTGTGATTTTAAAGGCAAAGTTTTACAATCCAAAATTATTCCTGTAAAAATCAAAGCCAATGGTGTTACTGATGTTTTATCGCAATCTACTTCTAAATTTACTGACAATCTTAATGGAGTATATATGTCATGTACGTTAAAATCCCCTGAAAAGATACTAGCTCAGAAAACCTATTATTTTACACAACCAAAAAATCTTCAATTACCAAAACCAACCATTACTTCGACTGTTTTAAAGAAAGGAGATGTCTGGGAAATTACCTTGAAATCTGATGTGTTGGCAAAAGATATTTTCATGAATTTTACAGGAATTGACGGATTCTTTAGCGATAATTATTTTGATTTACTTCCATCCGGGGAATTTAGGGTTACATTTACGCCGAAGGATAAATCATTATTGCCTGCAAAGCTTGAATTGATATCGTTAATAGACAGTCTTAATTAAAACATTAGAGTATTAATAAAAGTAGGGAAAAAAAGAAATAATTAATAATTCTAATTGAAGTATATCTCTTTTATTTCCAGGGTTGTATGTTTTTTGTCTGAGCGGTATTTTATTATTGACAATTACAGATTTGTGTCTTAATGTTTGTGGACGTTCTCATATCTCACTCAACTCCAGCCAACGCATGGTTTTTTCGTCAATCAATTCATCCAGTTCAGAATGCCGTTGCGAAGCTTTTATAATATCGTCGCTGCTTAGCGTACCCGAAGCTAATTGATTTTCAATATCAGCTTTTTCAGTCTCCAGTTGAGGTATTTCTTTCTCCAGCGCTTCAAATTCCTGCTTTTCTTTAAAACTCAGTTTTCGTTTTTCTGCGGACTTCTGACTGCCAACTGCCGACTGCCGGCTATTAACTGCCGACTTATCTTTTGACTCTTGTTTCTTCTTCTCATCCCTTTCCTGTTCCTCCATCAACTCGTTCCATTCACGGTAATCGGTGTAATTTCCCGGAAAATCTTTCAGTTCGGCATCCCCCTTAAAAACCATCAGGTGATCCACCACTTTATCCATAAAATAGCGGTCGTGGCTTACCACAATCACACAGCCTTTAAATGATTGCAGGTATTCTTCCAGAATGTTCAGCGTCACAATGTCAAGGTCGTTGGTTGGTTCATCGAGCACCAGGAAGTTCGGATTGCGCATCAGCACCGTGCAGAGATGCAAACGACGTTTCTCACCACCACTCAGTTTGTACACATAATTGTACTGCGTTTCGGGGGTAAACAGAAAATGTTGCAGAAATTGTGAAGCCGACATTTTCTTTCCGTTGCCCAGATTCACTTCTTCGGCTATATCCTGGACTACATCAATCACCTTCATTTGCTCGTCGAATGCCAGTCCATCCTGACTGTAATAGCCAAAAACCACCGTTTCGCCAATGTCGAATGAACCGCTGTCGGGTTTCACTTCGCCTAGCAGCATTTTCAGGAAAGTGGATTTTCCGGTTCCGTTTTTGCCCACAATGCCCATTTTTTCGTAGCGGGCAAAATTGTAATAAAAATTATCGAGAATTTTCAGGTCGCCGTACGCTTTGCAAATGTATTTGGCTTCAAAAATCTTCGAACCGAGGTAACTGGCTTTCACATCGAGTTGTACTTTGTCGTTGTTTCGGCGTTGTTTGGCACGTTCTTCAATTTCGTAAAAGCTTTCCTGCCGTGATTTGGCCTTGTGAGCACGTGCTTGTGGCTGACGGCGCATCCATTCCAGTTCTTTTTTATAAAGATTTACTGTTCGTTCACTTTCAGAGTTCCAGTTTTCGATGCGTTCCTGTCTTTTTTCAAGATAATATGAATAGTTACCTGAATATTGAAACAAGCCCTGATGATCTATTTCCATGATATTGGTGCAAACCCGGTCGAGGAAATAACGGTCGTGCGTCACCATCAGCAAGGCCATGCTGGAGCGTTTCAGAAAATCCTCGAGCCATTCCACCATTTCGAGGTCGAGGTGATTGGTAGGCTCATCCAGTATCAATAAGTCCGGCTCAGAAATCAGCACATTAGCCAGTGCCACTCGCTTGAGTTGTCCGCCTGAAAGTTCGCCAATCAACTGCTCAAAGTTGGTGATTTTCAGTTTACCCAAAATCTGTTTGATACGTGTTTCGTAATCCCAGGCTTTGTGGAGGTCCATTTGCGATAGGATTTCATCCAGGCCGGCATGATTCTCCGTCAACATACAATGTTCGTAAGCTGCAATGGTTCGCACGGCTTCATTATCGGAGCGCAGACAGGCATCAATTACCGATAATTCTTTCGGAAAATCGGGGTTTTGATCGAGGTAGCCAATTCGCAAATCGCGACGAAACGAAATGGTTCCGCTTTGATAATCCTCGTTTCCGGCAAGGATATTGAGTAAAGTGGTTTTTCCTGTACCATTTTTGGCAATCAATGCCACCCGTTGATTATCGGCAATACCGAAAGATATATTTTCGAAAAGTAGATTATCGCCAAACGATTTGGTGAGATTTTCTACCTGTAAATAACTGACCATAATACTGTAAAATTTCATGCAAAGATACGGCTTTTTATCTAAAGGTTTTTCTATCTTTGCTATTCCCAATTCATATGTGAAATTAGCATTCATCTTTAAAAAATTCAGATCATGAAAAGCATTAAAGGAACAGAAACAGAAAAAAACCTGTTGAAATCATTTGCCGGTGAAAGTCAGGCACGTAACCGTTACACCATGTTTGCAAAAGTGGCAAAAGCAGAGGGTTTTGAGCAAATTTCCGCTATTTTTATGGAAACAGCTGAACAGGAAAAATACCACGCTAAAAAGTTTTTTAGTTACCTCGAGGGTGGCGATGTAGAAATTACTGCAAGCTATCCTGCCGGTAAAGTTGGAACTACTCAGGAAAATCTGACGGCTTCAGCCAATGGTGAAAACGAAGAATGGGAAAGTATTTATCCACACTTTGCCGATGTGGCTGAAGCGGAAGGTTTTGCCAATATTGCAGCTACTTTCCGTAAAATTGCTGCCGTAGAAGCACAACATGAAAAACGCTATCGCCGCTTGTTGAAACGGGTTGAAGCTAACACTGTTTTCTCCCGTGAAGAAGAAACCACCTGGCAATGTCGTGAGTGTGGTCATGTTCATGTCGGTAAAGAAGCCCCGAAAGCCTGCCCAACATGCGCTCATCCACAAGCGTATTTTGAAGAAGAAAAACAGAATTATTAATATTCAACGCTAAATTCTTATTGTTGAAAAATTGGTCTCTTTGATTTTGTATAAAAAAGACCACTATGTTTTGAATATCTACTGTTAGAATCATTCAGGAGGTTGTTTTTAGTTCTTGAAACTCAAAACAATCTCCCTTATTATAGAAAAAGTAGTAATTGTTTCAATGACTGCTAACGAAAATCTCCAAAATCAATATTAAATCCCGGCAATTTTCCTATTTACAATATCCAAAATTTGTCCTTCCAATTCCATGGCTTTTTGTTCCAGTACATTTACCTGCTCTAATAATTGAGAAGCAAATTCCTTATCGGTGAGGCTACCGGCGTTAATGCGGACATTTAATCCAGCTCCCAGCACTGCCGAGCGGGCCGCCAACGCACCAACTCCTGCGTCCGAAACAGAATTCGGATTGCCTGTTTGAGCCATATTAATCATTACCTCCATCGATTCGTAACTGACCTGCATCACACGGAAAGGAATTTCCATAGCTTTACGGGTGGCTGTTTGAATAGTTTCTTTGCGATAGCGTTTCTGTTCTTCATTTTTCTGCGGAAGTCCGAAAGCATCCATAATGCCATTGAAGGCCAGCGTATCTTCGTCAATCAGGCGGAGCAGTTCATCGTGAAATGTTTTTCCTTTTTCTGCCCAGCACGAAAATTCTTCCCAACGGTCGTCCCAGCCTTTTTTATGTGCGGTGAGGTTTGCCACCATCGTTCCCAATGCTGCACCCATGGCACCCATACAGGCTGCAACAGAGCCTCCGCCAGGTGCTGCTGATTCGGATGCGGTTTCGAGTGTGAATTGTTTCACACTGAGGTCAATCAGTTTCTTTTTTGATTCATCTTCCATAAGGTATTCAATTATTTTCTTTTTCGGATCGAAAGGAGTCAACTCATCCAATCCGAGTGATTTTATAGCAATTTTCAGAATTTCATCATCCGAAATTCCGGTAGAACGATGTTGTTTTCGTAAAAAATATTTTCCGGCATCCAGCATCGCTTGTAACGGAACAACCCCTACCAATTCAGAACCGGTAACCCGAATGCCACGAAGTGCAGCCCGTTCGCATGCCAGTTCAAAAACCTGATGCATGGATATTAAGCTTGTGTCGGTGATATTGAACGAAAGCTGAGTGATTCCGTATTCTTCAATATACCAACCAATTCCTTTCACGCCTTTCAACAAGCCGGGAATATAAACCGGATTACCAAGTTCATCTTTCACTATTTTTCCGGTCAACGAATTTCCTTCGCGTTTCACACGACCTTTCTCCCGGATATCAAAGGCAATAGAATTTGCCCAACGGGTGGAAGTGCTGTTTAGATTCACATTATAGGCGATCAGAAAATTACGGGCACTAAGGGCTGTAGCACCTGTTTTCCTTACATTTTGGGTAAATGCCGCCGGTCCGAAATCAGGTTTCCATGCGGAATCAGTTAGTTTTTGAGGCAAACCTTCATATTCTCCCGCGCGGCAATTGGCCAAATTCTGTCGTTTTTCCTCAACAGCGGCAAATTCATAGCAATAAACCGGAATGCCCAATTCATCTCCAATTCGTTTCCCAAGTTTGCGTGCAAATTCAGCGGTCTCATCCATCGTGATTCCTTTGATTGGAATAAGTGGCAGCACATCGGTAGCACCAAAACGTGGATGTTCGCCCTGGTGTTTGCTCATATCAATCAGTTCGGCGGCTTTCTTTACCGCCCGAAATGCAGCTTCGCAAACCGCTTCCGGCTCACCAACAAAAGTGACTACGGTGCGATTCGTCGCCTTTCCAGGGTCAACATCAATAAGTTTCACCCCATCAACCGATTTAATTTCATCCAGAATTTTATTGATAATTCCCCTGTCTTTTCCCTCGCTGAAATTGGGGACACATTCAATGATTTGATTCATAATATTTAGTTTAACCACTCAGGCTCTTAGCTTATTAGGAGTCACAAAGTGAATATGTTTAAAATTTTTAATTATTTTTTTAGTGAACCTTTGTAATCTTAGTGTCTTAGTGCTGAAGCAAACCGTTTTTCCACACTTTTTCAGGTTTTAATTCCCCTTGTCGGTATAATATTTCTCTGTAGTCGCTAGTTTTGAAAGCAATAAAATCCGCTTTCAATTCCGGTTTCAATATGCCACGATCCGGTTTATTGAGGGCTAAAGAAGCCCTGCAGGTCAAAGCAGCCCAAACTTCAGTCATGGTTAGTTTTTCAAATGCACCCAGAATTGCCGCTTCAACCAACAGATTTCCCATGGGTGCCGAACCCGGATTCCAGTCGGATGCAATGACCAGCGAAGTTCCGGCATCCAGCAATTTATGCGCGGGTGCAAACTTTTCCCCCAATCCGATAGAAGCTCCCGGAAGTACCACCGGAATAACATTTCCTGTTGCCAGAATCGCTATTTCTTCATCATTGGCAGCTTCGAGATGATCGATACTGACTGCCCAGACTTCATTGGCCAATTCCGCCACTCCGGCTGTAAACTGATTACCGTGAATTGTTATTTCAAATCCCATTTCGTTAGCCTTCAGCAAATATGTTCTGGCAGTTTCGTAAGAAAATGCAGCTTTCTCTACAAAAATATCTATCCTTTTTGCAAGATTCTTTTTCTTTATTTCCGGCAAGAGGTATTTAATTATCGATTCCAGGTATTCGTTTTCATCTCCATCAAAATCATTGGGCAGAATATGGGCAGCCAGACAGGTTGGAATAATATCGGCCAGTGAATTCCGGTCTGCCAGCTTGATGGCTTCGAGTATTTTGAGTTCATGTTCCACCGATAACCCGTAACCGCTTTTCACTTCGATGGTTGTAACACCTTGTTTAAGCAGTTTCTGAGCACGTTGTGCAGTCAGTTCAGCCAATTCAATTAAGGTTGAATTTCGTGTTTTCTCGACTGTATCCCAGATTCCGCCTCCGGATTCTGCCATCTCTAGGTAACTTTTCCCCGACAAACGCAGTGCATAATCATTTGCACGAGAACCGGCCCAGCAAATGTGGGTATGAACATCAATCATTCCCGGTAAAACGACCCAATCACCATCCAGTCTTTCAATTGTTACATCCGGATTTTGGTGTTTTAGCTTTTCAAATTTACCAGTTTCAATAATTTTTCCGTGTTGATGCAGGATTCCTCCACTGGAAATAATTTCAAGTTGATTATCGGATAAATGGCCTTTAGGAGGCAAATTATCCATGGTCAGAATTTGTTTAAATGGTCCGGTAAGTATCATAATAAATGCCCCCTAACCCCCTAAAGGGGGAATAAAAAGGTTGAATAGGTTTTTTGATATAAATAAAGTTACTTTTATATTCAGTTTCTTTTTCTCATTGCAATCGTAAAATTCCCCCTTTAGGGGGTTAGTTTATTTCTGTTTTCAATAGCTGTTTCGTAGCCGGCATCTGCATGTCGGTAAATTCCCATGGCCGGATCGTTGTACAACACACGACTTAAACATTCAGCGGCCCGCTCTGTTCCATCTGCAACAACCACCATGCCGGCATGTTGCGAATAACCGATGCCGACACCACCACCGTGATGAAAAGAAACCCATGTTGCTCCACCGCTGGTATTTGCCATCAAATTTAATAACGGCCAGTCGGAAACGGCATCTGTTCCATCGAGCATTCCTTCTGTTTCGCGGTTGGGTGAAGCCACCGAACCACAATCGAGGTGGTCGCGACCAATGACAATCGGTGCTTTTACTTTACCTTCTTTTACCAATCGGTTGAAAAGCAAACCTGCTTTCTCTCTTTCTCCCATTCCCAGCCAGCAAATACGGCTTGGCAATCCCTGAAAAGCAATTTTCTCTTTTGCTTCAGTCAGCCATTTAATCAAATGTTCGTTTTCCGGAAACAGTTTCATCAATTCCCTGTCGGTGGTATAAATATCTTCCGGATCGCCGGAAAGCGCCACCCAACGGAACGGACCTTTGCCATCGCAAAAAAGCTGACGGATAAATTTGGGGACAAAACCATCGTAATCGAACGCATGTTCTTCACCTCCCTGCCGGGCAAATTCACGCAGATTATTGCCATAATCGAACGTTATGCTGCCACGTTTTTGCATTTCAAGCATAAAACCAACATGTCGGGCCATGCTTTTCAACGATTTTTCTTTGTAAAGAACCGGATTTGTTTTCCGTAAATCCAATGCATCCTTTAGTGTAAACCCATTTGGTACGTAGCCGTTCAACGGATCATGCGCCGAGGTTTGGTCGGTCAGGATTTCAGGAATAATATTATCATGCAACAGTTTTTCAAGTACATCGCCGATATCGCCCACCAAACCAATGGAGACCGCTTCGCCTTTTTCTGTTGCTTCGAAGGTCCATTTTAGAGCTTCGGCATAATCGTAAGTCATTTTGTCAATATAACGGGTTTCCAGCCGTTTTTTAATGCGTTCCGGATCGACATCCACACCAAGATAAGTTGCACCTGCCATGGTTGCCGCTAAGGGTTGAGCACCGCTCATGCCGCCGATACCTCCAGAAACAATCAGTTTATGACTTAAATCACCCTTGAAATATTTGCGGCCACATTCTACAAAAGTTTCGAACGTTCCCTGAAGAATTCCCTGCGAGCCAATGTAAATCCAGCTTCCGGCTGTCATTTGTCCGTACATCATTAACCCGCGGGCTTTCAGTTCTTCGAAATGTTCCCACGTTGCCCACGCCGGAACGAGGTTGCTGTTGGCAATCAACACACGCGGTGTCTGCGGATGCGAACGAACCAGGCCAATCGGTTTCCCCGACTGAACGAGCAATGAATGATTTTCATCCATTTCGAGGAGAATGCGGATGATTTCTTTTACTGCTTCAGGATTTCGGGCTGCCTGTCCGGTTCCGCCGTATACAATCAGGTTGGCCGGATCTTCGGCTACTTCGGCATCCAGGTTATTCAGCAACATGCGTAACGGTGCTTCAGTTTGCCATGATTTTGCATGCAACAGATTGCCCCTCGGTGCTATGTAATGAGGATGTGAAGCGTATTTTTCAATAAATTCCGAATAATTCATGCTCTTCGTTTTTAAAATCAATATGATGATTTTTGGCCGTTTGGTTGAGTTGTTTTATAATTTCTTTCGATTGAATCAGTGCAATAGCTTTATCAATATCGTCTGAGAAAATGCGGTCGGTATCGGCAAATGTGATTTGCTCCCGAATGAGTTTGTGCGCTTCTTCAATCAAAATTCCTGATTTCATTGGCTTACGGAAATCAAAACCCTGAGCGGCAGTAAGCATTTCGATAGCCAGTATTTTTTCCAGATTATCCACAATCCGCAGGCTTTTACGAACACCGATTGAACCCATGCTCACATGATCTTCCTGACCGAGCGAAGTGGGAATACTGTCGGCACTGGCCGGAAAACATTGCGTTTTATTTTCGCTTACCAGCGCAGCGGTTGTATATTGCAGAATCATAAAGCCGGAATTCAGTCCGGTGCGAGTCATCAACAATTTTGGTAATCCCGGAACACTTTCCATCATCGACAAATAGACACGGCGATCGGCAATATTGCCCAGTTCGGCAGCGGCTAATCCGACATAATCAATAGGCATAGCGATGGGTTGACCGTGGAAATGGCCGCCACTAATGGTATTATCTTCAGAAAAAATAATGGGATTGTCGGTCACGGAATTGATTTCGATAAGCATGGTTTCTTTCAAATGCAACCACGCGTTACGTGAAGCGCCATGAATCTGCGGAATGCAGCGCAACGAATACGGATCCTGAACCCGGTGGCAATTTTTATGCGACCTGACAATTTGTGAATGATGAAGCAACGCACGCATGCGTTTCGCCACATACACACTGCCGGAATAAGGCCGCAAACTGTGCAGTTCTTCGTCAAAACATTTCACTGAACCCATCATAGCTTCATGGTCTATGGCAGCTATGATGTCGGCATGATCGAGGCAGTTCTGGAATTTTTCCAGCAGAATAATGGCATGAGCACTCATGAATTGCGTGCCGTTTATCAGTGCCAGTCCTTCTTTAGGGCCCAAATCGACAGGCAGCATTCCAAGCAACTCCAACACTTCCGACATAGGTTTAATCTCCTTGTGAAACCACACTTTTCCCATGCCAATGAGTGGTAGAAACAGGTGTGAAAGTGGTGCCAAATCGCCGGAAGCACCCACTGAACCCTGTTCGGGAACGCATGGAATCATGTCATTTTCGATGTGCCAGATAATGCGTTCAACGGTTTCGACGGCAATGCCGGAATACCCTTTGCAAAGCGCGTGAACCTTGAGAATCATCATCAATTTGGCAATTTCTTTATCTATGAGATTTCCGACGCCAACGCTGTGGCTCATTAACAGGTTGTATTGCAGTTTTTTTGTATCTTCTTTGCCTATCAATGTGGTACATAAAGGTCCAAAACCCGTATTTATGCCGTAAACAATCTTTTTTTTGTAAACGATTTGTTCGACGACATCCCTGCTTTTTTGGATGTTGGAGCTAACTTTTGAGGTCAGAATTCCTTTTTCGAGTCCACGAGCCAGGTTGAGTGCCCTGCCTATGGTCATTTCCTCTTCGGCGTAGCGAAATTCTTTGATGGATTTATCTTTTTGCATCTACGTTTAGTACTGATTTAAAATTCTTGAGATTGGTTTTTACTAAATCGGAATATTCATTCCATTTACATGCAAATATAGAAATTGTTTTTTAGAAAATAAGAAAACTTCAATAATTTATACATAAAGGAAATTTTATGAATCAACTTTATAATGCAGAATAGAGAACTGAAAATTTTGGCGGAAATCTGAAAGAATTGAGAGACAACAAAAAAGAAAAGGGTTCAGGTTTAAAGCCTAAACACTATTGATTGGAGTTTATACAATATGAGGATAGTCACTTTTATAATCATTTTCAGTTGAAGCCTACTAAATATTGGGAGATTGATTCTAAAAATGGTTGCGCAAATATAAAAAAATAGAACAGAAAAACCCTCACAATCAATTGATTATGAGGGTTTTCTAAAATTATCAAATTCATTGGTGGTACCCGAAGCGGGACTTGAACCCGCACAGCCGTGAAGCCAAAGGATTTTAAGTCCTTCGTGTCTACCATTCCACCATCCGGGCAGAATTTGAAATTTTTTTGAGCGAAAGACGGGAATTCCCGATAGTAATCGGGATAAACTTCTCGTCCCGTTCTATGGTAATCCAATTTTTCATTTGAGCGAAAGACGGGACTCGAACCCGCGACCCCGACCTTGGCAAGGTCGTGCTCTACCAACTGAGCTACTTTCGCAAAATTTTTGGTAATTAATAAAAACATTATTTCATTAAGCCCTTGCCAAGGTCGTTTTCGTGTTCATTCCTTAGGGGCAAGGTCGCGCTCTACCAATTGAGCTACTTTCGCAAAATTTTTCGTAATTAATAAAAAC
>CAIUTB010000154.1 GCA_903901975.1 uncultured Bacteroidales bacterium
GATTTTGTAGTTGTTCATCATATTGAACCAGGAGTAGGAAAATTACTTATTAGTCCTGCTGATATGCATAATGTATTGAAAAACAAATATGATTCTGAACACAATCTAAATAAATCTGATAATGGAAACCCATTACCAACCACGAAGTAAAGGAACCTGGGGACGTGAGGAAGCTAAGTCGGCTCAGGAACTAAACCGCCTGTGCAATGAGTTTTTTAATGCGCTGGTAGTTCCGGCAGAGTGGAAGTTTATGGGATGGAGCAATGCGGTAGATGAACAGCACGGAATTCTTTCAGTTGGTAAGGCTTACCGGGATATGCGAACCCGGGGAATGGATTTAAAAGATTATAGAGTTTTCTTCCATACATTCTCAACCAAGGGCGGACTGGTAAGTAAGTCGATAGTAGATTTTGGAAAGTATAAAAAATTATGCGAGGTAAGCAATAAAACGGTAGAGCAGCTAAATGAGTATATCCATACAAAATACGCGAACCTGGAACATGGCCGGTGGTGGAAAATGAAACGGGTAAAAAGGAAAAGGAGCAGCGGGCGTTCAAACATTAATTAATAAAAACTAAAAGGGCTGTAAGGACAGTCATTTTATTAGAAAGTGATGAATGTATTGAAATCGGAAACGCCCGCTGTTTTACATAAAATTTTGGAGATTGATGTTGAGTTGGAATGGTTGATGACATTTGAAAATATGTTTAAAAAAGAAATTGAGCTATTAAAGCAACAAAAAATAGAGCTTTATGAAAATGCAATCAGACAATCAACTAACGCTGAAGTTTCCAGCACCTGAGCGAAAGAACCCGCCGGTGATAAATGAGATGGCTCGCGACTCAGAAGGTAGAGCCGTAACAACGAAAGAAGATCCGGATGAGTTTATAAGGGTAAAGACTGAGAACCTGGTATTAAGAGCCAATCACCGTGTATGGTCTGAACAGATGGAACGTAAAATAATGAAACTTAAAGAGGAGATAAAAAGACTTAAAAATGACTCATGCAGAATTTCAGAAACTAATTAAAACAATGACACTGGCCGAAAGGGCAGAGTTAGCAAGAAAAAAAAGAAACCCCTCCGCTTCGCTCGTCCCCTTTGAAAAAAAGGGGACATTTACTAAGGAATATGATTGTAAAATAAATTAATGTTTTTATATGATACTTGCTATAGATTTTGATGGTACGATAGTAGAAGACCAATTTCCTGAGGTCGGGAAGATGATACCCGGGGCGAGTGAAGCGATAAACCAGCTATATGCCGACGGATATACTATAATAATATGGAGCTGCCGTACCGGAATAAAAAAAACCAGGGCAATTGAATGGTTGGTGATGAATGGTATAAAGTTTCATAGGTTTAATGAAAGCTGCCCGACCAACATAGCACTTCACGGAGGTAAGGACACCCGGAAAGTTTATGCAAATATTTATATTGATGACCGTATGCTGTTTAAGTTACCACCGTGGAATGAGATTTATGATTTAGTGAGGGAGTTAGTTCCCACGTATGCGGATAAGGTTGGAAGAGACGGACAGCTTTAGTTTATAGTTTATAGTTAATAGTTTGTAATGAAGAGAAGACATCCAAAACATTTGAGTACGAAGATTAGTGCAGAGCGGGTAAAGGAGATTATCCGCGAAAATTACGACCCCGAAATACGCGCCAAATGCAAGTTGTCTGTTTACCGATATAAAATAAAACCACTGACCGGCATAAGTGAACGGACGTTTTGGCGATACCTCAACGAGATAGAACTGGAAGCCAGTACGGTGGTAGAAGATCCCAACCAATTGAAACTTTTTGATTGACCCCCTAACCCCCGAAGGGGGAATAATAAAAAAAATAACCCCAAGCGTGTGGTAATTAAAAAATATTATGTAGTTTTGCAGCGTCAAAGTTTCTAAAATAGAGAGGTAGGAAGTCCTGCCCGTGCGTTGCGTTGGGCATTTTTTATGCCCGGACTGCATCACAATATGCGGCTTACTAACCCCGTGAATCCAGTGTAATGCTGTATTCAAGCCTCTCTATGGAGACTTTGACAACGGGACGTGGTAAGCCGTTTTTCATTACCACACGTCAAAAAAACCATAGAAAAAATGAACAAAAACAATGAAACGTTCCGTAAAGCGGAGCCGAAGGTATTTACCTTCAATCCTTCCAATCAGCCTATTCGGGTTGAAGTGTTTAAAAACGAACCTTGGTTTGTGGCTAAAGATGTGTGTGATGCATTATCTATTAGTAACAATCGTGATGCGATCAAGAATCTTGACGATGATGAAAAGCTAATGTCGGCAGTACCGACATTAGGAGTCAATAGAGGTCTTTGGTTTGTCAATGAATCAGGTTTGTACAATCTTATTTTCCAAAGCCGTAAACCTGAGGCTAAAGCATTCCGAAAATGGGTAACCTCGGAAGTATTGCCGAGTATTCGGAAAACCGGAAGTTACACCGCTCCCCAGCACACACGCCAGCGCATAAGCCGGGGCGAGTTGGTAAATGCCGACATGTTGAGCTTGCTGTGGACTATTGGCGAGTTCCTGAACCACGGAGACCAAAAACTGGTAGCAATTGAAATCGGCGTATCGGTGCAAAGCATCAATCGGGTACTTAATGGCTACCAACGCAGTAACCGCATACTGCATGCACTCTACCAACGGGCACAAAGCAACCGTGAACAAATGGCACTGTACGCACAACCTGCCGAAATGCGTGACCGCTTACTTGGACTTAGCCGAGAAGATGTGCTGAAACTTCCACACACAGTACCAACCTTGAAACACGGTAATGCAGGAAACCAAAATGCACGGAAAGGAGGGCACGCATGAAAATACAATATTTCAATACCAAATCCGAAATGACGGCTTTTGCCGGAACCCGTCCGGGCGAAACATTCCGTACACGGTTAACGTGTAGTTGCCGTACAGGCTTCAACTATCGCGATGGCATACTGGTAGTAATTGGCGAACAGGTGACATGGAAACTAATACGCTGCAAAGCGTGCAGAAAGGAGGCTGACAATGGTACAGTTTAATGCAACGGGTTATACGATAAATATTCATAGTGGAATGAATCCGGTGGAAGACTGGCAGGAGTTGCAAAGCGAAATACTTGGTGTGCTTGCCGTGCTGGATATGGAGCAACTTTGTATGCCTATGCCATTCAGGCTGATAAATTTGCTCAGAGATATGCAGCCGGATTTACAGGTGGCAAAAAAAATGGTTGAATAACCCCTCCGCTTCGCTCGTCCCCTTGAAAAAAGGGGACAATAAAATAATTTAAGGGTTTTGTTTGTGTATTCAGGCAAAACCCTTATTTTTGTAAAATAATTTTAAAAATTTAATGTTATGAAAAAATTAATGTATTTGTTCGTTGTGGTTTTGCTGGCTTCGTGTTCAAAACCAGTTACCAGTTATCAGGTGTTTAATAACAGTGTATCTAACCCAAGCACTTTAGAGCCGTTATTAAACGGAGATTTGTATGAAGTTGTTGTTTACTGTTATGCCGGTTCTGACATTGTAAGGCAGGATAATTTTGTCCAAGTTTCATGCGGCGAAAAAACCGCTCCAAAGGAAGTTCCTGAAGTAGTTACAAAAATAAAAGTATCATATAAATTAATACCACCACAATCTCAGTATTATACTTTGTCAAGTAATACAAGATCATACGTTAAGGCTTATACATTAATAGAGCCTCAAAAAAATGTAATCTCTGAATTGAACGGCAATACAATGACAAGCAGTTTATTATCTGTAAAAGCGAGTTTTAATAGTGTTCGAAGTAATATTCCATATTGAAATAAAATACAATAACCAAAAAACCATTTCGAGAATGTCCTCGAAATGGTTTTTTTTATGCCTTTCGGTAATCGCCAAACTCGGTGGCGAATGTGAGGCGGACAATGGCCAGTCCGTCGCTCCGATTTTCCTGATCCTGTGCGGTGCGTATAAATCGCTCGTAAGTGGGCGTTTCGTAGGCTTGCAGTGCCATATAAACATCATCGGTGGTAGACAAGTACTCAAGCGAGCGGTTAAGCGGCGTATCGGGCGTATTTTTTGAAGTACGGGCATTTACCGCGTCGAATACTAAGCGTATCTGCACGGTGGCTTTTACCTGTTGGTTACCGCCTCCCAGTTCCTCCGCATTGGGGAATGAAATTTTAATCAGTGCGGACGGGAATTTAAGAGCCACACGAAGTTCTGCATTGTCGGTTTGCCCTTTTTCCATATCTATCCATTTAATGGCGGGTACGGTGGCGAGTTGGGCAGATACTGCTAAAAATAGTTGTTTCATTTGATATTATGTTTTTCTTTTAATTTAGTGATTTCACGTTGTACCTTATTTATTATTGCCTCATTTAAAACCTGTGAATTTCCAATAAACGGTCTGGCTTTCATTGTAAATGCAGCTTTACCGAATACTTTGGCCGACATCCCAAACTGGTGAACGGCAGCGTAGGGCTTATCAGTTCCCACTGTTACGCGGTCGGACTTAACGGTAAAATGAATGGAGTTTTTAAGTTCAGATGTTGATCCGGTCAATACTTTATTTTTTGTGGCTTCAGGAGAGAAATTGGTGAAACCTTTCTTTTTAGACGCAGCATGCTGCGTCTCTACAGCGTCCGGTTTGGC
>CAIUTB010000155.1 GCA_903901975.1 uncultured Bacteroidales bacterium
AAAAATTCCAGTTACAATGATGGTACAGGCTAATGATACCAAAGAAGCAAACGAAGGTATTGTGGAAGGAATGAAAGGATCAATGGCAGACTATGTGATTGAATCGGTTACTGAAACGAAAATCATGGACGTATATAAATACAATGCTCCTGAGTCAACGGTATTTAAAAAAGACGAATGTGTTTTTCAGTATTGTCCGCATCCGGAAATTTGTAAAGAACATGGTTGTCAATCTAAAATGCAATAATCATGAAACAATTACAGATTACTGAACAGAACGCACGGAAGTTGTACAAAGATGCAACACCTGAATTTAAAGCCGCACTGGTAGATACTTTTGGAAAAGAGTTTTTCTCAACCAAAATTACTGATCGTATTAAAACATACGAGGACGCATGTGCGGAACTTGGAGTTGATACTATTAGTGAGATTGATTTTAGTACTTCAGAACTGACACCCGACGAAATAAATTACCGAAAATTAAAAACGATAATCAAAGCGTTAGTTGGAGACTGGAAAGCAGACTGGAGTAATTCAGATCAGCAAAAATGGCAACCATACTTTGTGTTGTCCGGCGGTGTTTTCGTTTTCGTCGATTCGGATTACGACGCTTCGAGTGCGGATGCGGGGTGCAGCTCGCGCCTTTGCTTCCCTACCAGCGAGTTGGCTGAATATGCCGGGAAACAATTCATTGAGATTTATAACGGATTTATGCTTTAATTAAAAATAATAATCAGCCGAAAGGCACAAAAAAACAACACATGGAAAAAGAGGAAGTAAAAGTAGAAGTGACCGAAAGAATCAAAACTTTCGAAGATGCGCAAAAAGAAACCGGACGTCCGGATGTTCCTGAATTTTCAGAAGTACCTGAAGATTTGCGCGATTATTTCAAAGCACAGTACAAAATCATTGTAGTTGTCGAAGCCCTTAACGAGGGTTGGAAACCTAACTGGGAAGATGGTAACGAAGCGAAGTATTTCCCTTGGTTCTATATGTCCGGCGGTGTTTTCGTTTTCAACGATTCGGATTACGACTATTCGGCTGCGATTGCGGGGTACGGCTCGCGCCTTTGCTTTAAAACGCGGGAACTGGCGCGTTACGCAGGTGAACAGTTCTTAGAAATCTGGACTGCAATAATTCAGAAGTAACAAATCAAAGGTTGTTTGTCTTTGTGAGTTGTCCAGCGGTGTTTTCGTTTTCAACAATTCGAATTACAACAATTCGAATGCGAATGCAGGGAACAGCTCGCACCTATGCTCTAAAGAAATTATAAGGACAGAAACCTTGCCACTTGGCAAAAAATTACAAACTCAAAAGGTGCTGGTAGGGAAACCGAACGCTCCGATACGAAAAGCAAAGCATGAAAAGAATAGGAAACTTGTACGACACGATTTGCAGCACAGAAAATCTGTATGCTGCTTACCTGAAGGCAAAGCAGGGAAAAGCGAAATCATACGGCATTGTGCTCTTTGATAAGAATTTTGAAAGTAATATGGAGGCCATACAGGCTGAATTAATAAGCGGGTGCTACCGTACTTCGGATTACAGCATATTTACGATTTATGACCCCAAAGAACGCACCGTTTACCGCCTCCCATTCCGTGATAGAATAGTTCACCACGCCATTATGAATGTAGTTGGCGAAATATGGGTATCTACTTTCATTTCGAACACATACGCCTGTATAAAAGGCCGTGGAATAAATGGTGTTTTGGTGCATTTGAAACGCGATTTAAAGGACGATGAAAATACCCGATACTGTTTGAAAATGGATGTAAAAAAGTTTTATCCGAGCATTGATCACGTCATACTAAAGACGATTGTCCGGAAGAAAATAAAGGATGTAAGGCTTTTGAAGTTACTTGATGAGATTATTGATTCAGCTCCGGGAGTTCCAATTGGCAATTACTTGAGTCAGTTCCTGGCTAATTTGTACCTGACGTATTTTGATCACTGGATTAAAGAGCAAAAGCAAGTAAAATATTACTACCGGTACGCCGATGATATTGTGATTCTTGCACCGGATAAAGCGTATTTGCACGGATTATTGACAGAAATAAGCTTTTATCTATACTCTGAACTCAACCTGCAATTAAAAGGCAATTATCAGGTTTTCCCGGTCGAAGCCCGCGGGATTGATTTTGTGGGTTATGTATTCCGGCACACGCATATATTAATGCGTAAAGCCATTAAAGTTCGGTTCTGCCGAAAGGCGGCCAAACTAAATAAAAAGGACATTGACGCGAAAGCGTATAAAATGCAGATTAGCCCACACCTTGGATGGGCGAAACACTGCGACTCAAAACACTTAATTAAAAAGATAATCAAACATGAAGAAATTCTCTGATTTGGGCATTAAGCCTGAAGAAAAAAATATATTCCCTGTAAAACAAGTATCAATAACAGATGTAACGAACGTAGAAATAGAGATTTTAGATTTTGCACCGGCAGTGAAAACGCAATTTGGAGAGGGCAGATATGTAGTACGAATAAGATATGAAAATGTAGAACAAAAATTCTTTACAAACGCAACTCCAATTAAAGAAGTTCTGGACAAAGTAAACAAAGCTGATTTCCCATTTACAACAATTATTAAGCCGGTCAAATTCGGATCAGGAAACGGTAAGACTTATCAATTTACATAAAAAATACATACATGGAAAAGAAGCTAAAAACATACGTGATATTTGTTAGCCGTACTTATCCGGCATATCATTCTAAAAAAGGACAATTAACTCATTTCATTGATAGGATAATTTATGGAATAAAATATCATAATACTAATTACCACCCAAATTTTCACTGGGGAAATGATAAGATACACACCTTCAGAGGGAATTATCAGTTATGGAAGAAACGTGTTGATGAAGTATTAGACGGGAAAGCGGTAATTGTATTGAAATATCATTCACTGGGTAGATATGTGAAAGGTAATAAGCAAATTGAGTTTGTTAGGCTCGATAAAAACTCAGGTGTTGGAGTTCAAAAAGCAGAATTGAATTTCAAAACATTAGTTTCTCGTATTGATGAAGACGCTTTCAATCAAAATATTGATCAACTTGGAAGAAATGATGGACTTGAGTGGGAAGATTTTAGAGAATGGTTTTTAAAAGGAAAATATGATTTAAGAGAACCATTGGCCTGTATTCAATTTACAAGCTTCAGATATGGAACATTACCAAGCCCGAAGTAAAGGAACCTGGGGGCGTGAAGCTGCTAAGTCTCCGGAGGAACTGAACCGGTTATGTAATGAGTTTTTTGAAAAACTGATGATACCAAAGGACTGGAAGTTTATGGGATGGAGCAACGTGGTAGACGAACAGCACGGAATTCTTTCAGTGGGTAAGGCTTACCGGGATATGCGAACCAGAGGAACAGATTTAAAAGATTACAGGGTTTTCTTCCATACATTCTCAACCAAGGGCGGACTGGTGAGTAAGTCGTTAGTAGATTTTGGAAAGTATAAAAGGTTGTGCGAGGTAAGTAATAAAACGGTGGAGCAATTGAATGAGTATATCCACTCAAAATATTCTAACCTGGAACATGGCCGGTGGTGGAAAATGAAACGGGTAAAAAGGAAAAGGAACAGCGGGCGTTCAACTAATTATTAATAATCATTTAAAAAGGGCTGTAAGGACAGTCATTTTATTAGAAAATAATGATGTTGAAATCGGAAACGACCGCTGTTTTACATAAAATTTTGGAGATTGATGTTGAGTTGGAATGGTTGATGACATTTGAAAATATGTTTAAAAAAGAAATTGAGCTATTAAAGCAACAAAAAATAGAGCTTTATGAAAATGCAATCAGACAATCAGCTAACCTTAAAGTTCCCGGTTACGGAGCGAAAGAACCCGCCGGTAATAACGGAATTACCACGGGACTCGGAGGGAAGAGTAGTAACTACGTGGGAAGATCCGGATGAGTTTATAAGAGTTAAGACTGAGAACCTGGTATTAAGAGCCAATCATCGTGTATGGTCTGAACAGATGGAAAGGAAAATACAAAAGCTAAAAGAGGAAATAAAACGGTTACGGAATGACACAAGCAGAATTTCAGAAACTAATTAAAACAATGACGCTGGCTGAAAGGGCAGAGTTGGCAAGAAAAAAATATGATACGAACCCCTCCGCTTCGCTCGTCCCCTTTATAAAAGGGGACATTTACTAAGGAATAAGATTGTAAAATAAATTAATGTTTTTATATGATACTTGCTATAGATTTTGATGGTACGATAGTAGAAGACCAATTTCCTGAGGTCGGGAAGATGATACCGGGGGCACGTGAAGCGATTAATCAACTTTATTCAGATGGATATACAATTATAATATGGAGCTGCCGTACCGGAATAAAGAAAGCCAGGGCAATTGAATGGTTGGTAATGAATGGTATAAAGTTTCATAGGTTTAATGAAAGCTGCCCCAACAATATAGCGATGCATGGTGGAACTGATACCCGTAAGGTTTTTGCCAACCTATATATTGATGACCGGATGATTTTTAAACTTCCACCGTGGGATGAGATTTATGATTTAGTGAGGGAGTTAGTTCCCACGTATGCGGATAAAGTGGGGAGAGACGGACAATTATAATTTAAATACCAATTAAATGACCAGGAAACACAAGTATGTAAGTGTCCGAATGAAATCTGAACAAGTTAAGGAGCTTGTTCGGCAGAACTTTGAGCCGGGGCGACAGGATAAGTGTTTAATTCAGGTTTATCGAAATGTAATTAAACCGGCCACCGGTATAAGTGAACGAACATACTGGCGGTATTTAAATGAAATTGAAGCAGAGACAAAACCGGAGGAGGATCCAAACCAATTGAAATTATTTGAGGATTAAAATAATTATTAAAGAGTTTCCTTGTTTATTCGAGCAAACCCTTTATTTTTGTAAATAATTTTAAAAACAAAATATTATGAAAAAATTAATTTTACTGTTGTTTTTATCTATTTCATTTTCTTGTACCACCTATAATGAGCCCATATATACTGAAAAACAACAAAAAGCTTTTGCGGTATTTAATGGCCTATATATTGGAAATCCTGCTTACGGAGCTGACACGCTATTTTTTTTTAAAAACTACATAAAACCAATTGAATTTTATGGGGATGATTATATGCGTGGAAAAGTATGGCTATGTACTGCAATGGGGGAGTGCTTACATAAAACAGGTTTTGATAACGATTCATTATATTATGAGATTACTGATGCAGCTGATCATATTTACTTCTATTATAAAGGGGGAAAGAAAGATAAAACTTCTTATAATAGTTATACACTTAATATAACAAGCATTTGCTCATTTGACTTATACAGTAAATATACCGTATTACCTTATAGTTATAATAAGAAGTAAGAAATAATATCATAAAAAAAGCCCCTGAGCAAATCTGTTCAGGGGCTTTTTTATGCCCTTCGGTAGTCGCCAAACTCGGTGGAGAATGTGAGGCGGACAATGGCCAGTCCGTCACTTCGGTTTTCCTGTTCCTGCGATGTGCGGATAAATCGCTCGTAAGTGGGCGTTTCGTAGGCTTGCAGTGCCATATAAACATCATCGGTGGTAGACAAGTACTCAAGCGAGCGATTAAGCGGTGTATCGGGCGTATTTTTAGAAGTCCGGGAATTTACTGCATCGAATACTAAGCGAACCTGTACGGTGGCTTTTACTTGCTGGTTACCGCCTCCCAGTTCCTCCGGATTAGGGAATGAAATTTTAATCAGTGCGGACGGGAATTTAAGAGCCACACGAAGTTCTGCATTGTCGGTTTGCCCTTTTTCCATATCTATCCATTTAATGGCCGGTACGGTGGCGAGTTGGGCAGATACTGCTAAAAATAGTTGTTTCATATATTATAGTTTTAGAATACGTTTGAGTTCCTTTTCATACTTTGCTTTGATGGCATCGTTCAATACTTCGGACTTGCCAATAAACGGTCGAGCTTTCATTATAAACTCTGCTTTTCCGAATACTTTTGCCGGCATACCGAACTGGTGAACGGCAGCGTAGGGCTTATCAGTTCCCACTGTTACGCGGTCGGGCTTAACGGTAAAATGAATGGAGTTTTTAAGTTCAGATGTTGATCCGGTCAATACTTTATTTTTTGTGGCTTCAGGAGAGAAATTGGTGAAACCTTTCTTTTTAGACGCAGCATGCTGCGTCTCTACAGCGTCCGGTTTGGC
>CAIUTB010000156.1 GCA_903901975.1 uncultured Bacteroidales bacterium
AATACAATCTTTTTGTTGGGTACTCATGCTATCATTTTTGATATCGAAGTTTCCTATATTTTCAATACAAATACCCGGAGTATTTACTCCTTTGATACCGGCAGGGATTGTATTCAAACTTCGACAAACCATGATTTTCCCATCCGGAAAAGTGGTGAAGTTCTGTGCTATTTCGGCAAAGCCACGTTCCTTGTGAGCCTGTTCCATGCTTTGACAGAGTTGAAAATGGTTACTGCCATTAAATTGCTTGTAAGACGGAATATAGGTGTGATGTTGTTGAATCAACGATATTCTCCGTACTATTTTCTGTGCTTCGAGCCATGCGTCGAATTCCGACAGGTCGAGTAATATAAATTTTCCTATTGCTTTCATTTTCTATAATTCATAATTGTTTTCGCTGTGAACTATCAACTGCTAACTGTCAACTAGTTTACCTCTCTTTTAAATAACTCGCCATCCGAGTTGGTTACGCCTCTTTTAAACAGCGAACCAAAGAAGGCACTAAGAAATACGCCTATCATTATAATCCATTCTTGTCGGGTTTCGGGCAATATACCTTTATTCAGGTAAGCCAGGAAAGGAAATATGACTGCCACTAATGCATGATAAAGTGCGTTGAGTACATCCACACCACTTATTTTTCCAAATTCTGATTTCTTTTTCATTTGAATATTATTTAAGATTTCAGCACTAAGAGCATAAAGAACCACTTTAAACTATGAACTATAAAGTGTCAACTAATAACTGCTATCACTGCTTTTTCCAATACATCTAAAGCAGCATTGGCTGCCTGTTGGGCAATCGCTTTGGATACTACTTCCAATGCATTGAACTGCGCTTCAAGAACAAGTTTTTCATCCTGTAATCTCGATTTGAATTCTTCATCGCTTAGTTCACCCGAGATGCGCAATCCGGCTATTAGTTGTAGTGTTTCTTTGTTTTGTGCAAGGAATTGTTTAGCAATCGTTTCCACCTTGTCGCGGTTGTTTGAAACCGTTCCTTTTATTGCTGAAAGCATATCGGCGAATAATGCATTAATGTCTAAATTCATGATTTTTTGAAATAAAGACCCCCTAATCCCCTTAAAAAAGAGGATCAAAAGACTAGGTTTATACTTATTTTTGAAATTTAGTTGTTCTGTCAAAAACAGAACTTCAAGGAAGGATTATTTATGGATTAGGAGCTCTTATATTTTTTCCTTCTTCCGCCACTTGCATGGCATAAAACAAATCGTTGAAGGTTTTTCGGTTGAGTTTAATAACACCATCGCTGAGTGTGTTTTTCCGTTTGTGCTCCTCTTTGTATTTCTGCCAAAGCTGAAGATTTATCTCACATATTCGGGTGGAGTTTTCATTTAGCGGACGGATTTTATTCTTGTTCAATAAGGAATTCATCTCTACTTCGACATTGATATACTGTTCCGAGAACTTAGTGAAGCTCCGTCCAATAGTATCAGAAGCGGTTGTTTCCAGCATGAAAAGATAAAACTTATCTACTGCTTTGGCAGTTTGGTCTATCTGTTGTGTTATCTGAGCATCATAAGCCGGAACAAAAGTGACTTTGCAGGCAGTTATTGTCAGTAAAGAAATACTAAACAGAAGAATGGAAAAAGTGCGTGTGTATGTTTTCATTATTTTATGATAAGAAGTACATTTAGTATTTATGATTGCTCTTGAGTTTACTTTGGATTTTGCCGGACTTCTGTTTCACATAAACCTGATACACCCAACCTATTTTAGCTTTGTATTCAATGGCTATCCAGTTTTTATAAGGTATAATACCTTCTATTGGTTCAATAATAGTTCCTTTTGGTATTTTACATATTACTTTAGCGTTACTTTCCGGTATAGCTCTCAAACTGACTTCAGCGGTTGTAATCAGGGACTGCCCAAAAAACGAAAGGCTGATTAACAGGATTAAAAGGAGAGTAAGTAGTTTTTTCATAGATAAATAAAAAGTAGTTGGTGTATTCAAACTTACCCAAGCATAGAAAATTCATCAGAAAATATTGTGGTAGCTATTTAGTTTTTGGATACAATTTAATTGCTTTAGCCAAATTTATATGACTTTGGCTAAAGCAATCTTTTGATATTTAATGTTTAACTATCAATTTCTTTTGATAAACATTTACGCCATCTGATACTACTACCGCATAAATTCCATTTTTGAACGACGAAGTTGGTATGTTAAATTTATTATCTTTCACCTTTGCTGAATAAACTGTAAAACCATAACTATCAATAACAGTAACTGAGTATGAAGAATTACTTTGAACTTCAGTTGAAGTTGACATCGCAGAATTTGTTGTAGCATCCGGAATACTTACTTCTACTTGAGTAGAACTTGGATTCGGTGATAATAGCAGTGGTAAAATATCGCCATTAGTGAATGTGTAATATTGTGAATAAGAACCACAACTATTGCTAGCTGTACATTTCAAGACTAAAATGATATTTGAAGATTTCATTGCTACATCAACCATACCTCCACTCGGCCACCAAGTGATAGGTTTACCCGGAGTACCTGACACAAAACTCCATACGTAACTTGTAGCAAGTCCTACTCCATCTGCTAATGTTAGTGTTCCTTCATAAGCGTAAAAGCCGGTTGCAGGTAATACTTGGAAATCACTAGCATCAATCATATTCAAGTTGGAAATTGCACTTATACCTAGATAATAGGGTGCACCTACAGAAATTTGCTTGGTAACTGATGATGTAGAATTTATTGTTGCTGTTAATGTTACTATTCCAGCACCAACTTTAGTGAGTGTAACTGAACTACCATTGGGCTGAAGAGAAACAATGTTTGCTGGTGAAGCACTCCAGGTTACAATAGATTCAATGGGTAAATTATTTATTTTGAAAGTCCCTTGGGTACATAAATCAGATGAACCTGAAATTTGGAACAAAACATTTTGTAATAATGGAGAATTTGCAACAGTACTAAATATACGAGACATCTGACCTACTGTATGATGGTTCATACAATTTGGGAATGTATATGACATAAACAAATGAGTGTCTGGGTTATAATGATCACCATTCCCATCAACAAATGATGAAGAACAATTCCATGTACATGTATTTTGTGTTCCACAATCAAAGATACGCGACGGATCTGCTGGAGTATCTTGAACAAAGTCCCCACACGTAGTACCATTACTCCCATTGACAAATTCAGCACAGCCTACCGGTTCATGAACACGATCAGTACCATGAAAAGTATGGAAAAGACCTAAGCAATGCCCCATCTCATGAGATAATACATGGGAGCTTGCAAGATTAGTATTGAAAGAGTTGCCACCTATTACCAAAGCTGTACCAGGAATATTTGCAGCCAAACCAAAATTTAATCTATCATTCGCAAAAAGATAAATATCAATAGCATGAGCATGAGAATTCGGTGAAAAGACATCAAATTTGCCATCACCATTTAAATCAGTATTACAGTAATTATCAGCACAAAAATTAGTTTGATTATAAAAATTGTCATTCCAAATTTCATCGATACCCAATAATAGAAAATGAAGATTGTACGATTGATAGTCAGATTCCAAAGTATTAAAAGCATTATTTACTTCTTGCTGTGTTTGACCACCAGTTCCGTTACTTAATCTCATAACATGGAAAAAGATTCCAATTGTATAAGTGTTTGACACTGAATTTAATAATGCTCGATTTGCACCAAGCAAGTTCGGAATATTGGGAGAAGTTGCACAAAAACCATTTTTTTGAGCAAATATATTAATACTGATAACAACAAAGATAGAACACGAACAAATTTTTAGTGTTAGTGAATGGAATCTCCTAAGTTTGGTTACGTAATTAATTAATCGTTTCATAATTTTGTTATGTTAAGTTTTGCAATATATTTTGTTGAATCAATTGGAATTCCTGTAGGGTAAGGATCTAGTCTTAGAAGGCAAATCCTATATCCTAATGTATCTTTATGATAGTATAATTGGTCACTACATTCATATTCGTCCTGACCTCCCAGAATAGTTAAATCAAGTATTGACTGTCTGTTTTGCAATGTTAATAATACTTGGATTTTTGCAGTGCTACCGTAACTAAGATAACATAAAGATTTTGGACACCTTGAGTCATAAATGATTTTTTTAAAATAGACTATAAGACTACTATCAGAGGAATTATTACCTGACTTAAAAGCTGTTAATGATTTAATTTCTTTTGCTTTTAGAAAAAAGGGTATACCAAGATGGTTTGTACTGGTTAACGTGTAGTCATTTTTTTTACATCCCATTCCTAAAATAAGAATGAACAGAGAAAAAGCTGTAAGTACAATTAATTTCGTTTTCATAATTTTTCAATTTAAAGATTTTACTTCTACTTCTTCGTTCATATACTGATTAATTTGTTTGTTTTTTGAATCTTTTTATCCTCATCAACTCCATAAATTTATTGCTTTTAAACACATCTAAACCGTATTTTTTTAGGTAGTTACTAAGTTTAAAATCATTAATCTACGTCAAACCAGATAGAATCTAATTATTTGTAGCAGTTACTGCACAAAAATTATTTGCTGGATAATCATCGCTTTTACGTCTGTTATTCTGCCATTGTAAAGGTTGAAGATTATTTACATCATCATCTCCTCCTTTAGCTACTGGTTTTTTGTGGTCAATTTCCCAACCGTAACCATTCTCGGTAGTATCACCATGTTTATCCCATTGTATCCATGCCCCACAGGTATCTTTTCTTACCTTAGATGAATCTTCACCTGGTAGAATCACTCCTTTATTCCAAACTGTTTTTTTTGTATTTTCAGACCAACTATTGCCGTTTCTGTCGGTATTATGATTTCTTGCCATACTATAGAATTTAGTTATTTCTTTTTTTTATGTTCTTTTGATTCTTTTCCCAGTTTTCGTCGTAGCGTATATTTATTGACCAAATGTTTGGCGAAGCGTCCCGCTTCGTCATGCTAAAAGAAAAGCTCCTGCTTTTCATATTCTTTTTCAATATGCAAGGCAGAGCCTTGCCTTTAGCTTCGACATAGCGAAAGACGCTATGCCGAACATG
>CAIUTB010000157.1 GCA_903901975.1 uncultured Bacteroidales bacterium
GCACTCTTTTTTTACGCTAATTAAACACGAAAAACACAGTTTTGCATGCTAAAATAACCTATTAGTTTACACATAGTTTACAAATAGTTTACAAAAGCAGCGAACAAATGAAAAGAACCATGGTCAATTTTGAACCTTGTACTAGAAATTTTAAAAGCAATGGGTATGCTCAAGTTTATATTCGTGCCATCAAGGTTAAAGAAGTGCAATACATTACCACTTCTTAAAGTTCCAAACTTTTATTTGAACTTAAGGTGTTCAAATTTTATATATTTGCTTTCATAGTCAGCACACATACTTCCTAAACGACCAATCTCACGAGTATATTCATTGTCTGCAGATTGTTCATCCAATGAACCATTAGTAGTTGCTTCATGGATTAAAGCATCTACATACACATTTGCGTTATCAAATGTTACGGGATCATTAATGCTGGTAATATTTTCAAATTTCTTTTCCATAAATTCATCTAAAATCATTAAATAGATTAGAAATGTATCGGATTCAAATCTACCGACAAGCCTAATGCACTGGCAATGCGGTAAAATGTAGATACTTTGGGTTCAGTTTTACCGTTCTCAATGCGTGAAATATACGATTTGTTTGAACCTACACGTTTGGCAAGTTCATCCTGAGTAAGATGTGCATTTTTACGGGCATTTTCAATAAGTTGTCCGGTAAAAAATGCCTGTGCTTGTTCCGTGAATTTTTCTCTCGAAGCCGTTCCTACTAGACCATATTCCTTATCAAGTGTTTCGTTCACAGTTGGATAATTTCTAACTTTATCCATGTTTATTTTTTTTCTGTCTACTTTATTCATAAAAAGTTCTCCATTAGTTTTTGTGCTATTGCGATTTGTTTATCGTAATCTCCAGTTGTTTTTTTGATAAAACCGTTCAATAAAACAATTTCATTTGCATTTATAAAGTTATCATTATCAATGGCAAAAAGTATAATTCTGTATTCATTGTCAACTGATATGCGCATTTCATAGAAATCAGTATTTACAAGACTTTTTACGAATTTCGTACTAACATTTTTTTCTGTACGAATATATTCGAAAACATAATCCACTTTTTTCTTAGCCCTAGTATTGAGCGAATTATAAAATGATTCAAATGCTTGTGTCTTGTACATTATTCTTTCCATGATGCAAAGATAATTACAAAGTTGCTCAACTGTGCAACTTTTTCATTTAATTTTCATACCACAGTGACTATTTAACAAATAATTTGTAAAATTAGTATCGTAGCGAAGCAACCGTACCACGAGTTCGAATCTCGTAGCTTCCGCCAGGACGCCGATTTCAGAAATGAGGTCGGCGTTTTTATTGAAATCATTGTACAGTATAGCAATAGCCTCTGAAATTATGGGTTATACATTATGAATTATGCATTAGTTTTTGTACTTTTGCAGTAATTTTGTATGATAAAGAGATTATGAGCTTAGAACTTAGTGAACAAGAACAATTCAGACGTCAAAGTCTGGACGAATTACGCAATTTAGGCATTGACCCCTACCCTGCCGCACTGTACCCAACCGATACATTTTCAACCAATATAAAAGCTGAATTTAGAGACGACGAAAGCGGTAAACCTGTTTGTGTTGCCGGTCGTATTATGAGCCGTCGCATTATGGGAAAGGCTTCTTTCATTGAATTACAGGATTCCAAAGGTCGTATTCAGGTGTATGTAAGTCGTGATGATATCAGCACCGACAAGCAACCCGAAATGTACAACCTGGTTTTCAAAAAACTATTGGATATTGGCGATTTTATTGGGATTAAAGGCTTTATTTTTCGCACCCAAATGGGCGAAATCAGTGTTCATGCACAAGAGATGACCGTGCTTAGTAAATCGCTTCGCCCGCTGCCCATCGTGAAATACAAAGACGGCGTGGCATTTGATGCTTTCGAAGACCCTGAACAACGCTACCGACAACGATATGTTGATTTAGTGGTAAACGAAGGTGTAAAAGAAATTTTCCTGAAACGGACTAAAGTATATCAATCGATGCGCGATTATTTCAACACCGAAGGATATATCGAGGTCGAAACCCCAATTTTACAATCGATTCCCGGCGGCGCTTCGGCTCGTCCGTTTAGCACGCATCACAACGCGTTAGACATGCCACTTTACCTGCGTGTGGCCGACGAGTTGTACCTCAAAAGACTTATTGTAGGTGGCTTTGAAGGCGTGTACGAATTTTCCAAAAACTTCCGCAACGAAGGCATGGACCGCACACACAACCCTGAATTTACTGCCATGGAAATATATGTAGCTTACAAAGACTACAACTGGATGATGACTTTCACCGAAAACATGATTGAAAAAATCTGTCAGGATGTGAACAGTACAAACGAAATTACGGTTGGCGATAATGTTATCAGCTTTAAAACGCCATTCAAACGTATCAGTATGATGGATTCTATCAAAGAATTTACCGGTATTGATATCAATGGCATGGACGATGTGCAACTTCGAGAAGTGTGTAAACAATTGCACATTGAAGCTGACGAAACCATGGGAAAAGGCAAGTTGATTGACGAAATATTCGGTGAAAAATGCGAAGGAAACTATATTCAACCTACTTTTATCACCGATTATCCACGTGAGATGTCACCACTTTGCAAGCGTCACCGCGACAATCCGGAACTTACAGAACGTTTCGAGTTAATGGTAAACGGGAAGGAACTGGCTAATGCCTATTCGGAACTTAACGATCCGATTGACCAACTTGGACGCTTCCAGGAACAACTGAAACTAAGCGAAAAGGGCGACGACGAAGCCATGTTTATCGATATGGACTTTGTGCGATCGTTGGAATATGGTATGCCTCCAACTTCCGGAATGGGAATCGGTATGGATCGTTTGGTTATGCTGATGACCGGTCAGGTGGCTATTCAGGAAGTACTTTTCTTCCCACAAATGAAAGCTGAAAAAGTAGCCAAAAAAGATGGGGTTGATAAATTCATCGCCTTAGGAATACCTGAAGCATGGGTGGAAGTAGTTCAAAAAGCTGGTATAGTTATGGTAGCTGATTTAAAAGGATTGAATCCAAACAAATTTCATCAGGATATTTGCGGACTGAATAAAAAACATAAAATGGGGCTTACCAACCCTTCGAAAGAGGATGTGGCAGAATGGATTGAAAAAGTAAACATGTAAATAAGGAGACAAGGAAACAAGGGACAGAAAATTGAGGTATCGCCTCTTTTACTCGTTTTCTTGTTTACTCGTTCACTAAAAAAATGATTAACGAAAAAAGTAAAATAGCGGTTTTAGGTGGAGGCAGTTGGGCAACAGCTATAGCAAAGATTTTGCTTACCAATGCTGACAGCATAAACTGGTACATGCGCCGTCAGGATCAGATTGACGAATTTGTTCGTCAAAGCAAAAATCCATCCTACCTTACCGGAGTAAGTTTTGATACAGACCGAATACACTTTACCAGCGACATAAATAAAGTAGTTCGTACATCGGATATTCTTGTTTTTGCAATGCCATCGCCTTTTATTAAACAGCATTTAAAGAAGCTGAACCGAAAGTTGAATAACAAGATGATTATTTCGGCTATAAAAGGAATTGTTCCGGACGAAAATTTAATTGTTTCCGACTATTTTGAACAGGTTTTCAATGTGCCGAAAGATAATATCGCTGTATTGGCTGGTCCCTGTCACGCAGAAGAAGTAGCACTTGAAAGACTATCCTATCTTACATTAGCTTGCACATCACGTGACACAGCCCGGATTTTAGCTCAACGTTTCTCCACCAATTTTATTCACACTTCAATTAGTGATGATATCATGGGAATTGAATATTCATCCGTAATGAAGAATATTTATTCAATTGCGGCGGGTATTTGTCATGGTTTAAAATACGGTGATAATTTTCAGGCAGTGTTGATTTCAAATGCTATTCAGGAAATCAGTCGTTTTTGTAATGCTACAAATCCACTTCACCGTGATATTAATGAACCTGCCTATCTGGGCGATTTATTAGTAACAGCATATTCTAAATTCAGTCGTAACAGGCTTTTTGGAAGTATGATTGGAAAAGGATATTCGGTAAAAACTGCTCAAATTGAAATGGAAATGATTGCAGAAGGCTATTATGCTACCAAAACAATTCACGAGTTAAACGAGAAATATCAGGTGAATATGCCGATTGTGGATTCAATATTTGAGATACTCTACAATCGGATTTCCCCCATTATGGAAATAAAAAAACTATCGGATAAGCTGAATTAAAAGTCAGCCCCCTAAAAGGGGAATTAAACAAAAACAAACATATATATATTCAAATAATTATTAAATCAATGCTCACAATTCCCCCCTTTAGGGGGTTAGGGGGCCTTAAAATTATGGAAACTATTAAATTATCTATCGACAAAGCATTTGGATTTGTATCTGAACAAGCTGTAGCCGGTTACAAAGCACAAATAGCAGAGGCTAATGCTGCTTTACACAATGGAACCGGAAAAGGAAGTGACTTTTTAGGCTGGTTGAATCTGCCAACTTCAATAGATGATGCTTTTTTAAGCGACATTGAAAACACAGCCAAGATTCTTCGCGAAAATTGCGAAGTAGTAGTTGTAATCGGTATTGGTGGTAGCTATCTTGGTGCAAAAGCGGTTATAGATGCGCTGTCAAACAGCTTTGACTGGCTTAAAACCGAACGTAAATCACCTGTTGTGGTTTATGCCGGACAAAACATTGGTGAAGACTACCTGTACGAATTGCAGGAAATGTTGAAAACCAGGAAATTCGGGATCATTTCTATCTCAAAATCAGGTACAACTACTGAACCAGCGTTGGCATTCCGGTTGCTGAAAACTCAGTTGGAAGAACAACAGGGTAAAGCAGCTGCACAGAAACTGATTGTAGCTGTAACTGACAAAGCTCGTGGTGCATTGCGTACACTGGCTGTTCAGGAAGGCTACAAAACCTACGTGATTGAAGACAATATCGGTGGTCGCTATTCTGTTCTTACTCCGGTTGGATTGCTTCCTATCGCCGTTGCTGGATTTGATATCCGTCAGTTAATTGCCGGAGCAGTAAAAATGGAAACTCTTTGCGGAACTGAAACTCCGTTTGAAGAAAATCCGGCTGCACAGTATGCTGCTGTTCGTAACGAACTTTACAAATCAGGTAAAAAAATTGAAATTCTGGTAAATTTCCATCCTAAAATGCACTTTGTTGCAGAATGGTGGAAACAACTTTACGGCGAAAGCGAAGGAAAAGACAATTTGGGTATTTTTCCAGCTTCAGTTGATTTCACAAGCGATTTACACTCTATGGGACAATGGATTCAGGAAGGCGAACGCAGCATTTTCGAAACTGTTATTTCAATTAAAGAAAGCAATAATACCAAGATTTTCCCGAACGACGAAAGCAACCTGGATGGCTTGAACTTCTTAGCCGGAAAAAGGGTTGACGAAGTAAATAAAATGGCTGAACTCGGTACTATGATTGCTCATATCGATGGCGGGGTTCCGAATTTGAAAATCGAATTGCCCAAATTAAACGAATATTATTTGGGTCAATTGCTTTATTTCTTCGAAAAAGCCTGCGGTATCAGTGGCTATGTGTTGGGAGTAAATCCATTCGATCAACCGGGTGTTGAAGCGTATAAGAAAAATATGTTCGCCTTGCTCGAAAAACCGGGATTCGAAGAAGAAACGAAAGCAATTAAAGCAAGAATCTAATTTACTTTTTTAAATGCATATAAAAGTCCTGAAAACGTTTGTTTTCAGGACTTTTCGTTTTAAATTAGAGAGAATCCTTATTTTACAATAAAAAGTGCGTGATCAGTCTGGTTATTTAAATTCAATTCAGCACTGTAAAGTCCTTTTGGCAGATTTTTCAAGGATAAATTATAGTTGAATTCAGATTCAGATTTGTCTGCAACAAATCTCTTCAGTTCTTTTCCATTTAAGTCCAGAACCCGCAAGTTTACTTTCCCGTTTTGTTCCGATACGTATTTTAATCGGAATTGTCCGTTGTTCGGATTAGGAATCACATCAATTTGATGAAATGTCTGAACAGCCTGTGAAATTCCGGTGGCAGATTTTTGAAGGACAAAAGTATCAATAAGTTTTCCGGTTGAATCAAAGGTTGAATCAATGAGAGTATTCCCTACTACATTAATCTTGCAAAAATGATAAGTACTTGAATACTGATCAATCATATTAGTAATCGTCCCTGTATAAAGTGGAGCTCCGGAGCCTCCACATACGATCTGGCATCTGCCCTGCGCTGCACCACTTCCATAGGTTGAAACAGGTGCTGATGCATTTACATTAAGATTGATAGGCTTTGAACGTTCATACATATGGTCGTGACCATTGAAAATTAAATCAACCCCGTTATCATCAAATGCTTTCCACCAAGAAGTTTTGTAACTTGTCATATCTGCTGCATGAGTACCAATAGTATAAAACGGTTTGTGAAACATTACAACTTTCCATATTTTATCGGTATTGGCAGCCAGAGTCGTTTTCAACCAACTCAACTGAGAAGCATCGGTAGGGACTTCAGAGTTAAGCACTATAAACACAGCATTCCCATAATTGAAAGTATAATATTGTTTGTTATTCGGAAGAATGAATTGAGATAAAAAGGTCGCTTCATTTCCACTTACATTGCTGTCATGATTGCCTTCGCAATGATATAGAAGTTTCTGACTAATCAAATTTGTTCCGCTTGAGAACCAGGTATCCCAGTTAGTACCTGTACCTGAATTTGCAGTAACATCACCTGAAAATAGTCCAAAATCACTATTTTTAGCTTTGGCAAGGTTGGCCACAGTTTGCCAAATCGTCATATTAGTACGGCTGTCGCCCAATACCAAAAAGGAGAATTTATTTGCCGGATCATTTGAAGAGGTCTGGTAAGTCAAATCAGTACTCCATGTCGAGGTGGATGAGTCATAAATTTGATAATGAATGGATGTAGCTGGATTCATTGTTGGAAAAGTGTAATCAAAAAAGTATCCCGTATAAGCTGTGCGCTTTGCAGGTGTAAATGTTCCTTTTTCGTAAGTATTTGTCAATCCCCACTTAATCTGGTCGGTAGTTCCTGTATTTTTCCAGGTCACAGTAAGTCCTGTCAATGGATTACCTGTACTTCCCCATCGTACAAAGGTATTAGCGGCTTTAATTACTCCTAAAGAGCAGAAAATAGTGAGCAATATAAATAATTGAATTCTTTTCATATTTTTCAAATGTTTAATTTCAAAATTGGGCGTAAAAATAGAATAAGTTTTTGATATGAATGAATTTCAATTTGTATTTTAATCATATTATACAAAAAATCAGATAATTAGTAGATAATTGTGTACAATAATACAAGAGCTTCAATAAAAAAGTTGTAAAACCTGAGGTTTTACAACTTTTCATTTAAAAATCATACTTTAGTAAGTTTTATGCTGAAAATTACAATTAATTAAGAGTTTGATTTTTAGCCTTTTTGATTGGTGTTTTCAAGACAAAACTTGTAGAATTTGTGCCAATAAACGTTCCTCCGTCAAAAGTTGCATCAGAAAATAATGTAAAACTGATTTGCGCATTATCCGACTCCTTTAAAGCAATATATTTGAAAGGAAAATAAAGATTCAGGACACTGGTTTTAAATATAAACTTACCTTTAGAATAGTTCGATGCAGTTGAATTAAAAACAGAATCCAAAGAGTTTTTACCGGGAAGTAATAATCTGGTTGAAGTAGTATCGGAACGATTTATAGTGTATGATGTCAGATTGTTTGAAAACCCGTTTAACAATACACGAAAGGTCACGGTATCGCCTACACTTATTGAATCGAGCATATAAACATCTGCTACATCAGTGTATTTTGCTGACAATGTATCATTTTTATTGGTTAGAGGCTTTGTAACAAACGAAATCTGTGGTGTGTAATTTGATGTACTTGTCAAATCACAAGCCGAAAAAACGGTGCAAATGAGCAATATTATTATAAAATATGATTTCATTTTAATAGCAGTTTTGATTTAAACAGGATTCTTACTTAATGGATGTATATAGCAATAAAACGGTTGTGAATTGAAAAAATTTCATCTATTTTGAAAACCATTGCAAAAATACACAAAATAATTCAAACAACCTTAATTTTTCTGTAGAATAATCGATTTTATAAGTAGAAACTACACCATACGTGAATAAACCAAAAACAAAAAGCCAAAAAACGTCATAAATTTGTCGGGGTGACAAGATTCGAACCTGCGACCTCTACGTCCCGAACGTAGCACGCTACCAACTGCGCTACACCCCGATATTTCTGGAATTGCAAATTTATTGTTATTTTTGAAAATAAAAAAATCAGCATTATCAAAAAAGCACCATGATTTAAGACTAATACTACTTATTCCAAACAAGCAAAAATAAGAGTCTTTCTTTAAATTTTTGCTTAAAGCCAATTGAAAACAGAGATTGTAACTGACAAAATCAGTATCTTTGCAGAAAATTAGAATAGATGTTTTCAAAAGAAATAGAAAAATTCATAACCGATAAGAATTACCCTTCATTTGAGCCAAAAGCAGTATTTTTCGACATGGATGGTGTATTATATGATTCGATGAAAAGTCATGCTAGTGCATGGGTTAGAGCTATGAATGAATCAGGTTTGCCCTTCACCGAACAGGATGGATATTTGAACGAAGGACGCACCGGTGCTTCAACCATTGATGGGGTTTTCGTTCAGATTTATGGAAGGAATTCAACTGAAGATGAAAAACAAGCGATTTACAGCCTGAAATCCAACTACTTTGAAGCGAACGGAAAAACAGAAACAATACCTTATGCCTTAGAATTATTGAGGAAAATACAATCACAAAATATTGAAATATATTTAGTTACTGGCTCGGGGCAGACAACTCTTTTGCAAGGCCTGGAGGATCATTTTCCGGGTGTATTTGTAAAAGAAAAAATGGTAACGGCTTTCGATGTAAAAAATGGTAAACCTCACCCTGAACCCTATTTAATGGCACTGAAAAAATCAAAACTGAAGCCATGGGAAGTGATAGTGGTTGAAAATGCTCCTTTGGGAGTTGAGTCTGCTACAATGGCTGGTTTACTAACCCTGGCCGTAAATACTGGTCCACTGGCACCGGAAGTTCTGTCGGACAGTGGAGCCAGTATAGTTTTCAGCGGTATGAAAGAACTGTATGAAAAATGGGACAAAATTATAACGAACTAACTTTTTGTTGTAACATTCAAATTAAAGCAATATGCAACTAATTAAATATCCAAGTCGTGAGGAATGGTCTACGATTCTAAAACGACCTGTTTTTGACACAACAACTCTGTTTGGAACTGTGCAGGAAATACTGGATGATGTGCGTAAACGAGGCGATAAAGCCCTGAAAGAAATAACATTGCAATTTGACAAGGTCAAAATCGATATTTTCGAAGTTACAAAAGAAGAAATTGCAGAAGCTGAAACTCAGATTTCGATGAATCTGAAACAGGCAATTGAAATGGCACGTCGCAATATCTGGAAATTCCACTCAGAACAACAACACGAAATGCCAGAAATTCAGACTTCTCCCGGGGTTTATTGTTGGCAAAAATCAGTTGCTATTCAAAAAGTAGGACTTTATGTTCCGGGTGGTACAGCGCCACTCTTTTCAACTGTACTGATGTTAGCCGTTCCTGCACAAATAGCTGAATGTAAAGAAATCATACTTTGCACACCTCCAAACAAAGAAGGAAAAATTCATCCTGCCATATTATATGCTGCTAAAGTTGCAGGTGTGCATCGTATTTTTAAGTTGGGAGGTTCGCAGGCTATTGCTGCAATGGCTTATGGAACTGAATCCGTGCCAAAGGTTTATAAAATTTTTGGACCGGGAAACCAGTATGTCACCGCGGCCAAACAATTAGTTTCATTACACGATGTGGCCATTGATATGCCGGCAGGACCTTCGGAAGTTGAAATTATAGCCGATGAAACTTCGAACCCCGTTTTTGTCGCTGCCGATTTGCTTTCACAGGCTGAGCATGGTGCTGATAGTCATACAATTTTAATTACCGTTTCCGAAAAAATAATCGAACCGGTTATGGAACAAATTGAACTGCAACTTGAAAAACTACCACGCAAAGAAATTGCTAAAAAAGCATTGGAAAATAGTAAAATAATTTTACTAAAAACGCTGGAAGAAGCTGTAGAAATGACCAATGACTATGCACCGGAGCATTTGATTATTTCTACCCGCTTTTATTTGGGGGTTGCACAGAATATCGTGAATGCCGGATCTGTTTTTCTGGGAAATTATTCCCCCGAAAGTGCAGGAGATTATGCTTCCGGAACAAATCATACCCTGCCAACAAACGGCAATGCAAAAGCATATAGTGGTGTAAATCTGGATAGTTTTGTTCGTAAAATCACTTTTCAACAACTAACTCAGGAAGGTCTTACCAATATAAGTAATGCAGTAATATTAATGGCTGAAAGCGAAGAGCTGATGGCTCATAGCAATGCAGTAAAAGTGCGACTAAATGAAGAAAGGGAAGTGGTAGTTATTGAAAGCCGCCACCCACGCTGATTTTAGTTAACAGTTAGCAGCAGCGAGTTAGCAGTAGGCAGTAGGCAGAATGAAATGAGTAATATCGGCGAAGCCAAATAACGTGAGCGAAGCGAACAAATATCGTGAGCGAAGCGAACAAATAACAAT
The DNA here is from genome assembly GCA_903901975.1 of uncultured Bacteroidales bacterium. Taxonomy (GTDB): domain Bacteria; phylum Bacteroidota; class Bacteroidia; order Bacteroidales; family Paludibacteraceae; genus Paludibacter. The sequence continues at coordinate 10,690 of CAIUTB010000157.1, forward strand.
GTATATGAATTTAGAAAAACTTTTACGCGAAAATATACGTTCCCTTCAACCTTACTCGTCAGCACGTGACGAATTTAAGGGTGAAGCTTCGGTGTACCTGGATGCGAATGAAAATCCCTACAATGCCCCATTTAATAGATATCCTGATCCCTTACAGTGGGAAGTAAAGGCGGAAATTTCAAGAATTAAACACGTTCCGCCTGAGAATATTTTTCTCGGAAATGGTAGCGATGAACCCATTGATTTACTTTATCGTGCATTTTGTGAACCACGACTGGATAATGTGGTTGCTATCGAACCTACCTACGGAATGTATAAAGTTTGTGCCAATATAAACGACGTGGAATACCGCAAAGTGCTGCTTGATGAGAATTTTGATTTTACGGCCGATAAATTACTGTCAGCGACCAATCTTTGTACAAAAATAATCTGGCTTTGCTCACCGAATAATCCAACCGGAAATAGCCTCAATAGCAAGGAGATAATTAAATTATTGGAGTCTTTTGACGGCATTGTTGTGTTGGATGAGGCCTATATTGATTTTTCTTCGGGTAGTAGTTTTTTAGACAAACTAGCTTTATACCCGAATTTGCTGATCCTTCAAACTTTTTCAAAAGCCTGGGGCAGTGCGGCTATCCGACTCGGAATGGCATTTGCCTCAACGGAGATTATTTCTGTTTTGAATAAAATAAAATATCCTTATAACATCAATATTCTCACTCAGAAACAGGCAATTAAAACTATTCAGTCGGCTATTCAAGTGAAAGATTGGGTGGAAATTCTGCTTGAGGAACGAACAAAGCTTATTGATTCCTTGAAAGAATTAGAAATTGTTCAACATATTTACCCTACCGATTCAAACTTCGTTCTGCTAAAGGTCAATGATGCCAATGAAATTTACAAGTATCTGGTTGACAAAGGAATTATTGTTCGAAACCGATCATCTGTTTCCCTATGTCTGGGCTGTCTGCGAATTACTGTAGGAACTCCTGAAGAAAATAACACTTTGATTCAGGCATTGAAATCAGTTTCATGAGACAAAGGATAATTCACTTATCAATTTTGTTTACTTTCTCTATAATGAGCTTTGCAAGTCATAAAGTTTATGTTATTCACGGATTTGGTGGATTTAAGCTACAAATGAGCAAAATCAATAACTGTTTATTGAAAGAAGGTTATGCAACAAAAAATTATTCTTACCATTCTTTATCAAAAGATATTGATAGTGTTGCCAAAGAACTTTTTATAAAAATAAAAGCTGAGAAAATCGATACAGTTTCGTTTGTTACCCATTCAATGGGAGCATTGGTTGTTAGATCTCTGTACAAAAACATTGTCTCGAAAGCTGAATTTCCTTTTATTTACAGAATTGTTATGGTTGCTCCACCAAATAAAGGAACAGAAGTGGCAAACATTTACTCCTGCAAATTAACCCGATTCTTTTTTGGTCCTAATGTCAATAAGCTTAAAACCGGTGACAATTGTTTTGCAAAAAGTCTGCCAGTTCCGGATTGTGAAGTAGGTATCATTGCTGGGATGAAAGGTAAGAAACCGTGGTACAATCCATCATTAAAAGATGACAACGATGGAAACGTTTCTGTGAATCTGACTACATTGGGAATTGAAAAAGATGCTGTAAAAATACATTCTACACATAATTTAATGACCATTCAGACAAAAGTCTGCAAATTGATTGTATCATTTATGAAAAATGGAGCTTTTGACAAAGAATTCCTGTTTTAAAGGTATTTGCATAGTTTAAGTAGTTGGAAATAAATATTGTAGTATAATTAGGTACTAACAATGATAAGAATGGAACGCGGATTTTCACTGATATAGCGGATTGTAAAACGGATTGTCATCTCGCCCCGGACGAGATGATTTTCAGACATTTATAGTCTTATCAGTCATGCTTGCATGACTAAAATCCGATTTATAACCGTTTAATTTAAATCCGTAATTATCCGCTAAATTCGTGAAAATCTGCGTTCTATACTTTTTGTAAAATACGACTTGATATTTTTCCGATTACTTAGTTGTTTTACAAACATCAGATTATCAGGAAAGAAACTTATATTGATAACTATTTTCATGAAATCAACTGTAATTTTTCTCTTTATCTGTTATAGCTTTACTATCTCTGCTGAATTATATAACGGAAAAATAATTTCAAAAGGAAATCAAACTCCTGTTGAATACGCAAATATCGGTATTCCGAATAAAAACACAGGTACAACTTCCGATGCAGCCGGGAATTACAGCATCAACCTACCAGACGAATTCAACAACGACACACTCCGAATTTCAAGTATTGGATTTGAAACCCGAAATATAATCATCAGAGATTTTATTAATCTAAAGAGCAATAATATCGAGCTTTCTGAAAAAATCTATAATCTCAGCGAAACAGTAATTATTCCAAAACTCTTTAAAGAAATGGTATTAGGTGTAAAAACCAAATCAAAAAGTATTCAGGCAGGATTTAATGAGCATATTTTGGGTAAAGAAATGGGTGTTATTTTAGCAATACGGAAATCAGCCAAGCTGAAGAAAATCAATCTTAATATAGCTACCTGTAATTTTGATACAATCTTTTACCGTATCAATGTGTATGAAGTGAGAAACTTGTGGAAAAAAGATTTTGTAAATGTTTTAAAGACTCCATTGTATATCAATATCCCTAAAGACAAAGTAAAAAGTACTGTAACCATCGATATCGAAAACAGTGATATATGGGTTAATGGAAATTGTTTGGTTACAATTGAGTACGTTAGGGATTTAGGCAAAGGTCAACTTCACTTTTGTGCAGGTATAGGTAATAGTACATATCATCGGGAAACAAGTCAGGGAAAATGGTCATCTGTACCTATTGGAATTGGATTGAATGTTATTGCTGATGTTGAATATTGATAATTAAGACCAAATCTAATCATTAATATGCCTGCAGATTTATCCAAATTACCCAATATCTGAAAAGACACAGCTTCGAAACTCAAACAAGCCGGAATAAATTCAGCTGAAGATTTTAGAGCTATTGGTGCTGAGCAAGCATTTTTGAGACTTCAGGTGCTAGATCCGGGTGCATGTATTTAATTGCTTTAGGGGTTGGTAGGAGCTGTTGAAGGAATTTAGGACAAAGACTTAAGTCAGGCGAAAAAACAAAAATTACATGAGTTTTATAAAATGACAAAATTAACTCATTAAATTTTATTAAATCATTTTGGAACTCTTTCAAAAAACATTACTTTTGCGCAAAATCTAACAAAATGTGCAGGTTTCTGCAAAAAATTACATTATAATCAAGATGAGTAAAATTATTATTAATAGCTTTGAGGAACTAGAAAAATTTATCGGTAAAGAAATAGGTATTTCGGATTACATCACTATCTCGCAGGAACAAATCAATCTATTTGCCGACGCCACATTAGATCATCAATGGATACACGTTGATACAGAAAGAGCTAAAGTTGAAAGCCCTTTCAAATCGACCATTGCACATGGTTATTTAAATATCTCAGTTCTACCTTACCTTTGGGAACAAATAGTTGAAGTTCGTAATTCTAAACTTACTGTCAATTACGGTATTGAAAGTTTGCGTTTTAATCAACCCGTATTAGTTAACAGTCAGATAAGAGTGCATGCCAAGCTTAAATCTTTAAAGAATTTACGGGGCATTTCGAAAGCAGAAATCGAAGTATCGTTGGAAATTAAAGACAACAAAAAATCAGCGTTGGATGGAACCATCGTATTTTTATATCATTTTGTTTAGGGACTCATTATTAGTCTTTTAATTTTCGATTTACTGCTTCTGAATTTATAAATTCTTAATCCGATAAGCAAAAAAAACATAAATCAAATGATTTCCTCTTTTTACTTGTAAAAATGGAAATCAAGTTGTATTTTTACAGTCCTATATCAAAAATAATTAAAACACGTTATTATGAACCACTTATTATTTATTGACGCTCCAATTGTCATTGTAGTTGCTTTGATTTTCTTATTATTATTTGGTGGAAAGAAAATTCCGGAACTAATGAAAGGATTAGGAAAAGGAGTGAAAAGTTTCAAAGAAGGATTGAACGAAGTAGAAAATGAAATAAAAGACGTAACGAAAGAAAGCCCAAAGGAAGAACCTAAGGACGACAAAAAAGAATCTGCTAAAAAATAATGAGTAGGCCGATTGAAAGTGAAATGACTTTTTGGGATCATTTAGATGATTTACGGAATACCTTGTTTCGGATTGCCGGATTTGTTGGGATAACTTCATTGGTATTTTTCGCTTTTATGAAGTGGATTTTCGATCATATAATTCTGGCACCTTCCCGTAATGATTTCTTTCTATACCAATGGTTTAATGAGCTCAGCAAAAAAATCCCCTACTTCCCTGATTTTATAAGTGGCACGTTTAATGTGAAGGTCATAAACATTAATCTGGCTTCGCAGTTTCTGGTTCACCTAACTTCTTCTTTATGGTTTGCACTGGTATTCAGCTTTCCCTTTGTTATTTATCAACTTTTTCTGTTTATTAAACCGGCACTTTATGCGAATGAAAGAAAAAATGCCGGAGGAGTTTTTCTCTTTGGAAACATATTGTTTTATCTTGGAGTTGCGGTAGGATATTTATTCCTTTTCCCGCTGACTTTACGGTATTTAGCCGGTTACCAACTCAGCAAATTTATCGAACAAAGCGTATCGTTGGATTCGTATATGAATACCTTCCTAATGGTTTGTTTCTTTATGGGATTGGTATTTGAATTACCCATTGTTGCCTGGTTTTTGTCCCAGTTAGGTATTTTGTATCGAGATTTTTTTAATAAATATAGAAGGCATGCTTTCTTTTCTCTATTTGTAATTGTAGCTATATTTTCGCCAACAGGTGATCCACTTACCATCATGTTATTTTTTATACCCATTTATGCACTTTGGGAAATGAGTGCCTTTGTGGTAAAGAAAAAACCAGAAGAGTCTGAACAATAAATATTTATTGACAGATTAATTTATTAAGATTATTCGATTTAACTCATTGACAATATTAATTCAATATGAAAAGACGTGATTTTTTTAAATCAGCCGCACTGGTTGGTCTTACATCAGTAATCAAAACTGATTTATTTGGTACTGCAGTAAAATCCGGTTCTGTAGCCGTTCACTCAGAACCCGATTTGGTTGCCGTAATGGGTGGCGAACCCGAAGCTATGCTTCTGCGAGGGTTGAAAGAATTTGGCGGCATAAAAACCTTTGTAAAAAAAGGGCAGAAAGTGGTGATCAAACCGAATATCGGTTGGGATAGAACTCCTGAACTGGCAGCTAACACAAATCCTGATCTGGTCGCTGCACTGGTAAAACAATGTAAACTTGCAGGAGCTTCCGAAATTTTGGTTTTCGACCACACCTGCCACGATTGGAAAAAAAGTTATACCAACAGCGGTATTGAAGCTGCTGTAAATGCTGCCGGAGGTAAAATGGTTCCTGGAAATGATGAATCTTTTTACCGCGATGTTCAAATTCCAAATGGGGTAAAAATGACAAGCAATAAAATTCATCAAGCAATTCTCGATTGCGATGTCTGGTTTAATGTTCCCATTTTAAAACATCACGGTGGTGCCAAAAACTCTATTTCGATGAAAAACCTGATGGGAATTGTTTGGGACAGAAAATTCTTTCACAAAAATGATCTCCATCAATGTATTGCCGATATTGCTACCAGCCATAAAAAACCAGCATTGAATATCGTTGATGCCTACCGTATTATGAAATCAAACGGACCACAAGGAAAATCGGAGGCTGATGTAGTGCTGCTTAAATCACTGATTATTTCGCCCGATTTTGTAGCTGCCGATACAGCAGCATTAAAAATGTTTTCACAAGTTCAACCCACCGATATTAAAGATGTTCGGCATATTGAGCTTGCAGAAAAAGCACATGTTGGAACGATGAATCTGGAAAGTTTAAACGTTAAACGCATAAAAATGAATTAATTAATTGTCAAATTTCCAATTTCCAATTAAAAATATTCCATTGGAAATTGGAAATTGATTAATTGGAAATTATCATCTATGAAATATCTTAAGAAAATCCGTGTCGGATTGTCACTCCTTTTTTTTATTCCCATCCTGTTATTTTTCCTTGATTTTACGGGGAAATTGCCTACTCAGTTACATCAATTATTGAGTATTCAGTGGATTCCTGCATTATTGTCAATGGACTTCATCATTTTAGGGGTTTTACTTTTACTGAGCTTATTATTCGGTCGGATTTATTGTTCTGTCATTTGTCCACTCGGTGTTTTTCAAGATATTGTTACCTGGAAGACACGCCTTTTTCGCAAAAAAAAGAAATTCCGCTACGAATATGCCAAACCACAAAACTGGATCCGATATTCCATTTTGGCACTTACTATTATCGTATTTATTTTTGGAAGTTCATTTCTGGTTTTATTACTCGACCCATACAGTACTTTCGGAAGAATCAGTTCTCAGTTATTTCGTCCTTTAGTTATTTTTGCCAATAATGGTTTATCTCATTTGCTGGGCAAAACAGGCAATTATTCCGTTTATGAAGTAAAGCAACTAAGCTTTATTCCACTGGCCTTCAGTCTTGCGTTTTTATTTTTCTTAGTTGTAACAACCATGTCCTGGACTAAAGGTCGTTCATATTGCAATACAATTTGCCCCGTTGGTACAGGATTAGGCTTACTATCAAAATTCTCAATATTCAGAATAGCAATAAACGAATCATCGTGTGTTCGTTGCGGTGCTTGTGAGCGTAAATGCAAATCACAATGCATTGATAATGATACAATGAAAATTGATGAGACTCGTTGTGTGAGTTGTTTTGATTGTTTGTCATCCTGTAAAAAAGACAGTATTCATTACGAATACCGATATAAGAAACAAACTACCAGTGTTACAGAACCAAAAGTAAGTTCGGGTAGAAGAACATTTTTATTGACTACGGGTGCAATTATTAGCACTGCTGCATTTGCAAAGCCCAGAAAAATTATTTCAAAAAATGATTCTATTCTTTCGCGTATGCCCATTATGCCTCCGGGAGCAGGAAGTATGGAGCATTTTAAGACTCATTGTACCGCTTGTCAGATATGCATTACCAAATGCCCCATGCAAGTATTGAAACCTGCTGCACTCCAATATGGTATTTCTGGTATCACACAACCACATTTGGTATTTTCTACCGAAGTTTTTTGCAGCTACGATTGTAATATTTGTACAACCGTTTGCCCTACCAGTGCATTAAAAAAACTTCCGATTGAAGAAAAGAAACTGGCTCAAATCGGCGTTGCTAAATTCCGGAAGGATAAATGTATTGTTTTCACAGAAGAAAAAGATTGTGGGGCATGTTCAGAGCATTGTCCTACACAAGCCGTACACATGATTGATTATAAAGACGGACTTACAATTCCTGAAGTCACACAAGATCTATGCACCGGTTGCGGGGCTTGTGAATCAATTTGTCCTTCAAAACCCTATGTTGCAATTTACGTTGAAGGCGTAAGTACACAACTCAAAGCTAAAAAACCAACCGATGCTAAAAAGTTTGATAAGAAAATTGATGATTTTGGGTTTTAAAAGCTTAAAAGTTAAAAAAGAAGGTTTATAAGCCTCAATGCTTGAACGTTTAATGTTTCAAAATTGCTGAAAAAAAACTATCTTTGCAATGGAAACAATAAAAGCATAAAATGTTTGAGATTATTATAAAGGGAATTTTGATAGGTTTATGTATTTCGGTACCATTGGGTCCAATCGGGATGCTTACTATTCAACGGACCTTAAATCGTGGTCAGAAACATGGCATTGCTACCGGTTTGGGTGCTACGACTTCCGATTTGATTTATACCATCATCACCTTATTCTTTTTGAGTTTCGTACTTGATTTTATTGAAGCACATCGCTTCGTCATACAACTTGTCGGCAGTTTGGTTGTAACGTATTTTGGTTGGTATATTTACCAGAGTAACCCGGCTACACAACCGAAGCCGAACGAAACGGTTAAACATAGTCTTCCGGGTGATTTTTTTACGTCCTTTGGCCTGACTTTTTCTAATCCACTGGTTTTATTTGTACTGATTGCCCTCTTTGCCCGCTTCGAATTTATAAATAACACTACCACCTTATTTGTTTCAATTATTGGCATTACGTCAATTTTAGGCGGTGCTTTGCTATGGTGGAGTTTACTGACTTTTTTAGTAAGTCGTTTTAAGGACAAACTTAACATGAGAGAATTGAAAATTATTAATCAAATAACCGGAGTGATAATAATTCTCATTGGTTGTGTTGGTTTAATTCTTTGTTTGATAAAATAGAAAAGCCAACGCGTTATCGCAACGAATTGGCTTATTATTAATCCTTTAGAAGATTAATAAACAAAATGTATTATTGTTCGATTAAGAAACTGAACCTTCTGATTTCTCTTCTCTAATAGTCGATTTTCCATTACACGAAAAGGCGTTTAACATCTCTTCCTTCGACATTTTCCCACTGATCCAGATTAAACTTATTTCATTTTTATCCTTGCTAACGATAAGCATATCAGCATTATCCTTTCCTGAAAGGCGGTAGTAAATATGAACACGCTCCCCTTTATCACGAGCTTCGATAGCGGTTATAAATTTTCCGTCTTCAATCACTTTATCCAGTTCCTGTATAAAAGTTTTAGACAGGACAGAGCCTTTATCTTCCAGTGTCAGAATCTTGATGGATTTCATCTTTGAAGCCAACTCTTTGTTTTGGCTATTGCTACTATGTTTTCCTATTATTGAACCTAAATTCATCATACCACCACCAACAGTTACGGCAGTAAATCGTTCGTCTTCACTATACTTATCAAAAAGTGATTGAAGAGTTTGTGCCTGTGTTGCCACAACAATAAGTAGATAAGCAACCAAAGTCAACATTTTTTTCATATTCATTATTATTTATATTGTAATTTATTTTGTATTTCATCCATTCTTTCTTTTACACTCGAAAGTTTATTAATCGGATGTAAGTTATTTCTTACTTTTTCAATATTTTGCATCGGTTTCATACTTCTGTTCAACACATCGTTCACCTGATTCAGTTTTTTATCAGCATATTTTTCGGCAAATTCTGTATCCTGAATTTTAGCTCCACTCACCACTGCGAAATTTTCTGGCTGTTTTGGATATTTTACCCACAATGCAATTAATAATGATGCAGCAACTCCAGTATAAATAAAGGTCTGAATCCACATACGCTTCACTTTTTTTTGCTCCGGGAGAATTTTCAGATCCGGCTTGTTAGCTTTTTCCTTTAACTCCTCATCAAAAGTCACAAACATAGCTCGATACAGTTCGTGTTCTGGCAAAACTGCTGAAGTCCTAAAATACTGCTTCAGTTCGCTTTCTTCAGCAAGCGTTGTTTCGCCCCGAAAGTATTTTTCCAATAAATCACTAGCTCTTTCCATATACTGTTTGGTCTATTCGTTTTTGTTCCATTATTATCTTTTCTCTGATTTTCTGTCGTGCTCTTGAAAGATTTACGGTTACGGCATTTTCGGTAAGCGTGGTTATATATGCGATTTCACTAAGTTCCATTCCTTCTACATCCCGCATCCTTATTATTGTTCGTTGTAATTCAGGCAAATTATCAATCAAGATTTTAACCCGACGAACCAAATCCTTTTGTTCCGTTTGTTGATGCGGATTTAACTCAATATAAGCTATCTCGGGAGCTAATTCCTGTTCATCTCGTTGTTGGCGAATAGAATCCAAACATAAATTCCGCATTGCACGCATCGTAAACGCGGGTATATTCTCCACTTCGTCCAAACTACCTCGCTTTTCCCACAATTTTACAATCAAGTCCTGCACAGCATCCTGTGCCGAATCAGCATTCCGTAATATCGATTTTGCCAATCGAAAAAACTTGTCGGACAGCGTGATAACCTGATTATTAAACTGTTTTGAATCCATTCGGCTTATTCTGTATCTAATCTAAAAAAAACAATGTTTTATGATTAATATTAACTCAACAATTCGGAAACTAAAACCTTTTAATAATCAGTTCTACATATAAGACGAAAATAACAAAAAATTATTACATTCTGTTGAGAAAATATTTCTCAGCCACAGTGTCAGAATAAACTATCAGGAGTAAACTAATTGTTATTTCATGCAAAAATAGGGAAAGTCTGGCGGATAATGTTTTTGCTCGTTTTTTTTTTGTAATTTTCGGCTGTTTTAGTATGCATACTTTCTTAACATAAAAATGCTAAGGTTATGAAAATAAATTTATCGGAAACTCAGATTCAGAATTTCAAAATAATTGGGTTATTTACCTGTTTATCAATACTGATCGTATTACTTTATCCAACCGAAGACAGCTTTAAATATCAGTTTGAAATTGGGAAACCCTGGTCGTATGAGTTAATAACAGCCTCGTTTGATTTTCCAATTTATAAAAACGAGCAGCAATTAGCGAAGGAAAAAGTAGAAATTCTGAAAGATTTCACTCCCTATTACAAGATTGATACCGCATTAGTGAGTAAACAGTTACAAAAACTGACTGATGACTTACAGCAGAATAAAGATATTCAGGGTCATACAATGACATATATTCGGAAAAAATTCAAAGACATTTATTCTGTTGGAATAATTTCAGCAACTGAATATAATAATTTACTAAGCGATAAACGGACCAAAATTTCATGTATTCTACCGAATCGACTTACGCATATTAGGCAGTTGGAAACTGTGTTGACACCACGAACTGCTTATGAACAAATAACTGCCAATGCTCCTGTTACGCTAAAGGATTATAATATCAACAAGTACCTGACCGAAAATCTGACTTTTGATAGCCTTACAACTGTTATTTCAAAAAATGAATTATTAAAAAATCTATCGATTACCTCCGGTATGCTGCAATCTGGTGAGCGCATTATCGATCGGGGCGAAATAGTATCATCAAATTCTTTTCAAGTATTAAATTCACTAAAGATAGAAACCGAAAAAAGAAAATCGAGTATCCAACAATCTTCGGTGGTGATATTAGGGGAGATTATCATGACTTTCGGCTTAATCTCATTGTTCTTTTTATACATTTATCTCTTCCGTCCCCGTATATTCGAAGTAACGAGTCATGTGATTTTTATCTTATTACTTATTTTAATGATAATAAGTCTCACTTCCTTTACTATCAGCTTTACCTCATCAAGTTATTATATTGTACCTTTCGCATTGTTACCAATCATTATCCGGGTATTTTTTGATTCCCGAACAGCTTTATTTGCTCATATCATAACGGTGCTGATTATTTCATTTATGGTGGATAATGCATTTCAGTTTATTCTTTTGCAAATTACGGTGGGTATGGCGGCAGTTTCTAGTCTGAAGGATATGTCGCAACGCTCTCAGCTGGCTCAAACGGCTTTGTATATATTTTTGAGTTACGTTCTTATGTATGTAGCCTTTGAATTAATTTCGGAAGGCGATATTAACCGAATTGATTGGCATTACATTATCTTTTTCGGCTTGAGCAGCGTTTTCTTGCTTTTTGCCTATGTTTTGATTTATATTTTTGAGAAAATATTCAATCTGGTTTCGAGTGTTACCTTGGTTGAACTCACCAACATAAACAGTGATTTGATGATGCAATTTTCAGAACGTGCTCCCGGAACTTTCCAACACTCCCTACAGGTTTCAAATCTGGCTACCGAAGCAGCCAAAAAAATCAATGCAAATAGTCTGCTGGTTCGTACCGGTGCGCTTTATCACGACATTGGAAAAATGAAACACCCTGAATATTTTATTGAGAATCAGCTTGGTGGTAAAAATCCGTTATCGGAAATTGATTATGAAGATGCTTCGCAAATTGTAATTAATCATGTGAATGACGGCATTGAAATTGCCAAGAAAAGCCATTTACCTGAACAAATTATTAAGTTTATCAGTTCGCACCATGGAACAAGTAAAACCAAGTATTTTTACTATTCATATATCAATGCAAACCCTGATAAAAAGCCGAATGACGAAATTTTTACCTATCCGGGACCCATTCCAAATAATAAAGAAACGGCAATTCTAATGATGGCCGATGCTGTTGAAGCCCGTTCGAGAAGTTTGACAGAATATACCGACGAAAGCATCAGCGAAATGGTTGAAAACATGATTGATAACCAGATTGCTGAAGGAGAATTTAAGGATGCACCTATTACTTTCCGTGATGTAGAATTAGTTAAAGCGGTTTTCAAGGAAAAAATCAAAAACATTTATCACAACCGGATAAAATATCCTGAAATAACTAAAATTACTCCTCCCAACCCCTAGTAGACAGAAAAATAAAATCCTCCAAATTCTAATGATTTGGAGGATTTTCAATTTATACTTGTAATACTAATCTAACTTTACTGTAATTTTCTTCGCAATTTTAAGTGCAGTTGTCATTGTACTCAAGTCGGTATCCAAATTACCATCAGCACCCGAATAATGACTGTGACCAATTACTTTCAACACATATTCCGGAGTTGGACTTGCAGTATCAATATCTGCGGAATAAACCAAAGCCGGTTGGCTGGACGTTTTGTATTCTTTGTCATTCATATATTTGTCGTTTGTCCAGTATTCATTCCAGTCCCAGGACTGATTTAATTCCAGCATGATTTTATATTTTCCGTTCAGCGGTTTTTCAGTTTTAGAATGTAAAATAAACGAAGCCGATGGAGTTGCACCGGTATAGGCATCAGCCACCGGTTGTTTTGGAGTTGGCATATAGGTACCAAATTCATTCTTCTCTCCACGCTGATGAGCCCAAAAAGGCAAAGTGGCAGGACGTTGAATCTCGCCCGCTTGCCAACGACCGGTTTTACGGCTCGCTCGTTTAAAAACGCCTTTCCCGATGCTTTCCGATACATATAAGGTCTGAATATAATTACCCTTTTCGTCGGCTAACCAAACTGCAAAAAGCGGATGATTATGTTCAACTCCTTTTTCAAACTGAATAGTCAGACTTGTACCGGCATTGTTCGAGCCATAGTTTTCCTGCGAAAAAACTTCTTTTTTCTTTTGTGCTGAAATTGCCATCGCAACAAACAAAGCTACAATTATTAATACTTGTGTTTTCATATTATAAACTATAAATTATGAACTATAAACTGATTTAAATTTTAATTATTATGCCGATAGTTGGCAAAATTGTTCCCGCAAAGTTATCAATATTGCGTAATACATATTTCGAAGGATCTGTCGGATCAGAAACCGGTGAATATACTTTGTTACCATTTGCATCTGGCACTCCATTGTCCAAATTTGTATAATTAGGTGCTCCCTGAGTTTTAAAATTGTATACATTTTGAATATCGGTATAAAAATTTAACACCCATTTTTTGAAATAGAATTCCTTATCAATTCGCAAATCCAATTGATGAGTGTCAGGCAGTCGGTTTTTATTGAAATTGCTATAATCAAGAATGGGTTGTTTTGTTATATCCCAAACTGATTTATAATATGAAGCCGAACTGATTGCAGTGTAAGGAGCACCACCCACAAACCTCCAACGGGCAGCCACATTCCAGTTTTTTGGCAATTTATAACTGGCAATTAAGTTTAATAGTTGGCGAGTATCCCATGAAGAGGATAGGTATTCACCTGCCGAATTTGTAAATTCACTCCGAAAATAGGTGTAGGTAGCAGTAATGTTCAATTTCTTCATTTCCATAATTTTGTATAAGATTTCGACTCCGTAGGCGCGACCTTTTCCTGTTGAAACAATTTCCTCATCACCCACTTGGCCAAATGCAGTTCCTTTGCTGGCAATACTCAAGCCATCGGCCACTGAAAGCGGATAATAATTGTAGGATTTGTAAAAACCTTCCACACTTAAGCGCATGTTTTCCATGGGGCGATATTCAAAACCGGCTATGGCCTGATCGGAAACTGTGTATCTGAGGTTTTCGTTTTGATTGACTAAAACTCCTGCCGAATTTCTATATCCGAGGGTTGTATAAGCCGGTTGTTGTGCATAATGACCTACATTCCCATTAAAATCAAATTTATCGGAAAGTGCATACGAAACCGAAAACCGTGGTGACAACTGATTGAGAGGATTCAACATGTTTTGATTGAAATCGATTCCTGAGGTGTTTATTCCAAACGAAAGTTTCAATTTATCTTCAAGCAACTCTTTCGAAGCCTGAGCAAAAGCCTGATAACCAAATAAACCAATGGTAGTATTGTAAGACAGATTTGAGACAACATTATTAAAGTAAATCTGACGACTTGTTGAATTAGTATAATGCGAGTATTTCAGACCGCCACCAAACGATAGTTTCACAGGTAAATCGGGGTAATTCCGTTCGAAGCGCAATTTATTTTCTGCCTCATCCGATTTGTAATCCGATGTTTTAGCTTTCGTTTCGTCGTTATCCAGATACTTGAAATTGGTATTGCGAAGCATATTGCGGCTCAACACCCAGGTATCATAATGCGTATCGGCAAAATGTTTGTAAACCGCACCAACCGTATAATTCCATTGTATATAGGTTGGTAAATAAGCCAACAAATAGGCCTGACTTTCGGTTGGATTCTTAATTCCCAGATTCAGCGCATCGTTATCAATAGCACCTATTCCTAAAAAAGTAATTTCATTTTTTTTGTCAATCTGCGTTTTTACTTTTACCTGAAAATCATTGTAAGTTGGCAAAAAAGGCAAACCAATAGCAGCAAAAAGGAATTGCAGATATGATTGACGAGCCGAAATGATAAAGGTGGTATTTTTCCCAAGAGGACCATCCAACGTGAGAGCCGCATCCGAAGCACCAACCGATAGTTTGGAATGCAAACGGTCTTTACTGCCGTCCTTTTCTTTAATATCCATCACCGAACTCAAGGCATTGCCTTTATCGGCAGGAAATGCACCGGTATAAAAGCTGATGTTGCTCACAAAATCGGGATTGATAACACCCACTGTTCCGCCCGACGAACCTTGAGTGGCAAAGTGATTGATAACCGGAATCTCAATACCATCGAGATAGAAAACGTTTTCCGACGGACCGCCACCACGCACAATGAGGTCATTTCGGTTCGGATCGGTAGCACCAACACCCGGCAAGGTTTGAATTACTTTCGAAACATCGCGGTTCGCACCGGCCGTTTTCTCAATTTCCTGAACACCAATGGTCAGTACCGAAATGGGACTTTCAATTTTCTTAAGATTCAGATTTTGACGCACCGTTACTTCCTTTAATTGTACAGCGGTTTCGTCCACCGGAATATCAATAAATGTGGTTTGATTTCCCTGAACCTGAATTTCGGATGAAACAGTAGTTTTATACCCTATCAAACTAATCACTAAGCGTTTGAAACCTGGCTCGATTCCTGTGAAAATATAATTTCCGTCGAGGTCGGAAGTAGAACCTATATTGGTTCCCTGAACTAAGATCGATGCAAATTCAAGTGCCTGGTTGGTTTTTGAATCGTAAACTCTACCTTTAATTACACCTTTTTGGGCAAAAATCTGAAATGAAATAAGAAAAATTATTGAAACTAAACTAAATTTCTTCATACCTGAATTATTTTTTTCTTTGTAATTTATAATTCTTAAACAAGCAGTATGAAGAATTGTTTAACCATTTAAATAAATGGTACTATAGAAATTTTCTATTAACAATTATATTTATCAAATTTGTATCACTTTAAGAACAATCAACTTTTTACTGACAACTTTCTGACAGCGTCATATGCAGGAAGGAGATAACCATTTTCGAAACGGCAAAGCAGACATATATTGCCAACCGGCTTGGCATTTACCCACTCCAGATTTAATTCTTTGCCTTCGTAAGTCATTCTTGTCAAAAAGGATTGACCGACCTTGAAAAGAAAATCGTAATCCTGCGTTTCGAAAAACAGCTTCATTTTATCAAATTCTTCTGCTTCAAATTCACACTGATAAACTGCCAGCTCAGCACATTCGGTGCGAAGGTACAGGGCCTTTTCTTTTAATGCCGGCGAAAAGCTTTTCTGAGACTTGAATTGAGAAGAGGGAATTTTGCCAGTAAATAGCACTTCGCCATCCTGTCGTATAACAATTTCCGAAATATGCCCGGCAAGTAATTGTGATACATGAATCTGATCGTTGAAATGATAAAAATCTTCCCAGTTATTGAAAATAGTGGCATCCTTGGGCATATAACTGCCAAGGCTTAGTTCGGCTGCAATGCCTTTCAGGGTGATGTGGATAGTGGACATTAATGAGCAAGTTTAAATTGAGTTAACCTTTCTTCCAACACATCCATTTGATTCATCCTCACAAACGAAACACAGGCACGCAGTCCGTTAGGGTTTTCGCTGCCGGTGATGGCTAGCGATATGGCGCTGATGCCATAATACAGAAATTCTTTCATCAGTTCGCCACTTGTCATACCGGGAAACGCTATAGTAAAATAAAAACCATCGGCCAACGGTCGGTCTTCGTCGTTATAAACAATATAAAAGCCGTATTTCAAAAATAATGCTTTCATTATTTTTGCTTTCTCACCGTAAGCATGAAGCCCGGTAATAAAATCTATTTCGCCATCGTTGACGGCTTTCAGCATAGCAGCTAAAGCGTATTGCGCTGTATGCGAGGTTCCCGCAGTGGTTACGTACAACACGCCATACGAAATGAAATGTCCAAGTATATCATTGCTAAAATAGTTTTTCAGATTCGGATAATGACGGGTGCGAAGTTTCTCCGAAATGATCATCATACCAATACGTTGACCGGCATAACTAAAAATCTTGGAAGCCGAAAGCAATAAAATATAATTATCAGTATAGCGGGAAACGCTTGGTTGAAAGGGCGCAATACCCGGCTGACCGTAATGTTGGCGAAAATCCATACCAAAATAAGCTAAATCTTCCACCACGATGACATCATATTTGGTTGTCAGTTCGCCGATTATCTGCAATTCGCGCTCGGTAAGGCTTATCCAGGATGGATTATTGGGTGACGAATAGCAAATCGAACATACATTTTCTTCTGCCAGAAACGATTCCAGCTTCTCTTTCAGTTTTTCCCCACGGAAATTTAAAATATCGAAATGTTTGAACGGGACACCGATAATCTGTAATTGCGATTTATTAACCGGAAATCCCGGGTCGATAAACAAGGTATATGGTTTTTCAGGATTTGTGCGTGCAGCAGCCAGCAAGGCTGCAAAACTTCCCTGCATCCCACCCACCGTGGGGATACAATTCAATGGTGTAACATCCAGATTGATAAACAGCTTGGCAAATCGGGCAATCTCAGTTTTGGCAAACGGAATGCCTTCAATATGCGGATATTGCGTGGCAAGTCCTTTATCCAGTGCTTCTTTTTCGGCTGCAATGGCTATGGCCGAAGCAGGCAAACCGGGTATTCCCATTTCCATGTGAATAAATTCCACACCACTTTGTTCCTCAATCTGCGAAACAAGTTTTCCTACTTCACGTATTGATAAACCTGTTATATCGGGCTCACCAAACTCTGTAAAAAGCGAATCGACAAGTTCTTTCTTTATCATTTTTTTTCTTTTAAGTCCCCTTAAGGGGGATTTAGGGGGCTTTATTTTTTCCTATTATCAATCACCCTCACTGCTTTTCCTTCACTTCTGGCAATGGTTTTTGGTTCAACCAAGGTGACTTTCACGCTTAAACCAATAGCACTGTTAAGTGCATGTTCAATTTTCTTAGATAGGTTTTGCAAGTCACGTATGGTTTCCATCATGTTAGCTTCATCCAGTTCCACTTTCAATTCCAGCGTGTCCAGATTATTGATTTTATCCACATAAAGCATATAATGAGCGCTGGTTTCGCCCATTTCGAGCAATACGTGTTCAATTTGTGATGGAAATAAATTTACTCCCCGAATAATCAACATATCGTCGCTTCGTCCTGTAATCTTTTTCATGCGTACAGTTGTTCGACCACATTCACAGGTTGAACGATTCAAGGTTGACAAATCACGAGTATTGTACCTTAGCAAAGGAATTCCTTCTTTTGTCAGGGTAGTGAAAACAAGTTCACCTTCTTCGCCATCAGGCATCGGTTGTTTTGTGTCAGGATGCACAATTTCGGGAAAGAAGTGATCTTCATGAATGTGCAATCCGGTATGACATTCACAATCATTGGCCACGCCCGGTCCCATAATTTCACTCAAACCGTAAATATCATAGGCTTTAATACTCCATTTTTTCTCAAGCTCTAACCGCATATTTTCAGTCCAGGGCTCTGCACCAAATACGCCAATTTTTAATTTCAAATCAGCCAGTGAATAAGCATTCTCAGCCAGAGCTTCAGCCAAATGCAGTGCATAAGAAGGTGTACAGGCCAAGACAGTAGAACCATAATCGGCCATCAGTTGCAATTGCCGACGGGTGTTGCCTCCCGAAACTGGTATGACTGTTGCGCCAATAGTTTCAGCACCATAATGAACACCCAATCCACCGGTAAATAATCCGTAACCATAGGAAACCTGCATTATATCGCTCGACGAAATTCCAGCCATAGACAAACAACGAGCCAACACTTCACGCCAATTTTCGATGTCATTTTGGGTATAGCCTACCGTTGTAGGTTTTCCGGTCGTACCGCTTGAAGCATGAATACGCACGATATCTTTCATCGGCACTGCAAAAAGACCGAACGGATAATGGTCGCGTAAATCATTTTTGTAGGTAAACGGTAGTTTCACAATATCATCAATAGATTGAATGTCTGAAGGCTTCACCCCCATTTCGTCCATCCTTCGGCGATAAAAAGCTACATTGTCATATACCTGTTGAACTAATTGTTTCAGTCTTTCGCTTTGTAATATCCGCATATTCTGGCGGCTCATGCACTCTATTTCCTTATTCCAGATCATTTTAAATTTCATAATTATTACCCCTAACCCCTAAAGGGGAACAGAGTTACTAATGTTTGATGAATATTGATAATACTATTATAGTTCCCCTTTAGGGGCTAGGGGTTATTTTAATTCTGCTTCACTGATCGATTTCAATCCGTTTGTCTTTATCACTTCCAGGGCTTTCTCCCCATTATCGGTACGTAGCATTAAAATAGATTTACTCCCAAAGCTGAAGGCATAAACATATTCAATACAAATATCAGCAGCAGTAAATAAATCGAGGATATGCGACATAGAACCTGGCTTAGCAGGCATTTCGAGTGAAAGAATGTCATGTACACGCACCGTAAAATGTTCGGTTCGAAGTGCTTCCAACGCTTTTTCCGGTTCAGAAACGATGGCACGTAGAATCCCGTAATCACTTGAATCGGCTACTGTAAGTGCTATGATATTGATGTTATGTATCGCTAGAACGGCCAGAATTTCATTCAGATGACCGGTTTTATTTTCGAGGAAAACGGAGAGTTGGCGGATTGTCATGCTATTATTTTTTTGAGATTTAAAGGACTTGCAAATTTATAAAATTTAGTCCAAAAAAAGTTCATTTACAACAAGTATTTAAAGAAATATTTCCGGATTAGTTTAACTATATAGAAATTATTAAAATCAGCGGTTTGAAAAATTCCGAGAAGCTATATATTGGCAACAGGCAAAAAATTTGTACTTTTGTACTCAATGAGGGTTTATGCCCAATAAATTAAGCACACTATGATTCTAAATTATATCTGGATAGGTTTTCTGCTGATTGCTTTTGTTGTTGCCTGCGTACAACTTATTTTCTTCGGAAATACGCAGATTTTCTCGGATATAATGACTGCAGCTTTCGGCTCAGCTAAGTCTGGTTTTGAGGTTTCACTGGGATTAACAGGAGCATTATCGCTGTGGTTGGGTGTTATGAAAATAGGTGAAAAAGGTGGTGTATTAGAAAGATTATCGCATGTGGTAGCACCCTTTTTTGTCAAGATATTCCCCGAAATTCCCAAAGGTCATCCGGCACTGGCCAGTATGTTTATGAACCTGTCGGCTACCATGCTGGGGCTGGATAATGCCGCGACGCCCATGGGACTGAAAGCAATGCGTGAAATGCAGGAACTGAACCCCGAAAAAGATAAGGCTTCGAATTCCATGATATTGTTTTTGGTATTGAATACAGCAGGACTGACATTGATTCCTGTAAGCATACTGGTTTACAGAGCTCAACTTGGTGCAATTAATCCGGCTGACGTGTTTATCCCCATTCTACTGGCCACCTTTATTGCTTTTGTAGCGGGACTTATAAGTGTAGCAATTATTCAGAAAATTAATCTTTTCAACCGGGTGGTAATGGGCACCTTGGGTGGAATCTCCTTGTTAATTGTCGGTATTATCTATTTTTTAAGTGGATTACCCAAAGAGCAAATTGCTCAATACTCAGGATTTGCTGCTAATTTTATACTCTTTTCAATAATTATCAGCTTTATAACCATGGCATTAATCAAAAAGATAAATGTGTATGATGCTTTTATTGAAGGAGCAAAAGAAGGATTTCAGGTTGCCATTGGAATCATACCCTATCTAATTGCCATATTGGTAGCAATCGGTATGTTTCGCGCTTCGGGTGCAATGACTTATATGGTTGATGGAATTCGCTGGGCGGTATCACTCACAGGGATCAATACTGAATTTGTGGATGCTTTGCCAACTGCTTTAATGAAACCGCTGAGTGGCAGTGGAGCGCGTGGCATGATGATAGAAACCATGAAATTGCATGGGGCTGATTCATTTGTGGGAAGGCTTTCCAGCATTATTCAGGGCTCTACTGACACAACATTTTATATCATAGCCGTTTATTTTGGATCTGTTGGAATAAAAAATACCCGATACGCTATTCTTTGTGGACTTTTTGCTGACCTGGTAGGTATTACAGCAGCTATTTTATTAGGTTATTTATTTTTCCATTAAATTCACATGATACAGTATATTGCTGAAGACCTTAAACTTCCAACGCTTGAAAAACAAAAAATCAATCGCTGGATAAAAGAAACAGCTGCTGAATATGAAAAGAAAACCGGCGATATAGCCTTTATTTTCTGTTCAGATGAACGCATACTGGAAGTCAACAAGCAATACCTGAAACACGATTATTACACCGATATCATTACATTTGACTACAGCGAAGGCAAGATAATTTCGGGCGATATATTTATAAGTTTGGATACCGTTCAATCGAATGCTACTGTATTTAAGGTAAGTTTTGAGGAGGAATTAAAGCGCATTTTGATTCATGGAATTCTGCACTTATGTGGTCAGGAGGATAAAACTCCGGAATTACGATTGCAAATGACTGAAAAAGAAAACTCTGCTCTTCAAAGATATAGCTACTGATAGGATTTTAAACAATTTATCGAAGTGAGTTATACTTTTGCTACAATGTCAGTATTTTTGCAATAATAAGTTAAATATCACGTCCGTTCAAAGACCTTTTTATCATCATTGAAAGAATATCATTACTTTTGTTGCTGCAAATTTTGTCGGGTGATAAAATTAAAACGAAAAATATCCGTTCTAAATCTGATTACTTAAGATCATTGAAACAGCATGAAATTCAGACTATTTAGATTATTTATTTTCAACGTTTTTGTTTTTATTACAATCCCGATAGTGGCCCAGGAAATCACTCCAAAAGTGGAATATAAGGCTGAAATTGGTATAATCGGTGGTGGTTCGTATTATCTTGGTGATGCCAGCAGTACGAAATTTGATTTTAAAACTTTAGGAGGCTTTTTTCGATACCGAATCAATAACAGAATAGCAGTGAAAGCTGAAATGCAGCATACAAGTGCAACATGGATCAGTGGTAAAAATAATAATGGAGTTATTACAGCCGACTTGACCGGTGAATATAATTTTTTTGAGTTAGAATACGACCCCTATAAACGCCTGAGTAAAATTTATTCACCCTATATTTTAGCTGGGGTTGGGTTAATGAATTATGATTACCAAGCGGTAAATATGACAAATCCAAGTTTCGTATTTGGGTTGGGAATGAAACTAAAGCTAGGTAACAGGATGAATGTAAATTTGCAATGGTCGAATCGTTTATTGTTTGCTGATAATTTGGAAGGCAATACGATATACGATAATACAAACAAACTGAATGGTTCAAATATCTTTAATAACGATTTGTTATCGACACTAACGGTAGGTTTCAGCTTCGATATTTGGAAAAAAGAATGTAACTGTATGAATTTCCACAAAGAGAAATAAGGCAGGAAAATTAAAGTAAGATGTCATCATTAAAAGATAAAATAGACAGTTCAAATTTACCCAAACACATTGCCATAATTATGGATGGAAATGGTCGTTGGGCTGCCGAACGGGGTTTCGACAGGGTTATTGGTCATCAACATGGTGTAACTTCAGTACGGGAAATAACTGAAGTGGCTGCCGAAATTGGAATCGAATATTTGACACTATATACTTTTTCAACTGAAAACTGGAGTCGCCCGCAATATGAAGTGGATGCACTTATGGAGCTGTTGGTTGACACCATAGAAAAAGAAACACCAACACTCAACAAAAACAATATCCGGTTAATGGCAATTGGCGATATAAGCAGAATGCCGGGAAATGCTGAAGAAAAGCTTAAACGCTGCATTCATCAAACGTCTAAAAATACCGGGTTAACTTTGGTACTGGCTTTGAGCTATTCATCACGTTGGGAAATAACCAATGCATTAAAAAATATCAGTAAAGAAATTGAAGCCGGCAAACTGAAAACCGGAGAAATAAATGATGAACTGATTAGTAATCATTTAACTACAAAGGGAATACCTGATCCAGATTTATTAATCCGCACAAGCGGAGAAGTACGAATCAGTAATTTTTTGCTTTGGCAAATTGCTTACACTGAATTATACTTTACAAATACACATTGGCCGGCATTCAGACAAGAGAGTTTTTATGAGGCAATTATCGAATTTCAAAAACGAGATCGTCGATTTGGCAAATAAAAATTTTAAAATCCCTTACTTGCGACACCCTACAAAATTATGCAATACAAACTTTTTTCTTTCATTTCATTCATTTTTTTCATTGTCCAATTTACGACTGCTCAAACAAGCTTAGAAAAAGACACGAGCAGCTTACCTGTAATTGAGTACTCGAATGCCACTCCAAAATATGAAATTGCCGCAATAACGGTGACCGGAGCTGCAAATTATGAGGATTTCGTATTAGTCGGATTCTCCGGATTGTCAGTTGGTGACCAGATTAATGTACCCGGCGATGCAATTACCAACGCGGTTAAACGATTTTGGAAACAAGGTCTTTTCGCAGATGTAAAAATATATGCCACCAAAATTAAAGATGGCAAAATCTGGTTGAATATTGCCTTGAAAGAGCGTCCCAGAGTCTCTGACATAAAATACGTTGGACTGAAAAAGACCGAAATTGAAGAACTTGAATTGCGTATAGGCATTGTAAAAGGGAATCAGATTACGCCTAATATTTCTGACCGTGCTAAAAAGGTGATTGATAAATACATGGAAGAAAAAGGATTCTTAAATGTATTGGTCAATGTATATCAGAAAAATGATCCGGCAAAAGCAGGCTACGTAATTGTGGAAGTGAATGTAGACAAGAAAATGAAAACTAAAGTTCATTTACTTACATTTATTGGAAACAAGGCTTTATCGCATAACCAGATAAATCAGGTTATGAAAAAAACAAATGACAATAATATCCTGAATTTCTTCCGCACCAAAAAATTTGTAAGGGAAGAATATGAAAAAGACAAAAAAGCTGTAATTGACAAATACAACGAAATTGGATACCGCGATGCATTTATATCCTCCGACAGCGTAGTAGCTTTTGACGAGAAAACAGTAAATGTGTATATGACTATCAATGAGGGTAAAAAGTATTTTTACCGGAGCATGAAGTGGATTGGAAATACCATTTATCCCTATGATTATCTGAATTCCATTTTGAATATCAAAAAAGGGGATGTTTATAATCACAAAAACTTGTTGGCCAGACTGGAATCCGACGACGATGCAGTTGCAAAATTATATCAAAACCGTGGTTATTTATTCTTCCAGATTGATCCCGTTGAAGTTCATATTGATGGCGATTCCATAGATTTTGAAATGCGGATGTACGAAGGCAAACCGGCAACCATTAATGAAATTGGAATTAAGGGAAACAGTCGTGTTTATGAGCACGTAGTTCGTCGTGAGCTGCGTACCAAACCGGGTGAATTATACAGTCAGGAAGCCATTATGCGTTCATTGCGCGAATTAGCTCAAATGGGACATTTCGATCCTGAAAAGATTAAACCTGATATTCAACCCGATCCTGAAAACGGAACTGTAAATATTAATTACGAACTGGAAACCAAAGGAAGCGATCAGGTAGAGTTTTCCGCCGGATGGGGTTCTACCGGCATTGTGGGAAGTATTGGTCTGAAATTCAGCAATTTTGCTATTCAGAACCTGTTCAAACCCGAAACCTATCGTATTGTTCCACAGGGTGAAGGTCAAACACTGACATTGAACGGAAGAACAAACGGACAATCGTATACCTCGGTAAGTCTTTCATTCCTTGAACCATGGTTAGGGGGTAAACGCCCGAACTCACTTTCTGCGTCCATCTATTATTCTGCTCAGGCAACCGTGAGTGACCGTTATTCATCCAATTACAGCAACTACATTAACCAAATGTATAGTGGGTATGGAGGGGGTTATGGAGGGGGTTATGGCAACAATAGCAGTAGCTACAGCACAATGTATCAAAGCGAAATTGACCCGAACAAATATATGCGTACGCTTGGAGCTTCACTTGGTTATGGAAAACGCTTGAACTGGCCGGATGATTATTTTGTATTTCAGGGTGAATTATCATATCAGTTGTTTATGCTTAGCAAGTGGTATTATTTGCCACCGTTGACTGATGGTAAGTATAATAACTTCAGCCTTAACCTGACATTGAGCCGTAATTCTATTGATAATCCGATTTATACACGCCGTGGATCTTCATTCTCGCTGGGCTTGAAAATCACACCACCTTATTCATCATTGAACGGTGGACAAGTGAATGGGAAACTTTATTCCGACCCAACCATGACGAATGCCGATCGTTATCGTTTCCTCGAATATCATAAATGGACTTTCACCGGAAAAATGTTTACTCCGTTAACTCCGGATGATAAACTGGTATTAATGGGACGTGTTATGTTCTCGTATTTGGGTGATTATAATGAAAATGTTCGTTCTCCTTTTGAAACATTCTATATGGGTGGTGACGGTATGTCGAGCTACACAAGTTATGGAACGGATTATATTTCCATGCGTGGTTATTCAAATGGTTCATTAACCCCATACGATACAAGAGTAGGAACAAACGTGGGTTACTTGTACAATAAATTCACCATGGAATTACGTTATCCACTTTCTTTGGAACAATCGGCTACAATTTATGCCCTGACATTCCTCGAAGCAGGAAATTGTTTTAATCAAATGTCGAACAAAAATGGCAATGGCTATAATCCATTTGACCTGAAGCGTTCGGCAGGTGTAGGTGTTCGTATTTTCTTACCCATGTTCGGAATGATGGGTATTGACTGGGGTTACGGATTTGATAAAGATAATACCGGAAAAACCAGTGGTAGTCAGTTCCACTTCGTGCTAGGACAGGAACTTTAAACAGTTGACAGTTAGCAGTTTATAGTTAAGAAAAAACTGGCAAAGAATTTGTTAGACAGAAATCAAATTGTATTTTTAAACCCTATTTCTCAAAAATGGATATGAAAAAACTCATTATTTCACTCTGTTTATTAGCAGGAATGACTTTCGGGCTGAATGCTCAGAAATTTGCTATGGTGGATATGGAATATATTATGAAAAATATTCCTTCTTACGAAACAGCTAACGACCAACTGAACCAGATTTCAAAGAAATGGCAGTCGGAAGTAGATGCTCAAATGCAGGACGTTCAGAAAATGTATAAAAATTATCAAACTGAACTGGTTTTCCTATCGGATGATATGAAAACAAAACGTGAAGAAGAAATTGTGGCAAAAGAAAAAGCAGTTCAGGATTTGAAACGCAAATATTTTGGTCCTGAAGGGGAATTATTCAAAAAACGTCAAAGCTTAATGAAGCCGATTCAGGATGAGGTATATACAGCTATTCAGGAAATTAGCAAAGAAAAAGACCTGGATCTTGTCTTTGATAAAAGTTCGGCTATGAGTGTGATTTTCACCTCTCCAAAACTCGATATTAGCGATTCAATACTTCAAAAATTGGGATATTCAAAATAATTTTTTAAATTTGCAATCCTTTTCAGGAATATTAAAAACTCAAAATAAAAAAACATGTTAAAGAAAACCGTATTATTTTTAATTTGCGCATTGCCAATCAGTTTGATGGCGCAAGAAACCAAGTTAGGTCACGTAAATTTCCAGGAAGTTTTCGCAGCAATGCCGGAACAAGCAAGCATTCAAAAAGCGTTGGACGATCAAAGTAAAGAGTTCGAAACCTACCTTACAAAAATGAATGAAGAACTTACGACAAAACTTAAAGAATTTCAGGAAAAACAAGCTACTATGCCTGAAAGTATCAAAACAACTCGTCAGAATGAATTACAGGACATTCAACAACGTATTCAGACTTTCCGTCAGACTGCAAGTTCTGATCTGGAAAAGAAACAACAAGAGCTATCGAGCCCGGTAATGGCTAAAATCAACAAAGCGATTGCTGAAGTGGCTGCTGAAGGAAAATACCTGTACATTTTCAATTATTTACCACAGGTATTTATCTATCAGGCCCCAAGTGCTAACGATATTACAGCTGTAGTTAAGAAAAAACTTGGATTGGACAAAGTAGCTGCTAAACCTGTTGAAGTAAAATCAACAGAAGCAACTAAACCTGCTGCAGAAGCGAAACCAAGCAAAAATAAAAAATAAAGTCGAATCTTTTTGGCTGAAAAGACTTTGATGCTTTCATCAAAGTCTTTTTTTGAATATTCTAAAAAAAAACATTATGATCAGGAAATATGCACTCATTATATTTTGCGGTTTAACGCTAAGTCTTGCGGCACAGGAATCAAAATTCGGACATATCAATTCGGTAGATATTCTCTCACAAATGCCTGAAAAAGCAAGCATTGAAAAGTCTATCAACGACCTGAATACGCAATGGAATACTGAAATCAATAAGTTGCGTGACGAGTATTATGCCAAAATAAAAGAATATCAGGAAAAACTTTTGAAAAATATGCCTGAAAGCATTAAGGCTGCCCGTCAGAGCGAAATTACCGAACTGGAAAAGCACATTGCCAATACCCAAAAAGCTGCCAACGACGACCTGCAAAAGAAACAACAGGAAATGTTTGCTCCAGTGATTGAAAAAGTCAAGAAAGCTATTAGTGATGTCGGTGCCGAAAACGATTTACTTTATATTTTTGATACCAGCACACAAGGTATTATCTATCAATCGCCCAAATCGAATGATATTACTGATTTAGTAAAGAAAAAACTGAGTCTGAAATAAGATTATTGCTATTAAAAAAACTTAGTTTAATTCAGTTTAATTCACTGATATAATGTATATTATACTTTTTATTTATATAGATATTTGCTGAATTTGCGTTTTTGCTAAACGCACTGATGGAAGCAAAGTCTCTAAGACTGCTTATATCTCCGTAAACCCTTAAATGTATTTTTTAAGAATAATAAATTTCCTGCAAGTCTTAAGATTTGCAGGATTTTTTTAATTAATAGAGCATTTTTTGCTCCAACATCTTGTCAATGTGCAAAATCTATTTATCTTTGTTTGAAATTTAAAATAATAATTCTATGAAGACAGTACTAACAATTGCATTTTTTATGGCATTTTCAATGGTCGGATTTGCTCAGGCCGACAAAATGGTTGGTAAATGGAAAACCATTGACGACAAAGATGGAAGTGAAAAATCCATTGTGTTGATTTTCAAAGCGACAAATGGTAAATATTACGGTAAAATTGAAAAACTATTCAAAGAGCCGGAAAAATTGTGTACCGAATGTGAAGGTACAAACAAGAATCAGCCTATTCTGGGTATGATGATTATTAATAATCTGGTCGAAAAAGATAGTAAACTTACCGGTGGGACTATTCTTGATCCAAAAAACGGGAAAGTATATAAATGTAATGTCAGCCTTGAAAAAGGAGGTGAAAAATTGGCAGTACGCGGTTCGCTTGACAAAAACGGTTGGATTGGACGTTCGCAAACCTGGCTACGTGCAAAATAAATCAGTGATTATTAAGTTGATAGAAATATCCTTATTTTTCTGCCACTTGGCATTGTGTTAAATAACTTAAAAACAGAAAAGTAACTCATAAATATGTTGTACAACATAAAATTAAGCTTTATCTTTGCACTGTGTTTTTCATGGTATTAGATTTAAGGTTAATTTAAAGATTGGGTTGTCGTGAGACAACCTTTCTTGTTTTATTGCCCCCAAATCCATAAAGGGGAAATTAAAATGAGAATACACTAATATGTAGCACAAAAATTTCAAACTCTTCAAACTTTTCAAACACGAACCCTTTGAACTCAACAGCCAAGCGCTTATATAGTAGTACTAAAACTGCACTCCGCAAAGCCAAAAAGACAGTTTGGTGGCTTTTAAAGCTGATTCTTCCAATCAGTTTATTGGTCAGTTTTCTTCAATACTGGGGTATTATTGCCTGGATAGCAGGCTATTTAAAACCTATTTTCTCGCATATTGGCTTACCCGGCGAATCGGCAGTTGTTTTTATTACCAGTTTATTTGTTCCACTTTACGGGCCCATTGCCGTAATTTCCACCCTGTCTCTGAGCATACGCGAAATAACCATTCTGGCAATAATGTGTTTGATTACGCATAATCTCTTTATGGAGACTGCCATTCAGAAAAAAACAGGTTCTTCAGCCATTGCACTATTAATTCTTCGTCCGGTTATGTCATTTATTGCAGCTTTTCTGCTGAATTATTTATTGCCGGAACATATTGGAGCTATTCATGCGGTACAAAAAAGCATAGTTTTCGGCAATATTTGGGATATGCTCATGAATTGGATGCAAACAGCAGGTTATTTATCCCTGAAAATTGCCATAATCGTATCGGGATTAATGATTCTCCAGGGTATTCTCAAGGAATTCAATTTATTAGCATTGATTTCAAAAATATTCGCTCCACTTATGCGCATTATGGGTCTGACTGACGAGAGTTCATTTCTCTGGTTTGTGGCTCAAACACTGGGATTGACATACGGTTCTGCAGTTATGCTGGAAGAAGTTGAAAACAAAGAGATTACACTCTATAGTGCGAATCTGCTGAATTTCCACGTTGCCATTAATCATTCACTGCTTGAAGATACCTTATTATTTGTAGCCATAGGTGTTCCGATAGGCTGGATTACGATTCCACGTATCATTCTGGCAATAATTGTGGTATGGTGTATGAGATTACTATCAAAAAACAATTCCAAAAAATAGAATAGCCGAATTTTCAACTATTTATTACTTGAATGAAAAGACTGATTCCTTATATTACGCTGCTTATTGTCCTGCTTCTAGCTGGTTGCGATGATATGAAAGACATTCCCCTACCTATCGATCTTCCAACCACAGCGAACGAAACCGGTAAGATGTACGTGCTATCCGAAGGACTTTTCAATATGAATAACAGCAAGTTATGCTTGTTGAATTTCGACAATCACAGCTTGAATTCAGATTATTTTCTGTTTGTAAACAACCGGAGTCTGGGCGACACGGGTAACGACATGAAAGTATATGGCAGCAAACTGTGGATTGTGATGAATGTTTCTTCTCAAATTGAAGTATTAGATTTAAAATCAGGGATTTCTATCAAACGTATAGCCTTTTTCAATGAGAATAATGTGCCCCGGCAACCACGCTATATCACATTTTCAGAGAATAAAGCTTATATCTGTTCATTCGATGGAACTGTTGCACGTATTGACACAAGTTCCTTAACGGTAGAAGCAATTACAAGGGTTGGGAGGAATCCTGATGGTATTGCCGTAGCGAATGGAAAGTTGTATGTTTCCAATTCGGGAGGATTGGAAAAAGCTAATTACGACAGCACGATTTCGGTAGTAAACTTGAACAGTTTTTCGGAAATAAAAAAAATAAACGTTGGAATCAATCCTTTTAAGTTGGATGTCGACAGCAAGGGTGATGTGTATAGCGTGGTTCGTGGGAATAATTCGACCGTAAAAGCCAGTTTCTGTCGTATCAGCAGTCAGTCGGATGAAGTGATTCAAACTTTCAACAATTTGCCGGCACTGAATTTCATTATCAAAAATGACACAGCTTATCTGTATAGTTTTAATTACAGCAACAACAGCTATTGGGTAAAAACCTTCGATTGCAAAACGGAACAGATCATTTCCGAAAACTTTATTTCGGATGGCACTACCCTGGTAAGACCTTTCGGGATTTATATTCACCCAAACAATGGCCATGTTTATCTGACCGATGCATTGAATTATACGATCAAAGGTGATTTGTATTGTTTCAACCGGAATGGGAAATTGCAGTATAAAGTAGAAAGTGTAGGACTGAATCCAAGCACTTTAGTGGCTCTTCCCTGAGATTTGCTCCCGATGGTCATGATATTTATTTCCGTTGGAAATGTTATTTGCTCCCGTTGGTCGCGTTATTACTCCTTTCAGTCGTTATATTTTCCTTCGTGATATTATAATATCGTCCGAAGGTCAAATATCAGCGAAGCATAATATCAACGAAACGATTATCAGCGTAGCATAATAACAGCGAAACGAAATATTTTCTTAGGTTAATGTTTGCTTATTTCGAGAATAGTACTTAGATTTGTAGTCAAACTGAAGAAAATACTGCTATGAAACATGATCCAAAAGAACAGCGTTCACTTTTTCCAGAAGAGTGTTTGTTACGTGAAATAGCCCGTCAACCCCGCTTATCAATAGGAATTCCCAAAGAAAATATCGAAGTTGAAACTCGTCTGGCGCTTACGCCTGAAGGTGTAGCTATTGTAACTGAAGAGGGTCATAGTGTCTACGTACAGCGAGGTGCAGGTGAAGGTATGGCTTATTCTGATCTGCAATTTAGTGAAGCGGGTGCGTTTATGGTTGATAATGCATCCGAAGTATATGGGGCCGATATTGTGCTGAAAATTTCACCCCCGACTATTGCTGAATTGAATATGATGCAGGATAGATCGAGTATTTTATCGATGCTGCAACTCACTAATTTGTCGGCTGAAGGTATAAAATTGATGATTAAAAAGAAATTGACAGCAATTGCGTACGAATTAATCAGGGATGAACAAAAAACATTCCCGGTAGTGAGTTCAATTTCCGAAATTGAAGGTAATACAGCAATCGCCGTAGCAGCTGAGCTGATGAGTAATGAACGAGGTGGTAAAGGAATATTATTGGGTGGAATTGCAGGAATTACTCCCACCGAAGTATTGATTTTGGGAGCAGGTATTACGGGTTCGGTGGCAGCCCGGACAGCCATTGCCCTGGGTGCACAGGTGAAAATTTTCGATCACGACATTAATAAACTCCGTAAAATTCAACATTACCTTGGTCAACAGGTTTTTACATCGGTAATACAACCTTCAGTCCTTTTCAAAGCTCTCGCTACTGCCGATGCCGTAATTGGAAATCTGCGTTATATAAATGGTTCGGAACGATTTATGGTGTCGGAAGAGTTAGTAAAAACGATGAAGCCGGGTGCTATTATTATCGATATGAGCGTGGATCAGGGTGGTTGTTTTGAAACCTCGGAATGCCGTACGCTGAAAAATCCTGTATATGAAAAACATGGTATTATTCATTATTGTGTGCCCAATATCTCGGCACGGGTAGCACGAACATCTTCCATGGCGTTGAGTAATATTTTTGCTCCAATTTTATTGAAAATTGGTAATTCGGGAGGCGTTATACCGGCTATTAATGAAAGTTCCGGCTTCCGTCACGGCGCGTACATCTTCGGTGGTGTGCTTGTAAACCGCTTGATTGGCGATTATTATGGAATTAGTTCGAATGATATTGGATTGTTGTTGGCTGGATACTAAATAGTTGATAATTTGAAGTTTAGAGTTTAGAATTTGTCGACTTATAATAAAATCACTAAAGCAACTCATCATCAAACAATTAAAACAAAATACCCGTAAAAAAACCAAAAGTCACAATATCTTGACTTGCATTATAAATGTAAATATTTTTTTGAAAACTCAAATCTATTCCAGCTGTTAAATATAGGTTTCGATTTATTCTTAAACCATACATATAAGACGGATTGAACATCAATAAAGGACCAACTTCAAGACCATAGCGTCTATAAACTCCAACTCCAAAATCAATAGCCAGGCAAGTTAAATTATTTGAAACTGTTTTTTTGAGGAATTTCACATCAAAAATTAGATTGTCATACACACATGAAATATCATTATATGAATTTAAATATTCATATCCCACCCCCAGAGATGCATTTGACCAAAAACGGTAACCATATAATACACTGAATTTGTAATTTTCAATTCCAATTCCTGCTTTCAGTTGGAAAATATGAAGAGGTAATTCAGTATTACTTTGTTTTTTTGTTGTTGAGATCTTTCCTTGTAATAATAATGAATCACTATTTTTTAATATATTGACTTTATTTGTTAGTGAGTTTAAAGTATTTTGTGAATCTATGCTGTCATTTCTCTGACTATTTTCGGAAGAGTGATAATGGAATAGTCTTATATAACTCCATGCAAAAAAATATTCGCCTTTAGTTGTTTGAATCTTAATATAGTCATTTTCTACATGTTTAATAATTTTCCCGGTTATCCAGTCACCACTATGTAATAATATTGAATCGGGTTTGATTTGTTCAGAATAAATGAAGCAAGTAAAAAAACATACATAAAATAATACTACAATCTTTTGTTTCATATTTTCTAAATTTGTCAGAAGACTCAGGATTTTTGCAAAAACCCTTTTGCAAATATAAATATTTCATTTAAATATACATCAAAAAAAACTGTTGCTGCATTAAATTTGTTTTGTTTATTAAACTTTTTATCAAAGTGCTCCTATTTTTCGGTTGATGCGCTTATACATCTCAAATTTTTATGTAAGTTTGCATTACCAAATCATTTCTTGTAGCCGAAGTATTTCACTTTCAGTGCTGAATTTTTCATTTTTTCAATTAAATTTCCATGTCGCCAAAACAAACAGAACCGATAACTGAAGATGATCAGATTCAACTTGAATTTGAAGCCTTGCTTGAGGATTACCGCAAAACCAATCACCGTCAGAAGATTGAACTAATCACCAAAGCATTCAACTTTGCAAAAGCAGCTCACAAAGGCATTAAAAGGCGTTCAGGTGAACCTTACATTATGCATCCGCTAGCTGTGGCACGTATTGTGGTAAAAGAAATCGGTTTGGGCTCTACTTCTATCTGTTCGGCTTTATTACATGATGTGGTGGAAGATACTGATTATACGGTTGAAGATATTGAGAATCTGTTCGGACATAAAATTGCCCAGATTGTTGATGGATTGACCAAATTATCGGGTGGTGTATTTGCCGAAAAAGCTTCTGAACAGGCTGAGAATTTCCGTAGGCTGCTCATCACCATGTCTGAAGATATTCGAGTGATTCTGATAAAGATAGCTGACCGCCTTCACAATATGCGCACACTGGGTTCGATGCCACAGGCCAAACAATTCAAAATCGCCGGTGAAACACAATATATTTACGCTCCACTTGCCCACCGCCTTGGACTTTTCCGCATTAAAACCGAACTTGAAAATCTCAGCTTTAAGTTTGAACACCCCGATACATTTAAAGAAATTGAAGATAAGTTAGCTGTTGACGAAGAAGCCAGGACCCTCTTTTATAAAGAATTTTCCGAACCAATAAACACAAAACTGACCGAAATGGGCTACAAGTTTAGCCTTCGTGCCCGTATTAAATCGGTTTATTCTATCTGGTTAAAAATGAATACAAGAAACATTCCATTCGAAGAAGTGTACGATATTCTGGCGGAACGTATCATTTTTGAGCCACGTGAAGATTTGAGCGAAAAGGACCAATGCTGGATGCTTTATTCGGCCATTACCGGCATTTATAAGCCTCATCCCGAGCGTATCCGAGACTGGATAAGCACGCCAAAAGCGAATGGATACGAAGCATTACACGTGACTGTGATGGGTCAGGGTGGCCGTTGGGTGGAAGTGCAAATCCGAAGCAAACGTATGAATGATATTGCCGAAAAGGGACTTGCAGCTCACTGGAAATATAAATCGGGCGAAGCTGATGAATCGGAACTGGATAAATGGCTTAAAACCATCAAAGAACTGCTTGAAAATCCTGAACCGAACGCAATCGATTTTATGGATACGTTCAAACTGAATCTTTTTGCTTCTGAAATTTTCGTATTTACCCCGAAAGGCGAAATCAAAACGATTGCACTCGGTGCTACTGCACTCGATTTTGCATATAATGTTCACTCCGAACTTGGAAATCATTGTATTGGGGCTAAAGTAAATCATAAATTAGTTCCGCTCAATTACAAACTGAATAGTGGGGATCAGATTGAAATTCTAACATCCAAAAAACAGACACCGCAACAAGAATGGCTTGATTTTGTAACCACAGCTCGCGCTAAAACCAAACTTCGCAACTTATTTAAGAAAGAAGAAAAAGTTCTTATTTCGGAAGGTCAGAAGCAGATTGAACAAACGTTGAAAAAACTCAGCCTTCTTCCTGACAATGAGAATATTGTTCCCATTTTGAGGCATTTTAATTTCACTCAACGGAATGAATTGTATTTGCAAACAGGTAAAGGCGTACTTGATCTGAATGAAATTGAACGAATCTTCTTTAAGCCCAAAACAGAAAATGTAATTGTAAAATATCTCAAAATGCCTTTTGTAGGGAGTTCTGATAACAAACAAGCTCCTTCAGTATCTATTGACAGTAAGGTTGACCGGAAAGTTTCCGTTAAACTTACTGAGGAAAACGCAGGGAAAACTTATATTTTAGGTGAATGTTGTCATCCCATTCCCGGTGATGACGTACTTGGTTATGTGGATGAATCGGAGAAAGTAATTGTTCACAAACGTCAGTGCAAATTGGCTGCCAAACTAAAAAGCAGCTTTGGCGAACGCATTGTAACGGTGGATTGGGCTACTCACAAAGTGCTTTCATATGTCGAGACACTTGAAATAAGAGGAATTGACAAAAAAGGTGTATTAATTGAAATACTGAAAGTTATTTCAGAAGGTTATGGTGTAAATATAAAGAAAATGAATATCGAGACCAATGCCAGCATGTTTGTCGGAAGGTTTTATATCTATGTTCACGACACTGAAGACATCAATAACCTATGCAAAAATATTATCAAAATAAAGGAAATCAAATCAGTACAGCGGGTACAGGAGTAAGCTACAAAGATTCAAAAACCACAAATGGCGGATTCTCATCCGCCATTTGTGGTTTATAAGCATTGACTATTTTACTTTATTCACTATCTGAATAACACGATCATTATGGGTATCAGTCAAATTATGCTTTACGAATAAAGCCGTTGAGATACTTGAAACTGCCAGTTTAATTTCAGCGCTGATATCATCTCTCATCCATACCCGCCCATCATTCAAACACGAAACAGCACCTATAGACTGACCGTTCAGAAAAAATTCAAAACCAATGTATTCCATTTGCATCCAATTCGCCTGACCTTCAACCTGATTTACTCCTTTAATAACTATTTCATTCCACTTTGAGTCTTTTGCACTACCACAAATTTTATTGTCGGATAACCTGGACTCCATAGTGTAAATCATAAAATCCCAATAATTACCGGAAACATCAATTGGGACAATAGTTCCGGCAAAAGTATTTTTATATTCAAAAGAATAGTTCAGAAAACCTTTCAACAAAGGTAATTCACTATTTTCAAATTTTCCGATTGCAAATACATCAGCCCGTTCTTTATCAGCAGTAAATTGCGTAAAACTTAGTTTATCATGTGCATTCTTAAACTTAACAACAAAAGGAATTTCAAGTTTCGACGACCTCGGAGCTGAGAGCACTTTTAAGTACTATGGCAATCAGTGTAATGTTATGGGTGAAATTTTGCTTTCCCGGTATGATCACTTTATCAGCAATCACATGCACACCCATGCCACAAGCAACCTTTCAGCTTCAGAACTTGAAGAATACTACGGAAATCGTGTTCGTTCCCGGATGCGTGAAATGTTCAACCTTATTGCATTTGACAGTGGGGCAAAGGATAAGAGGAAGTGATGGGGATAGTTCAAATAATCTACCTATAATATATTAATACTATACGAAATTAATTCAAATTCAACCAAATTTGAATTTTAAAGCAAATAAATTCAATAATAATTTGTTGGATCAGACAATAAAATATATTTTTGTAGTTGAATTTAAACGCTCAATGTATATTATGAATATAGATAATGGGAATAAATTGAACCAATTGTTACAATATTGGCAACCAGGGGGTCTACTCTTTTCTGCATGGTTGAATAAAAATGGATATTCAGCCCAATTGATACAACAATATAGAAGATCAGGATGGTTTTCGATGCTAACAAGAGGAGTTATGTACAGAACGGGTGATAAACTTTCGTCTTACGCAGCAATATCCAGTTACAATACCCAATTGAATAATAGGTTTTATGTGGGAGCTCATTCCGCATTAGAACTATCAGGATTTAATCACTACGTTCCAATGGGAAAACCAGTATTGATGATAGGATATCCAATACAGGAAAATATACCAAAATGGTTGATAAATACCGAATTTGAAAACGAACTAAAGTTCTTCTCAACGAAAACATTTCAGAACACACAACTTACAACCTTCAATAAGAGGAATTGTGAAGTACTTACTTCTGTACCTGAACAAGCATTTCTTGAATGTCTGATGTTGGCTCCGAGTCAATATGCATATATAGATTTATTTTACATAATGGAACAACTAACGACATTGAGGGCTGAAGTTGTGCAACAGTTGCTGGAAAATACTGACAACATAAAAATAAAGCGATTATTTTTATATATGGCCGAAAAAGCCGGACATGATTGGTACTCTAGGTTAGATAAAGCTAAAATAGAATTAGGTACTGGAAAGTATAAATTAGCAGACAATGGGATTTATCTTCCTGAATATATGATAACTATACCAAGAGAATTATACGAATATGAATGAAACTTATAAAAAGCAGGTGGCTCTCTTAATTCGGATTATGCCATTGGTTTATAAAATTACGGATTTTGCTGTTCATGGTGGAACTGCTATTAATTTATTTGTAAAAAACATGCCTCGCTATTCTGTTGATGTTGACTTAACTTATCTTCCGATAAAAAACAGAGAGGAAAGCTTACAAGAAATCAATAATCATTTGATTGCCTTAAAGCAGCAAATTGAAAAGGCTATTCCGGGTATTCGTATTATCCCCAAACCAGCTGTACTGAAATTGCAATGTACTTATAATGGGGCAACTGTGAAAATTGAGGTGAATGGTGTCAAACGGGGTATTATTGGTGATATCGAAGAAAAGGAACTTTGTGATAAGGCTAAAGAGGAATTTAAAATGAGCTGTGTAGCTAGAATAGTCCCTTTTTCATTATTATACGGTGGGAAAATTGCTGCGGCATTAGGTCGTCAACACCCACGCGACCTTTTTGATTATAAGTATATGGAAATTGAAGCATTTGCCGATATAAAGAATGGTTTGATTTTCTATCTTTTGGGAAGCGATAAGCCTCTTATTGAATCACTTCAACCGAATCCAATAGATCAGAAACATGCCCTTGAAAATCAATTTCAGGGAATGTCTGATGTGCCATTCGATTATGCTGATTTTGAAGCGACCCGAAAGGAGTTAATAGAACAAGTTAATCAAAACATTACGGTTGTAGATAGAGAATTTTTGCACTCTTTCGAAAGTGGCAGTCCGAATTGGGAAAAATGTTGTGCCGGTGATTTGAGTGGTTATCCTTCGATTCAATGGAAACAGAAAAATATCCAAACACTGAAGGATACTAACCCTTTAAAATTCAATAAGGGGATTGAAAAATTGAGACAATTTCTTTTTAAAGATTAAAAAAGAAAAAAGCCAGACAAATGATTTTACATCATTGTCTGGCTTTTAAATTATCCTATTGATTTTTTCAACATCATCTGATTTCCGTCTCCAAACTTTACTTTCAGAGCCTTCATATCATCACTCACTTTTAAATCAAGAATTTTGGCATAATGCTGTGTTGTATGAAGATTTTTATGTCCCAACATCTTTGATACGCTTTCGATTGGAACACCATTTGTGAGTGTGACCGTCGTTGCAAAGGTATGACGAGCAATGTGAAAAGTCAATTCTTTATGAATGCCGCAAAGGTCAGCTATTTCCTTTAAATAGGAATTCATCTTTTGATTGCTTAGAATAGGCAATAGACGTTCCGGGTTGACTGCTTGTGGGTGGTTGCGGTATTTGTCAAGAATAGCAGACGAAATAGGTAGTAATGGGATGTTGGAACGTGTATCTGTTTTTGGTTCGGTTAATGAAAATCCAACGTTCTCCATCTACCCCTAATGCAATATTTGTGCGTTTTAACTTTTTCACATCAGCATAAGCTAAACCGGTAAAGCAACTGAACAGGAAAATATCTTTTACCTGATTAAGTCGATCTGTTGCAAATTCTTTATTGAACATGGTTTCAATTTCATCCTGCGATAAAAATGCCCGTTCAACTTCAACCATCCTACTTTTGTAATTTATAAAGGGATTACGATCAAGCCAGCCGTTGGCTATACAGATACGGATAATCTTGCCGAAATTCTTTATATACTTAACTGTGGTATTTTGGCAGCAATTACATTTAGTCTTTAGATAAAATTCATAACTTGTAATAAATTCATGATCTATCTTGCGGATATCAATATCGGAAACTTTGTATTTCCATTTGATAAAGTCGACGGTGTGTTTAAGTGAAGTCTCATAACGAACATGTGTTGCGGCTGCAAAATCTTTTCCTATCAGAGCTTTTACTTCATTATTGTGATTTTGAAAAATAGCAATGAGCATGTGACTGCGTTTTTCAATACCTAAAATTTTGTTACGCATGTTTTCAGCATTGACTAAATCATCATTCCGGATAAGCTCTTGCTGATATTCAAAAATTCTGGCTTTTAGTGTGTCTAAGTAACTGTTAGTAGCCTTTGATTCGGCACTAGTACCTTTCATACAATTGCCCTCAACCGACCATTTGTCAGGATGTGTAAATCGTTTTGTGGTTAACTCGATACGTTCTCCGTCAACCGTTACTCGTAGATAGATAGGAATTAAACCGTTGGCGTTTGTTTTTGCTCTCTTTGCATAAAAGAGAATGGAAAGTTTTGCATTCATTGTGGTAACCTTTAAAGTGTTCAAAATTACATTTTCTTTGATTTACCTACAAGATGTTCAAAGATTGAACTGCTTGATTATAAATGCTTTTCGAACAAATTCGGGTACCCGAGGCTTTAAATTCTTTGGGTAACCGAATGGGTCACCTAAAGATTGATTTTTATTGAATATTATGCTTCTTTTTAAAAAGCAAAAAGCCCGTAAATCATTGATTTTGCGGGCTTTTACTACATTTTGAAATGTTACTGGCGGAGAGAAAGGGATTCGAACCCCCGGTACCCTTTTGGAGTACACACGCTTTCCAAGCGTGCCTCTTAAACCACTCGAGCATCTCTCCTTGCTTTTTGGGAATTGCAAAAGTATAAAAATAAACCGAGATATTAAAATGAAAAATCAGATTGCAAATAGTGATTTTGCATTTCGAGTGGTTTGGTCATCAATTTGCTGAAGGGAGCAATTATACGTTTCAGCCAGCTTGTTGGCAATAAGCAGTGTATAAGCAGTTTCATTCCGTTTGCCACGATGTGGAACAGGCGTAAGATATGGAGAATCAGTTTCGAGCAGAATATATTTTAAATCAATTTGCCTAACAACTTCAGCTAATCCTGAGTTCTTAAAAGTTACAATTCCGTTGATTCCCAACAAAAATCCACCGAAATCAATTATTTCATGTGCATTTTCCAACGAACCGGTAAAACTATGAAAAACACCTTTCAAACCCAAGTTTTTGTATTGTGTAAGTGCTTCCATTGTTTCACGGAATGAATCACGGACATGAATAATTACCGGTAAATTATATGCCAATGCCCATTCAATTTGCTGTTGAAAAGCGATGATTTGTTCTTCAAGGAAAGTCTTATCCCAGTATAAATCAATCCCGATTTCACCTACAGCAATCCATTTCCGTCGTTCCAGTTCAGATTTTAGCATCGCCAGTTCTTCTCTGTAATTTTCCTTTACGCTTGTTGGGTGAAGTCCAATGGCAGCATGACAATAACCTGGATATTCAGCTTCTAAAGCCAGCATGTGAGGCAAAGTGCCACTGTCACAATTGGGTAGAATAATATGCTCTACTCCCACTTCTTTGGCACGTTGAATGCTTTCGGAACGGTCAGTGTCAAAATCTTCGGAGTAAATATGGGAATGAGTATCAATCATTTTAATTTTCAATTCACTAGTGTCCGGTTGTTGAACCGGTTTTTGCTCTGAAACTCTTTATTATTAGTAGTTTCAGCGGTTTTTAAAATTTTTCGATTTGAATTTTTTCTTGACCTTTGCCCAAAATCAAAATTTTGGAATATGAATCAAGGA
>CAIUTB010000158.1 GCA_903901975.1 uncultured Bacteroidales bacterium
TTATTTTTCTTGCGTACAAACATGCCGCAAATATAGCATTTTTTGAGCTGGGACACCCATTTTGGTGTCCTGAAATTTATAACTGTCTGAATTCGTTTTATTTACAAAATAACCCTTCAAAAACTGTCAAAGTCAGGAAATTAGTACTACTTTTAAAAATAAAATGGTAGGAGTGTTTTCAAAAGCAATATTAATAAATGAGAACAGCAAAAAAAAGCCAAGTGGTCCTCGAACTTTTGATGGAACTTGTTTTGAGTTTAGAATAAATGATAATGGGAAAAATGCATCTACAACCATAGATTATGAATTGAAATATGATGACTTTGAATATCAGGTTGCTATGACTAATTTGCGTATAGTTGATGCCCTGAAAAGACATTTCTTTGATGAATCAGTCTATCAAGTTTATAATAACCCGTGATGGGCGTAGTGTAATTGGTGCGGAAAGTTAGGCCAAACGTCTTTCGCTTTGTTAAGTTAGAAGGAAAACTCCAGCTTTCCAGCTATATATAATTTGGAATTCTGGAGAATTCATTTTAGCTGCGACATAAGCTAGGGCCTATGCCGAACATCGGGAATAGGAGTTGTTCTATACTACCGCGGACAAGGCACTAAGCCGAGCCCGAAATGTATAGTAAACAATGGGATTATATGCTGAATTTCTTCAAAATCAAATAATAGTTACGATTTAAATCTACCAGATATTCACAACAAAAAAGTCTCAATAATATTGGGACTTTTTTGTTTTCCGACAATTTCTAAACCCTATTCAAACAATAATTGCCTATTCTTATTTTTGAAAGTGCCGTAATTTTGTAGCCGTAAAATAATTTAATACGATTACAATGAATCACACGTTCCGCATTTTATCTTTTGTTCTGTTTTTTCAGTTCAACGTTTTCTTTACATTTAGTTCTGAATTGACTACAAATGCTTCTGATACGAAATTCACTCTTCCTGTCATTCCAATGATTGATAACGATATCACCAATCCCGATAGAGGTTTTTACCGCTGGAACGGTAATGAAATGGCACCATATCCCAGTATCGACCGCTATGCCCGCTACAACTGGACTGTTTTTGAAACTTCAGAAGGAGTTTATAACTTTTCGTCACTTTATAACGAAGCTGCTGCTGCATATGCCGATCCTGATGGTCGTGGTACATTCGGACTGGCTTTTCGTTGTGTGGTTGAAGGCATTGATCATGCTTATCCGGCCTACCTCGATTCAAAAATGACTTCGTGGTACAGCAACAATAAAAAATGCTGGATGCCCGATTGGAACAATGCCTATTTTATAGCCCGACACGATTCGCTGGTTGCCAACCTGGGTCGTGCTTTCAATAAAGATCCCCGTATTGGTTTCGTCGAAATCAGAACCTATGGCAATTGGGGTGAATGGCACTTATCAGGTTTCGAAACACCACCTTCCCCACTAACAGGAATCACTACTGCCACTATTCAACATATTATTGATGTATTTGTAAAGGCGTTTCCCGACAAGCAACTCATTATGATGAGCGACAATGTTGGAGGATTTCAATATGCCATGTCGAAAACAGGATTGAAATATCCGATTGGTTGGAGACGTGATTCGTGGTGCAACACTGGATTCAATAATGTATCTTCAGCCAGTTCAACTGCCTGGCCATTCGCTAAAGACCGCTGGAAAACAGCTCCGGTAATTATCGAAGGTTATGGAAACACTGGTATGACTTATTCGCTTGGGTTGCAACAAGTCATAGATTATCATATTTCAGGTATAGGGAATGGAAATTTTGGGACAGGTCTTTCATGGAGTACTATGTCAACAGATATTCAAAATGCTATGCTAAGTTCAACAAAAACTGCTGGTTACCGTTATATTCTACGTGATGTTACTACACCATCAGTATTTGTTCCGGGGCAATCGGTACGTTTTGTAGCTAATTGGTCGAATGTAGGAGTTGCTCCGGCTTATCGAAACTGGGCAGTTAAGTACCGCATAATTCATCCTACTACGAGTGCATTGATTTGGGAAACCACTTCAAAATTAAATTTACGAACATTATTACCAACATACAATTTTTCTACATCCGTTGATACACCTTTTACAATTGACGAAACATTTACATTGCCTCAGAATATTGCTCTTGGAACTTATTCACTCGAAGTGCTGATTACTGATATTGATAATTATTATTCAGCTTTGAAATTAGCCAATCAGAACCGAAAATCAACCGGTGCTTATCCTATTGGGAATGTGGTGGTTGATGCGCAAAATGCAGTAAAAATCATCTCGGAACTTAGAGGTGTTTCGTTACAGTCTTTTTCAGGAAAAGCACTCACATTGAACGTTCAGACTTCAGATAACTACTCCATTTCAATAGTTGACACAATTGGAAAATGTGTTTTTAAAAGTCAGAAATTTCTAAATGAAGGACAAAATATTATTGAAACTACAAATTGCAATAATGGTATTTATTTTCTCAATTTGGCCTGCGAAGGAGAATCGAAAACATTCAAGTTAATCAGAAATTAAAATTGTATCAAAATGAAAAAAATCTTATATTTAATTGCTATCGCTCTCTTTATTAGTTCTATCATAGTAAATGCATTTGCAGGAAATATTGTCAGTAACGGTGATTTTGAACTGGGAACAGCTACCGCCACTGGCTGGTGGACTGCTTCGGGTACTCAAACTTATTCTATTGATAATGTTACACCTATTTCTGGATTGAATTCTGCAAAAATTGTTACAGGAACTGCAGGAACAAGCATTACTTCGCAGGGTCTTTACCAGGCTTTAATTTTACCAAAAACTGCCACTTATACGGTTAGCTTTAAAGCAAAAGCTTCTGTCAATTGCTCTGTTCAGGGTATTTTAGTTCAGTCATTCAGTAACTTTGGTTGGTTGGCTAGTTCTCCCATGTTTAATGTTACAACCACTGCACAGACATTTACGTACGACATTACCACAACATCTCTCACCGGTCTTTGCAAGTTTGCATTTTATTATGGAAACGTGTCAACCGGCACATCTATCTGGTTGGATGATATTACGGTTGTTGAGAAAAATCCGCTGACAAATACGAATTTATGTAACGGTGACTTTGAATCGTTGATGAATAATGCTATGTATACTCCCGGAGGTTACAGCTATAATTTCCGTACTTCGGGAACTTCCACAGCTGCAGAAAACCAGTATTATGCCGGTTGGACTAAATTGAAACTGACTTCTGTGACCGATACTGCGGCCATAATATTTGATAGTGGTGCAGATAAAATTTCAGGAACAAAATCGCTGAAATATACTATGGTTTCAAATGGAGCAACTCATAACAATCTTTCATCCGACCAACAATTGGCATGGCTTTTTGCAGGCGTAAAAGATAAAAATTACACAGTTTCATTCACTGCTAAAAGTTCAGTAGCAACGTCTATTGGTGTGGGAATGACCAATTGGGGTGTTACCAATTATTTGCCTGAGCAAACCATTTCGTTAACCACTACTGCTCAAACGTTTTCATTCACCACCTCAACACTTATAAATCAATCGGACAATCGTACCATTTTTAGTTTTAGGATGGGAAAATTACCTGCCGGAGTTTCGGTGTGGATTGACGATGTAGTAATAACCATGGGAATTCCGGTTGCCAGCGTCTCGGTTAGTCCGGCTACTGCTCTGGTTTCTGTTGGCTCAACCGTTCAGCTTTCATCCTCAGTTTTACCTGCCGATGCTACCAATAAA
Organism: uncultured Bacteroidales bacterium; assembly: GCA_903901975.1. Classification (GTDB taxonomy): domain Bacteria; phylum Bacteroidota; class Bacteroidia; order Bacteroidales; family Paludibacteraceae; genus Paludibacter. Next base: position 3,732 of record CAIUTB010000158.1, read on the forward strand.
ATTGTGAATTGGAGTTCTGCAGATGCCAATATAGCCACAGTGGATGCTAATGGTTTAGTTACTGCCAAAAATGCAGGAACGGTACGTATTACCGCTACAACGCAAGATGGTAATAAAACATCCTATTCTGATATTACGGTTCAGACTGGAGCAATTGCTGTTACAGGACTTACGATAAATCCTACCTCAGCATCGATTAACATTGCTGATTCCAAACAATTTTCGGCTATTGTATCTCCATTAGGGGCAAGCAATAAAGCGGTTTTATGGTCGTCGGATAATGAGGCTGTAGCAACAGTGGATGCTAATGGACTTGTAAAGGCCATTGCAAAAGGAACAGCCAATATTACCGCCACAACACAGGATGGAAATTTCAAAGCTACAGCGGTGGTTTCGGTTGCTATTCCTCTTACCGGAGTATCATTCATTAGTTCATCAGGAATGGTGATTATCGGAACTCCATTTCAACTTACTCCGCTTTTTACTCCTTCCAACGCCACTAATACTGCAGTTACTTATAGTTCAAATAAAATTTCTGTAGCAACTGTAAGTTCTACAGGTGTGATTTCTGGTGTATCACCAGGCACTGCTATCATTACGGTGGCAACTCAGGAGGGTAATTTTAAAGCCAATTTTACTGCCACTGTTTATAGTCAGAGTTTGGTTTTACCAAGCGTTTTGAGTAGTAATATGGTAATGCAGCAAGATATGCAAGCTGCGCTTTGGGGTTGGGGACCACCCAATGAAACTGTTCAAATTTCGGCAAGTTGGGCTCAGACTGCCACTGCTACCGCTGATGCCACCGGTAAATGGAGCACCAAAATTCAAACACCAAAAGCAGTTGCAGGTTCAAACCAAACCAAACATACGCTTACATTTGTTGGGAAAAACAATACCATTACTCTTACCAATATTTTAATTGGCGATGTTTATTTGTGTTCTGGTCAATCTAATATGGGATTTACTATGCAACCCAATGGAACCAATACACTGGGTGTGCTTAATTATGCAACCGAAATTGCAGCGGCAAATTATCCCAATATCCGTATCAACAAAATGACTACGTATGCCAATGCACAATATGTACCCAACGAAAATAACGGAAGTTATTGGACAGATTGTAACCCTACTACAATAGCAAGTTATCCGGCAGTTCCGTATTATTTTGCCCGTGAATTATACAATAATTCTAACATTAATATCCCTATTGGTTTATTAACTCCGGCTGTGGGTGGTTCTTCTGTTCAGTCGTGGATGAGTCGTGAATCATTGGCTGCCGACCCAGTGCTTAAAAGTACAGTCCTCGATCCTTTCGATCAAAGTCCTTCGCTTGCTTATGCCACAGCGTCTACCGTGCTGTATAATGGAATTATTGCACCGTTAGTGCCATTTTCCATCAAAGCTTTTTTATGGTATCAGGGCGAAGCAAATAATGGTACAACTACCTATGTCGATATTTACAATAAACTTTGTACTACGATGCTTTCTGATTGGCGTAAGTTATGGGGGCAAGGTGACATACCATTTTATTATGTACAAATGCCGGCATACATTTACATGTCCACAACCCTGCGAGATCAACAAACCAATATGCTGACGGTTCCTAATACAGGTATGGTGGTATCACTCGATTTGGCCGATGCAGATATGGGAAACATTCACCCACGTAATAAAAAAGATGTGGGATTACGCCTTGCTCGATGGGCAGAAGCAAAATTGTATGGACAGAATATTACTTATTCCGGACCATTGCTTAAATCATTTACCGTTGAAAGCAGTAAAATTCGTATTAAATTCCATCCTGCTTCCATTGGCTCAGGTCTTACCACCCGCGATGGACAAGCACTGAATAATTTTCAGATTGCAGGAAGCGATAATAATTTTGTTACAGCCACTGCTGTGTTCGATGGCAATGATGTGCTGGTTTCATCGAGTTCTGTAACAAGTCCGTTAAATGTGGCTTTTGCCTATTCATCAACTGCCATTCCGAATCTTATCAATAAAGATAGTTTAACCGCTTGCCCATTCCGCACCGATAAATGGAATTATGCCATTACCGTTGATCCGGTAAGTCCGAATGCAATACCAATGATTACATCCCAAAAAGATATAATGAACGTATTTCCTGTCCCGACAAAGGATGTACTTAATATTAAATTTTCTGAACCTATTCAAAAAACCAGTTTGGAAATTTTGGAAATTTCAGGCAAGGTTGTTCTACGAAAAGTAATTCAGCCAGAAGACATGTATTTTGACATAAATGTTTCTGGTTTATCAAAGGGATTATATCTTCTTAAACTTACCTCGAATCAATACTATTCAAGTAAAGGATTCACAATTTATTGATAAAATACAACATTGGACAATTTTTAGTATCTATTTCAACAAAAAGACACCCTTTATTACTCAATATCTCAATTATCTTTGCTGCACAATTTAAAAATAAAAAAATATATCTTTACATTTAAAATTTAAAATCATGAAAAAAATCTTTACTTCAATTTTGTTTGCACTGGCAATTAGTGCTGGAGCAAATGCGACGAATTATTATGTAGATGGCTCTAAAGTCGATGATAATGGCACTGGAGACTCTTGGGCTACTGCTAAAAAGACGATTACCGCTGCTCACGCACTTGGTGTAGCTGGCGATAATGTTTTTGTAAAAGCCGGTACCTATAGTTTTAACGCAACTTTGTGGACAAACGATCGAAACTTTTATGGTGGTTTTGCTGGCACTGAAGCATTGCCTTCGGACAGACAAAAATCTGATTTGGACAACAATGGTATTGTTGAACCTTGGGAATTCAGCAACCAAACAATTCTAAATTTCACGTTAACTAACGCTACAGGATTAAACTTTAATGCAAGAGCGGCTGCACGTGTTTTTGATGGTTTTAAAATTACAGGTACACAAACTGCAAGCACTACAGGTACCACAGGTACTTACATTTTTGGTCCAAACATGATAAGTACTGTAACCAATGTGGTATTTCAAAACAATATAGTAAGTGATATTACTGTTAACAACACATTAACGCTGGCATATACTCAGGGTTCGATTATGCAA
>CAIUTB010000159.1 GCA_903901975.1 uncultured Bacteroidales bacterium
ATGTTTGCCATTAAACCATACTTACTCAAAAATAGCCAAAATGTCAAAGAGCTACTATTATACGGCACTATTGCCGCTTAATGTTAATGAAAGATTAACGAACTATTGTATTTAGATTTAAATGTTTATAAATCCCAAATTCTTTGAATTTCAATACAATATGATATTTATATGAATGAAATATATCAATTGTTTTGCGCGTAGTAAATAATCTTGAAATAGTTTTTTAAATAAAAATAAATGCTACAAGCGAGATGAATGAATACTGTTAATTAATACATTTTAATAGTATTTACAAAGATAAATATCGTTCAGCTTCTATGGCTGCCTGACATCCGGTTCCGGCTGCAGTAATCGCTTGTCGGTAATGAGGATCTGCGACATCACCTGCCGCAAATATGCCGGAAACATTGGTTTTGGGTGTTCCGGGGATGGTTTTAATATAACCTACTTCGTCTGTATCAATCCAGGGTTTAAAAATATCAGAGTTTGGTTTATGTCCAATGGCTAAAAAGAATCCATCAATGTCAATATGAATGTTTGTTTCATTGGCTTGTCCACGGTGTTTCACTAGATCAGCACCCTGAACAACACCAACACCCGTTAATCCCAAGGTTTCGTGTTCAAAAAGTACTTCAATTTTCGGATTCTCCAACACTCGATTTTGCATGATTTTAGATGCACGTAGGAAGTCTTTTCGTACGATAAGATATACTTTGCTGGCCAAGCCTGCCAGATATATTGCTTCCTCACAGGCTGTATCACCACCTCCAACTACGGCTACAGTTAGTTTGCGATAAAAGAATCCATCGCAGGTAGCACATGCTGAAACGCCTGAGCCGGCATATTTTTGTTCATCGGGCAAGCCCAAATATTTTGCAGTGGCACCGGTAGAAATGATAATAGTTTCAGCTTCAATCGTTTTCTCGCCATCAATGGTTACTTTGTAAGGTTTCGAGGATAAATCCGTTGAAGTAGCTAACCCAAAGCGAATATCAGCACCGAATCGTTCAGCTTGTTTTTTCAAATCTTCCATCAATTCTGTGCCAGTAATTCCGGCGGGATAACCCGGGAAATTTTCCACATCATTGGTTGTTGTTAATTGACCGCCAGGTTGCATGCCTTCGTATAGAACCGGAGATAAATTTGCCCGTGACGCATATATGGCAGCTGTATAACCAGCCGGACCAGATCCGATAATAAGACAACGTACTTTTTCGTTCATTTTGAAATTGTTAGTATTTTTTTTAAAGGGTTATTTAGCGTAAGTCGTTAATTGTAATTTCTTTATGTTTTGCTGAATTAAAAACAAAATTTGTTTCAGCTATATTTATGTTTTTTTGAAAATTAGTAAGATGTAATGTTGACCTAGATCCATTAGTGTAATAAATACAAATTAAAAACAGATTCCCATTATTTTTGTTCACTTGAACTTCAATTTTTACAAGGTCCTTGTTTTTTAAATTTGGAATCATTTCAAGGCAGTAATTCTGTTCTGATTTAGTTTTTGAAGAAAAACGAATCAAACATTTCGATTTAAATCCTGATAAAATGGACATGGGGTTAGTTTCGGCAAGCTCTTTCTCCGAAGGTTCGGTAATGGAAACTTCATTATTTTGTTGAACATACGACCATTGTGTCTTTCCGTCGAACCATACCTTCATGCCTTCCATTTCCAATACAAATTTCGTTCCTTTCAAACTAAATGTGCCGCTTGTACTTTGAGTTTGGCTATCATTTTTCTCGCTAACCATCAACTTGAAATTAGTTTTAATGGCAGTAGTTTTGGCTGAATTTAATAAGTCTGAAAGAATTTGCTCAGCTTGCAGATTGTTCTGAGCTTTTGCAAAAAGAAATGAAAAAAACAAGACAAATAATCCTATTTTACGATACATAAGATGGTTTTAAATGAGTTGGTAATTACAGATTTTTCAATATCTGTTCTAGGTGATAATCATCCATGACTAAAACCTGTCGGGCTTTACTGCCTTCGAAAGGTCCGATAATTCCGGCTACTTCGAGTTGGTCGACAATGCGTCCGGCACGATTGTAGCCTATTGAAAATTTGCGTTGTATCAAGGATGTAGAACCTTGTTGATTCGCAACAATTACTCTGGCAGCCTCTTCGAATAAAGTGTCACGTTTGCTCATATCCACCGATCCCGCATCAATACCATCGCCTTCGCTTCGCACATATTCAGGCAGATAAAATGCGGTAGGATACGATTGTTGCTGATTGATATGATGTACGATATTTTCAACTTCAGGTGTATCGACAAAGGCACATTGTACACGAATCAAATCATTACCTTGTGAAAACAACATATCCCCTCGTCCAACTAGCTGATTGGCTCCAGGCGAATCAAGAATGGTGCGTGAATCTATCATGGATGAAACTCTGAATGCCACACGCGCAGGGAAGTTAGCTTTAATAACACCGGTAATAATATTTACGGACGGTCGTTGAGTGGCAATTATCATGTGAATTCCAACGGCTCGCGCCAACTGTGCAATTCGTGCAATCGGCATTTCCACTTCTTTACCGGCAGTCATAATTAAATCGCCAAACTCGTCGACGATTACTACTATATAAGGTAAAAATCTGTGCCCTTTTTCGGGATTCAAGTGACGTATAGTGAATTTTTCATTGTATTCTTTTACGTTTCGAACGTGTGCTTTTTTGAGCAAATCGTAGCGATCGTCCATTTCTTTACAAAGCGAATTCAATGTTTCAACCACTTTGCTGGTATCAGTAATAATAGCGTCTTCGCCATCGGGTAGTTTAGCCAGAAAGTGTTTCTCAATATCGCCGTAAATATTGAATTCCACTTTTTTGGGATCGATAAGTACCAATTTTAATTGGGAAGGATGTTTTTTATACAATAAAGATGTAATGATCGCATTTAACCCAACCGATTTCCCTTGTCCGGTTGCTCCGGCAACCAGCAGGTGAGGCATTTTGGTCAAATCCATCATAAATATATCGTTGGTAATGGTACGCCCAAATGCCACAGGAAGTTCAAATTTTGATTCCTGAAACTTTTTGGAAGCTATAATAGAATGCATTGAAACAACTTGTGGATCACTATTTGGCACTTCAATACCGATAGTTCCTTTGCCCGGTATGGGTGCAATAATACGAATACCTGTAGCAGCCAGACTGAGCATAATATCATATTCGAGATTTCGAATCTTAGAAATTCGCACCCCTGCTTTCGGAACAATTTCGTAAAGTGTAATAGTCGGTCCTACAGTTGCTTTTATAGTTTCGATTTCAATACCATAGTTCTGTAAAGTGCTGATAATGCGGTTTTTGTTGGCATTTTGCTCCACCATATCAATCTGTGTCTCATTATCAGTTCCATACACTTTAAGTAAATCGAGGGTAGGAGGGTTGTAATGTGATAAGTCTAAGGTTGGATCGTATTTTCCTAATTTAGCAACATTATAATAAGGGTCATCGGTTTCATTTTCAGTAATTTCTAATTCTATAGCATCAACAGCTTTACTCTCTTCAGGTTCAGTCGGTGGCTCAATTTCAAAAGGAACTTCTACAATATGAGTTGTCTCGATAATTAACTCATCTTCTTCATCGTTTCCTTTTGTAATCCAGTCTTCGGGAATAATTTCAGTTCCAACAGCAACGGATTGTTCATTTTCTTCTTCGAAAATTAATGAGTTAGTAGCTTCCTCAGCAGTTTGTTTCTTTGAAAATAATCGTTTCAAAAATGGGATAGTTGCAGGGGAGGCGATTACTGCATAAACCAGAAAAGCTCCGATTAATATCATAAAGGTCCCTAAAATACCAATATATGAAGTAAGCCATTCACTTGCCCCTTCGCCATGTTGACCGGCAATAGAGAAGAAAAAGAGGTCTTTTCCTGCAGGTGATATTGTTGAATAAACGAAAAGAATATTTGCTAAAAAAACAGAAAGCCATATTAGCCAGAAACAGCAATGAAAAAATGTTTTCCAAAGAGAAGCCACGCGAACTTTCATAAATCGTAGCCCCAGTATAAACAAAAACACAACGATTGAAAAAGATGAGATGCCAAACCATTGATTTATAAACTTTTCGGCTAAATACGCTCCAATGATGGATGACCAGTTTTGAATCCCAACTCGGTGGGCTTTATCCAATACTGTAGATGTCGAATCGAATTTGCTGAAATCGGCAGCACCGCTGAAAAAATAGGAAATAAACGACACCAATAAATAAATAGTGCTGATTAACAGTACTATACCAATTACAAAGTGTGTTCGCTCGTCGGTGAGTATATGTTTTGTAGTCTTCCAAAAACCGCTTTTATTTGTGTTCTCAGTTGATCTTTTACGTTCTGGTTTAGGTTCAGGACGAGATTCCGGTTTTGGAATGGTTTTTATAGGTTTTCTAGGTGCCATGTATCATTAATTATTATTTCATAATTCATAATTAAAACGAAATGAGAATCCATCTTAAAACAATTCGTGCTTTAATTTGCAAAAATAATAAAAAGGAACGCCAGAATTACATCTTTTGATATAAATTTGCAGAAAAAACACGAAACCTGGCAAATGAAAATAAAAGATCGCTTCGAACATATTATTGCCTGGTTTTCCGAAAATGTACCTGTTGCCGAGACTGAACTTCATTACGACGATCCTTTTGGATTATTGGTAGCGGTAATTCTTTCGGCACAATGCACCGATAAACGGGTAAACATAATTACACCTGGACTGCTTGCCGATTTTCCAACTCCTGAAGTAATGGCTTCATCGACTTCCGAAATTATTTTTGATTACATCCGCTCAATTTCATATCCAAATAATAAAGCCAGGCATTTGGTAGGAATGGCTCAAAAGCTGGTTTCTGATTTTGGAGGCATAGTGCCGGATGATATTGAAAAACTTCAGACTTTACCTGATGTGGGACGTAAAACGGCGAATGTTATCGCTTCGGTTGTTTTCAATAAGCCTGCAATGGCTGTTGATACCCATGTTTTCCGAGTTTCTGAACGATTAGGGCTTACCACTAATTCAAAAAATCCTTTAGAAACTGAGCTTCAGTTAGTCAAATATATTCCAGAAGAACTAATTCCCAAAGCACACCATTGGTTGATTTTGCATGGTAGGTATATTTGCCTGGCTCGTAAACCTAAATGTGAAGAGTGTGGTTTAACAGAATGCTGTCGCTTTTATCAAAACAATAATGATTAGTCGTTGTTATTTGGTTAGTTATTTTTAAATTTTTATCTTTGTGGTCTCATTCAAAAAATTAAATATTACCTAAAATGATAGATGAAGAATTAGTAAGATGCCGCCCCTGTGGATATGTAATGAAAGCCAGTGATTTAGGCGAAGGTGTTTGTCCGGCTTGTGGATTGCCTCATACTGTTTTCGAACCATATCGTGAACGTGTTTCAGCAAATCGTTTATTCTTGCTAGGATTAGATATTCACCCAATTGCAATACATCTTTCGCAAACTTTTGTGGCATTGGCACCCATGTTAATTGTGTTCCATTATATTTTTCCTAATTTTCAGGAAGTAATTGTGCATTCAGTTATTAACTTTTCTGTTTGGGCTTTGCCCTTTTCATTAGTTGCATCCACAGTTTCCGGAATTGTTGACGGTATAACCCGTTTCAAAACGCTTAGAACTCCGATGTTAAAGTCCAAAATCATATATAGTATGTTGATTTTGACTACTTCGCTGATTCAGTTGATTATTTTTACAGCAAACGTATATTATTGGTACACACTTGTACTTGGTATGATTTCCTTAGCTTTTGCAGTTAAACTAGGATTGCTTGGTAAGCACTTGTTGGATGTTATTTTGCCGGGAACTTATGTGCGTAGGAAGAAGAAACCAACAAAGTACAACCCAAAGGGTGCAGCTGAAAAGATTGCTTTAAAAACTAAGGTTGGCGCAAAAACAGCAGAACCTGAAGTAAAAAAATAATTTAATTCTTTCACATAATATCCTCGTTTCAGTATCATCCGAAACGGGGATTTTTAATATCAACAATAGATTACAACAATTAGTGTATAAACGTCTTGAAATTATTATTCTAAATCAACAATGGATATGAAACCAACACTCACTCAACTTATTTCTGAAGGTAAAATATTAGTTTCCGACGGTGCCTGGGGGACTTTTTTGCAGGCAAAAGGCTTGCAATCGGGCGAATGTCCCGAATTGTGGAATATTCATCATCCCGAATCTGTTTTAGATATTGCTCAGGGTTATATCGATGCAGGTGCTGATACCATTGAAACTAACAGTTTTGGAGGAAACAGTTTTAAACTTCAAGGATTCGGATTAGCCAACCGTGTGTATGAAATTAATCGTAAAGCAGCCGAAATTTCACGACAGGCTGCAGGTGATGACAAGTATGTATTGGGTTCAATCGGACCAACCGGAAAGATATTAATGATGGGCGATGTGACAGAGGAAGAACTTTATGATTCCTTCAAAGAACAAGCCGTAGCACTATACGATGGAGGTGCTGATGCATTGGTAATTGAAACCATGACTGCTATTGATGAAGCAGAAATAGCGGTGCATGCTGCTCGCGAAAATACGCCTTGTGAGGTGATTTGTACCATGACTTTCGACCATTTGACAACCGGTGAATATCGCACCATGATGGGTGTTTCGCCATCCGAGATGACAGTTTCGCTAAAAGCAGCCGGAGCACATATTATCGGAGCTAATTGCAGCAATGGCATTGAAGGAATGATTAAAATTACGGAGGAAATTCGCTCGGTGGACAAAGATATTCCTGTACTTATACATGCCAATGCAGGATTGCCGATATTACAGGGAATATGTACTATTTTTCCTGAATCGCCTGATATGATGGCCGCTTTTGCACCACAACTTGTCAAAGCAGGTGCCAATATAATAGGTGGATGCTGTGGAACAACACCGGAACATATTCATCGATTGGTAGAAGTGCTGAAATAAATTATAATCTTCCAAATTTAATGGAGGATAGCTTAGTTATTGACACATTTTTTCTACATTTGTCATCCTAAAAAACTATTCCATGCCACCTTTAGCTGAACGACTTCGTCCACAAACTCTTGATGATTATATCGGACAAAAACATCTGGTAGGCGAAAAAGCCATCCTCCGCCAAATGATTGAATCCGGTCGAATAGCTTCCTTTATTCTTTGGGGGCCTCCGGGAGTGGGTAAAACCACATTGGCTAAAATTATTGCCAACAAACTCGATCGACCTTTTTATACACTAAGTGCAGTTAGTTCGGGCGTTAAAGACGTGCGTGAAGTGATTGAAAAAGCAAAATCCAACCGAATTTTTACACAGGGTGGCAATCCCATTTTATTTATCGACGAAATTCATCGTTTCAGCAAATCGCAACAAGATTCATTGCTGGGTGCAGTTGAAAATGGAACTGTCACGCTGATTGGAGCAACCACTGAAAATCCTTCTTTTGAAGTAATTACACCCTTACTTTCGCGTTGTCAGGTGTATGTGCTAAAGTCCCTTGAAAATGAAGATTTACTGGAACTGGCACATCGAGCCATTGCTACCGATTCAGAATTAAAACATAGGGAAATTATAGTAGATGAAACGGAATCATTACTTCGTTTTTCAGGAGGTGATGCTCGTAAATTACTGAATATTCTTGAACTTGTAGTTGCAGCTGAACCAGAAGGAACGGTGCATTTCACAAATGAAGTTGTGACCGAGCGGCTTCAACAAAATCCAATGGCTTATGATAAGGATGGTGAATTGCATTACGATATTATTTCGGCTTTTATCAAATCTATTCGTGGGAGCGACCCCGATGCAGCTGTTTATTGGCTGGCGCGTATGGTTGCGGGAGGTGAAGATCCTAAGTTTATTGCACGTCGGTTAGTTATTTCGGCTGCCGAAGATATTGGGTTGGCCAATCCAAATGCACTTTTGTTAGCCAATGCATGTTTTGATGCTTTGCAGAAAATCGGTTGGCCAGAAGGACGCATAATTTTATCAGAAACAACTATTTATCTGGCTTCGTCACCCAAAAGTAATTCGGCTTATTTGGCTATTGACGATGCATTGGCATTGGTTGAACGTACAGGAAATTTGCCTGTACCACTACATTTACGAAATTCTCCAACCAAATTGATGAAGGAGCTGAATTATGGTAAGAATTACAAATACTCACACGATTTTCCCAATCATTTTGTCGACCAACAATTTCTACCTGACGAAATATTAAAAGAATCAATCTGGAAAGTTCAAAATAATCCGGGTGAAAGTAAATTGGGTGAATGGTTGCGGATGCTTTGGAAAGGAAGGTATTAAAGAAATAAAATGGGGAACAATTTATTTTGTTCCCCATTTTATTTAATTGATATAAGTAGTTACAACCCGTCTGATTCCTTCTTCCAACGTAATCGTTGGTTTCCAACCCAAACTGTTTAATTTGGACACATCCAGCAGTTTTCGGGGTGTTCCATCAGGTTTGGTGCTATCCCAGATTATTTTACCGTTGTAATCAACCGTTTTCCGAACAATTTCCGACAATTCTTTGATCGTTTGATCTTCACCCCAACCTGCATTAACCTGCGAAGGTAAAGTATCCGGAGCATCGTAATTTAGTAAAAGGTATACGCTCGAATCGGCCATGTCGTCCACATGAAGAAACTCTCGCATGGGTGAACCTGTTCCCCACAAGGTGATTGAAACCTCATTGTTTTGACTTGAAATGCCGTATTTAGCTAAAACCTGAAGAATTACATCATCGCTGAAAGAACCATTTACTCCTTCAATCGGGCGTTTATTTAGATCGGTCCGTAATTTTGTCCAGTCACTTTCCATCAAACATTTTCCCAAATACATTTTCCGTATCAATGCCGGCAACACATGCGATTTTTCCAAATCATAATTGTCGTTTTGTCCGTAAAGATTGGTTGGCATAATGGAGATAAAATTGCATCCGTATTGTGCATGATACGCTTCACACATTTTGATTCCGGCAATTTTAGCAATAGCATAAGGTTCATTAGTGTTCTCTAAAACGCCTGTAAGCAATGAATCTTCCCGAATTGGTTGTTCGGCCATACGAGGATAAATGCAAGACGAACCTAGAAATAAAAGCTTTTTCACTCCATGCAGATAACTCTGATGTATCACATGATTTTGAATCATCAGGTTTTCATAAATAAACTGAGCGCGATAAGTATTATTTGCCACAATTCCACCGACTTTGGCAGCTGCCAGCACTACATATTCAGGTTTTTCTGTTTCAAAAAAACTGGCAACATCCTGTTCTTTGAGCAAATCAAGTTCTTCAAGCGAACGGGATACAAAATTTGTGAATCCTTTGGCTACCAGATTTCGTTTAATAGCAGAACCAACCATTCCTAAATGGCCTGCAATGTATATTTTTGCATTTTTATCCATGATACTAATGGGCTGATAATTACTCAAAGTAGTTTAATATTCTGAAACCACCTTCTTTCAAATAAGTCTCTTTTTTCATCAATTTTACATCTGAACGCATCATGTCTTCAACTAATGCTTTGAGATCGTATTCAGGAATCCAATTAAGCACTGTGCGAGATTTTGTGGCATCACCAATCAATAATTCAACTTCTGTTGGACGGAAGTAATTGGCATCAACTTCAACAATTGCTTCTTTTATAGATTTTATTCCTTCAAGAAATTCAGCACCCACATGTTCTGTAAATAGAGCTTCAATAATACTGCCAATATATCCTTTCTCATCTATCCCTTCTCCTTTAAAGTCAATAATAATGCCAATTTCGCCAAAAGCCATGCGTACAAATTCACGAACTTCGGTTGTGATTCCGGTAGCTATTACATAATCGCTTGGTTCATCCTGTTGTAAAATAAGGTACATAGCACGAACATAATCTTTGGCATGTCCCCAGTCACGTTTAGATGAAAGGTTCCCAAGGAATAATTTGCTCTGCATACCCATAGCAATTCGGGCTGCAGCACGGGTGATTTTACGGGTTACAAAAGTTTCGCCACGTAATGGAGATTCATGATTAAAAAGTATTCCATTACTTGCATGCAAACCATAAGCCTCACGATAATTCACCGTTATCCAGTAAGCGTACATTTTAGCTACTGCATAAGGCGAACGTGGATAGAATGGAGTCGTTTCTTTTTGTGGAACTTCCTGAACCAGTCCATATAATTCGGAAGTGGAAGCCTGATAAATACGGGTTTTCTTAGTCATTTTCAGTAAACGAACCGCTTCCAGAATTCTCAGAGTACCAATACCATCAGCATTTGCTGTATATTCGGGTGTGTCGAAACTTACTTTTACATGACTCATTGCAGCCAGATTATAAATCTCATCGGGTTGTGTTTCCTGAATGATTCGGGTAAGATTCATCGAGTCAGTCATATCTCCATAATGTAATACTAAATTTCTGTCATCGACATGTGGATCTTGATATAAATGATCAATTCGATCCGTGTTAAAAAGCGATGATCTGCGTTTTAAACCATGTACAATATATCCTTTTTTTAGGAGAAGTTCGGCCAGATAAGCACCATCTTGTCCTGTTATTCCTGTAATTAAAGCTACTTTTTTCATGCGTGAATAATTGTTTTTAAGTTGTCACATTGAACTCGCATGTCAGATTTTCGTACCATTTGCTGAATACCTGAATTCATGCTCGTTTCATATTATTTTATTATTGATTATTATCTATAAATCAGAATCATCCTCATAATAATGCAGATATTTATCTGCTTCTCCTTTTCTCTTTTTGCTTGCATATCCATAACTATAACCAAATAAATAAGCATATTTATAAAGTTTATATCTTGAATATCGACTTCCATCATCCAAAACATCATTTAAAACGGTATAAATATGAGGCAAATTATCTTGTTTTAATTGAGCACTTAATTTCTTATAAAACGTTTTATTCGTTTTTCCATTACGAACAACAAACAAATTCACATCTGACAAGTGGGCTAATGAATAGGCGTCTGTAACCATTCCAATCGGACTCGAGTCAACAATTATATAATCATAGCGTTTACGTAATTCAACAAACATTTCAATTAATTTTTCAGAGCGAATCAATTCGCCCGGGTTTGGTGGTATTGATCCTGCCGGTAGAATGTCAAAATCAGCCTTTGGTAATTGAAATATAACCTCATCGAGAGTACATTGTCCAACTAAATAATTAGTAACACCATTCGGTTGAATAATATTAAAACGCTGGTTAACACTCGGTTTACGAATGTCCATATCGACCAATAATGTTTTCTTACTTGCCATTGAATAAATCGAAGCGAGATTTATCGAGAAATATGTTTTACCATCGCCCGATTCGGTAGAAGTAATCAGTACCATTATATTGGTTTTTCGCTTAACTATAAACTCAACTCTGGTCCGAATAACCCTGAACATTTCAGTAAATGCAGAACGTGGATTTTTGGCAACTAACAATGGGTCAGTACTTTTAGTGTGTCTTACGGCGCCAATCAATGGGTATGTTGAATTTTTTTCCACGTCTTTTGTTGAACGAATCGTACTATTCAACATTTCCTTCAGTACGACAAATATGACAGGTATTAAAAGTCCAAAAAGTAAAAACATCATGGTTGTTTTTCGCTTTTTATCCGAATTTGTAATTGATAAAACTCTGGCTTTATCAAGAACTGTATTGTCGGGAGTATTTGAGGCTTTCAGAATTTCAGATTCGGCTCGTTTTTGCAAAAAGAAAGTGTAGTAATTGTCATCCATCTTGTACTTTCGTTCGATGGCATTCATCTGAATTTCCTCTTGAGGAAGATTATTAATCTGCTGGTTTATAAGTGAATATCGTCTGTTTAAATCCGCTTTTTCAATTTCTAAAGCCATCCGCATACTTTTCACAACTTCGAGTACAGTTAGTTTTGCATTATTTATCTGTTTCGTGTATTTTGCATAAAACATATTTTTCTCGGTTACTTCTGCTCGTTGATTGTTGAGTTCATTAATCTGTTGAATTGCAGCCATTAACATAGGTTCATTTAGCCCAAGACTGAAAGGCGCAATTACAGCACCATCGGCCATATTTGTTTTTAAATATTTAGTCAAATAATCCAGGTATATTTCACGCATCTTCAAATCCGCTTGTTGACCATCAAATTTTGTGGCTTTGCCAAGTAATTCACTGCCATGACTTGTTACATCTACAATTTTTTTACTCTGACGAAAATTTGTCATTTCACCTTCTGAAACGGTCAGAGACTTCTGCACTTTACCTAACTGATTGTTAATGAAGCTGATAGTTTTATTTGCCGCATCGTTCTTTCTGTCAAGATTACCCGCTAAGAAAGTCTCACACTGTTTGTTTATGAAATCTATATCTCTATCGGGTGTATCACCGACTAAAGAAATCTGTAAAACGGAAGAACCTTCAACTACATATCCGAAATTTAACCGGCCGGCAAAATCGGAAATAAGTGATTCTCTTGTTCGGAACTGAAAATACATCTCCATATTTCCCATAAATTTGTTGGCATTATTTACGGTAATAAAGAACATATTATGCTGAATGGGTTGACCATAGCTCCCATCAATTCTAAAATTACTCAGCAATTTATTATCTTCAACGGTAATAGAGAAAGTTCCGTTTGATCGTAAATTAATTTTAAAAAGCAGGTTGTAAGCTTCGGGTGAGATATAATCGGATTGTATAACTATCGGAGAAGTCTTATACATATTTCGGGTTTTGAAACTACCCTTTGAAATATATTCTACTTTAAAAAAAGGCAAACTGTCTACAACTCTGCCAATCAGGTCATTAGATCCAAGCATAATAACCTGATTATTCGCATTTTTATAACCTGACTGTACCCCGAAACCCTGCATAATTGCTTGAGTACCGTTAGGCATTGATTTGTTGTCTTCAATCATCACGGTACCGGCTGTCTGGAAGGTAGGTTTCCATGATCGGTTCTCGAGATAGGCCAATCCCAATGATAAAATAATGCCGATTACAAATAAGTACCAGTGGTGAATGAAATAGGATACCCATTCCATAATATCAAAACCCTGTTCCTCTTCGTCCGAAAAAGGTTTTTCTGATATATAGTTATTTTCTTCCATAATAGTTAAATGTGTATGACAAGTTTAGTGGCAAAAAAATCATTTTGTATAGTTCAATACGGCAAATAAAAGTGACAATGAAAATGAAATAACACCTAATAATGCCGAGTAACTGTTTACCTTGTAAAAACTGGAGAATTCACGTTGAACATAAATTATGTCGTTTGGATAAACATAATAGTATTTTGAATCAATAAGGCTTTTTGGCCTGATGTCAAATTCAAGAATCCGGGTGCCTTTATCGGTTTCCCTGATAATTCGGATATGCCTAAGGTCAGTACCTTCACTTAAATCGCCTGACATTGCCAAAGCCTGAAAAATAGTAAGTTTTTCTTTATAAATTGGGAAAATACCTGAGCCCGCATCACCAAAGATGGTAAATATTTTATTGGAAAGACTTAGTTTGATGGTGGCATCGGGAATAAGTTCCTTAAATCGATCTTCCACAACTTTTGTAGCCTCCAACAGGGTTAGTCCTATAACCGGAATATGAGAAATAAATGGCAAATCAATAGTTCCATCGGGATGTACACGATAAGAAATCATGCTCTGACCTGATGAAGAGCCGCTTTGAGGTGAGATGAGTTTTGAAATAGTTTCATCCGAAGTAATCAATCGATAAATAATTTCATCATTTAACCGAATTCGATAATCAGTATAATTCGAATTCTCGTAAATAGGCAATGACTTATTATCGTCTTGTAATAAACGTAAATTTTTATAATTGTAACACGATGAAATACAAAGAGTTATAATTATTAAAACGATTAATTTGGTTGTATCTCTCATTTTTAGGAAGTCATTCAAACTTAATTTTATTTAGTCTTAGGAACAAATAAATAATATACTCCAACAAAGAATGAAGCACTGGTAATTATCGTTGAAATTGTTGTCCACAATGTCGTTGCACCAAAAAATTGCTGATTCATCGGTTGAAGGAAAATAACATCATCCGGTTCAATATAATAAAATTCGGAATTGATAATATTAATACTTCTTATGTCAAAGGTTCTGATCTGTGTTCCTTTTTCGGTTACTCGTAAGATTTTTATTTTACTCCGATCAGTAAAAGTGCTTACGTCGCCCGCAATAGCCAAAGCCTGATAAATATTGATTTTTTCTCTTGGAAAAGTGAATTTACCAGATTTTCCTGCACCAATTACACTGAATGTTTTTCCAACAAGTCGAACATCAACGGAATTAACTTTTAAAACAGGTCTGATAGCATTCTCAATTATTTCTTTTGCTTGGCGAATAGTTTTACCTTTCAAGCTAATCTCACCCACAATTGGAAAAATAATATTTCCGGATGCTAAAACTGCGTAAGTATACAAATCCATGTTGTCGCCAGAACCACCGGAACCGCCACCACCTGACATAGATTGCATTCCTCCACCTGATGAGCCGTTAAACAATGCATTTGTTTTTTCATCAATTGAATAAACCTGAACAAATAGCCTGTCATTTTCTTTCAGACAATAATCCTTATATGAAAAAGTGTCTACGTATGCTGCAATAAAATCTTTCGACGGCTGCAAGTAATTGGTTTGGTGAGTTGTAATACATGACGAAAACGAAAGGGTTAGGGTCAGTATAAACAAGAGTCGAATTAACGATTTGTGCATTGGAAAGTGTTTGAAAAATTTGAAGCAAAGATAAACAAAATATGTAAAATAACGGCAAACCTTTGCAAATCCGGCAATAAATTGTTTTGTACAGAAAATAAATTAATTTTGTAGTCTGATAATTGAAGTAAATCTCCTTGATTCATAAATAATTTGCTTGAATGAAAAATATAAGGCTTATCCTGAAATCTATCCTGATATTTTGTATTTTTTTTTCCTGTGACTCTCGAAAAAGTCAGGAAGAAAATGTCGATAAACGACTTAAACATATTCAGGAGCTAATTGATCAAAACTCGTTTAATGCTGCGAAAAATGAAATTGACAGTATTCATACATTATTTCCTATGTTTGTGGATAAACGCAGAATTGCAGCTGCTTTGAACGATACGGTTATCCGACGTGAAAGTGACCGTTCGTTGGCTTATTGCGATAGTATTTTACCCGCTAAAATTCACTCAATGGATTCAATTCAGAAGAATTTCAGATTCGAGAAAGATAAAAAATATCAGGAGATTGGTAATTACGTCTACAAAACCGAGCAAACTGAAAACAATGCCAGTCGAACGTATTTGAAAACATACGTTGATGAAAATGCTGATTTCTATCTGGTTAGTAATTATTGTGGTGCAAAAATAGAACAACAGTCTGTAGAAGTTTCTGCCAATGAGTTGTTTGCACATACCGACACCATAAGCTTGTCTGATCCGAACAATCACAGATTTGACGATGGAGGTTCACATTTTGAGTCAATTATCTTCAAAAATGAATCGGGAAAAACAGTTGTAGAGTTTATAACTCAATCGGCATCGAAAGCTCTGAAAATTACCCTGCATGGCAAAAAATCGTACTCATATTATTTGGCAGATGCTGATAAAAAGGCAATTATAGAGACCTTTCGTTTATGGAAGCTGAAAAAAGATGTCGTTCAGCTCCAAAAGGAAATTAAAAAAGCAACTTTAAGAATAATTCAAATAAATAACAGCAATAGTTCGTTAATCTTTCATTAACATTAAGCGGCAATAGTGCCGTATAATAGTAGCTCTTTGACATTTTGGCTATTTTTGAGTAAGTATGGTTTAATGGCAAACATCTCAATAAATCTTTCCAGCAGTAAAGTGTTG
>CAIUTB010000160.1 GCA_903901975.1 uncultured Bacteroidales bacterium
AATTTATAGGAGTTGAAGTACCTATAAAGGTAATGATTTCCAATGACTTATACAAATAATATCAGGTTTATTTTCTTGATATTCAAACGATTAACATTAAGTTTAACGAAGTATTGTAACAGTAAACAAACAATTAATAAATCAGAAAAATGAAGAAAACAATTCAACTCTTTATGCTTTGTTTCATACTAAGTTCTATGACAATAGCACAAAAACCCGCTAAAGTGGAAATACAAGAATTAAATTTACAAAGTTTCAAACAAAAAGTGTGGAATTTCGATAAATATAAAATTTTCAGACGGGAAGGAAATACGGCTATAATCCTTGACTTTTATGCAACCTGGTGCCGACCTTGCAAAATGCTTGCACCTCATCTGAAAGCAATACAGGAAAAATACAACGGAAAACTGATTATCTATGAAATTGATGTGGATAAAGAACCCGAGTTGGCACAACGATTCAATGTTACAGCGATGCCAACCTTGGTTTTCATTCCCAGTATAATGAACTATAAAACAGAACTGGGCTATCGTGAACTTGATGAGCTGGATAAAATGGTGAAATCACAATTTTTCCAAAAATAATTCCATCAGTCTGGAAACTGCATAACGATCAATTTCAATTAATGGCACTTCAATGAATTTTTGAATTTCTTTGCTAGATTCAGAGATAGTTACCGAAATAAATTGTGCAAGAATAACCCGATGACTCAGAATATGTTTTATCGGGTTTGTTGTGTTTGTGATTTCCACTTTTTCAATAGCACTAAAAAGTTGCTGAAAATCTTTGTTTTCAATCAATTCAGATACTTCAAATAATTTATCTGATTCAATCAGCGGAAATTCATAGAGATTTTGCCAGACATCTTTTGCTGTTCTTTTTTGTAAAAATGTGAAATCATTATATTTGATAAACAGGTAATTGAAGTAGCGGTTGGTCGTTTTTGTTTTTTGTAATTTTACGGGTAAATTTGTAATTTCATTTGTTACATAAGCCTGACAAACCGACTGAAGCGGGCAAATTCCGCAGTTAGGTGAAGATGGAACGCATTGTAATGCTCCAAACTCCATCATGGCTTGATTATGTGTGGCAGGTTCAGCCATCGAAAGTAAATTTTGAGCCAGTTCTGCAAATTGTTTTTTGCCTATTCCACTGTCAATCGGCGTTTTGATTCCGTATAAACGTGACAAAACCCGGTACACATTTCCATCCACTACTGCATAAGGCTGATTATATGCCAGTGAGCAAATGGCAGCAGCCGTATAATCACCAATTCCTGAAAGTTGAAGAATATCGTCATGCTGTTTTGGAAAATCAGCATTAAACTTACTAACAATCTGTTGAGCAGCTTTGTATAGATTTCTGGCTCGTGAATAGTACCCCAATCCCTGCCAGTATTTCAGAACTTCATCCTCATGTGCTTTAGCTAGTTCAATAACGGTGGGGAAGCGTTCTATAAAACGTAGATAATAATTTATCCCGTGATTTACACGGGTTTGCTGAAGAATGATTTCCGAAATCCAAATTTGGTATGGATCGGATGTTTTTCGCCAGGGCAAATCGCGTTTGTTGATCTGATACCAATCAGCTAAGAGTTTAGAAATGTATAAATATGATTCTGTATTTTGCATTTTAAATTTATTTTGAATAAAAATACCAAATTATATTGCTCATAAATTGAATTATTCGCATCTTTGCAGGCAAAGGTAAAGCCTTCAAATCAACTCTCAAAATTCAACTCAAAAAAACAGCATCGATTTTATGAAAAAACTTGTTTTGCTTTTATTTACAGTGCTTTGCGTCTATTCGTGCAAAAACTCCACATTTACAATAAATGGTTCAGTTGACCGGAAAGAACTGGATGGTAAAACTATTTTCATTAAAGAACGTATCAAACGAGAATGGAAAACGATAGACAGTGCCAAAATTGAGAATCAAAAATTTTCTTTTAAAGGCACTTCTGATACTGCCAAAATTGCATTTATTGTATATGAATTTCCAGAACATAAACGTGTCCGCCAGGCTTTTGTTCTCGAAGGAGGCAAAATCACTGTTTCAGTTGACACTGCTAATTTTATGACCATTAAAGGGACATCCCAAAATGATTTGTTTCAAAGCTATCAGGATACTAAAAACGCATTCAATACTAAAGTTGAAAGCTATTATAAATCTCAAAAAGACATTTTAAAAACTCCAGAACAAAAAGTGATTTTTGATCTGGAAATGGAAAAATTCAACAAAGAAGAAGTGAGCATTGATAGGAAATTTGCAACTGAACATGTGAATACCCTGGTTGGAACGCATGTATTTATGAATTCGTTTTATGGATATAGTCTGTCTGAAAAAGAGACTGTTATAGGTTTGATGAATGCTGACACCAAAAAGGTTAAACGAATTCAGGAAATAATTTCTGATCTGGATGTAGAGAAGAAAGTGGCTGTTGGACAGAACTATAGCAATATTAAATTGCCTTCAATTACCGGTAATGAACTGGCATTGTCCGATTTAGTGGGAAAAACTGATTTTGTATTGGTCGATTTTTGGGCTTCATGGTGTGGCCCTTGTATGGAATTCTTGCCAGAACTTCAGGCATTTTATACCAAACATAAAGGTACTCAATTTGAAATTTATGGTGTTTCACTCGACGATAGTAAAGAAGCCTGGATAGATGCAGTTAGATCTCACAAAATTGAGTGGAAGCTAGTTTCTGATTTACAAGGTTGGAAGTGCAAAGGATCAAGGGCTTACGCAGTGAATTCAATTCCAAGTACTTTTTTGATTGATAAGAAAGGGAAAATTGTCGGAAAAAATCTGAGCTTATCCGAAATGGGAAAATATTTGGATAAAAAAGAAGATAAAAAATAAAAAAAATCGACTTTTTTTTAAAAATATATTGCGCAATTGTTTTTTAATCAGAATAAAAGCAATATATTTGCAGTCCGTTTGAATAAAAAAAGGAAACAATCATTTATTAACTAACATATTAAAAATTACCAAAATGACTAAGGCAGACATCGTAAACGAAATTGCTAAAAATACAGGTATTGACAAAGTCACTGTATTAACTACCGTAGAAGCTTTTATGGAAACAGTAAAAGATTCACTTGCTAAAAATGATAATGTATATTTGAGAGGATTTGGTAGCTTTGTTATCAAAGAACGTGCTGAAAAAACTGCTCGTAATATCTCTAAAAACACGACTATTATTATTCCTGCTCACAACATTCCTTCATTCAAACCAGCAAAGACTTTCGTGAGCGTTGTTAAATAAATTTTCTCATAAATAAATAAATTCAGATGCCAAGCGGTAAAAAAAGAAAAAGACATAAAATGTCGACGCACAAGCGTAAAAAGAGACTAAGAAAAAACAGACACAAAAAGAAATAAGTCTTAGGTCTTTATCTTTAAGTCAAAGAAAACAAACTTATGGCAAACAATTTGTCTCTGAGTTTGTTTTTTTGTTTATAAAACAAACCAAATCAAAAATAATTAAAAGTGAATAGCGAATTAGTAGTGGATGTAAAGACATCCGAGATTTCTATTGCGCTGCTCGAAGACAAACGCCTTGTAGAAGTTAACCAGGAGGGACGTGAAGAACAATTCGCCGTGGGAAACATCTATTTAGGAAGGGTAAAAAAAATAATGCCCGGTTTAAATGCAGCTTTTGTAGACGTTGGTTACGAAAAAGACGCTTTTCTACATTATCTTGATTTAGGTTCCAATTTCAATACCTTTACACAATTTACAACGCAGGCGCTGAGCGACCGTAAAAAGGTACCTGCTATTCAAAAAATCAAACTGCAACCGGAAATTGAAAAAAACGGTTCGATCAACGACATTATTAAAACGGGACAGGATATTTTGGTACAGGTTACCAAAGAACCCATCTCAACAAAAGGTCCACGATTAACCGCAGAAATTTCCATAGCAGGCCGGTTTTTAGTTCTTATTCCGTTTGCCGATAAAGTGTCGGTTTCGCAAAAGATTAAAACAGAGGAAGAACGTCAACGACTCAAACAATTGATTCAAAGCATTAAACCCAAAGGTTTTGGTGTTATTGTACGAACAGTTGCTGAGGAGAAAAAAGTTGCAGAACTCGATAATGAATTGAAAATTTTGGTAAAACGCTGGGAAGAAGCTATCGCCAAAACACAACAATCCAAAGGAGTTTCGCTTATTTTAGAAGAATTAGGTCGCACGGTCGGAATAATTAGAGATTTATTCAGTCCAAGTTTTAAACACATTCATATCAACGATCCGGCAGTGTACACCGAAGTGCGTGATTACGTAGAACTGATTGCACCCGATCGAAAAGACATTGTTAAACTATATCAGGATGAAGCTCCGATTTATGATAGCTTTGGAATTACCAAGCAAATCAAATCAGCTTTTGGTAAAACCGTATCATTCAAGAACGGAGCGTATCTGATTATAGAACATACCGAAGCCCTGCATGTTGTCGACGTTAACAGCGGTAATCGCTCGAAAGCAGGAAATGGTCAGGAAGACAATGCATTAGATGTGAATCTGGCAGCTGCCGACGAAATAGCCCGTCAACTTCGCTTGCGCGATATGGGTGGTATTATCGTGGTAGATTTTATTGATATGCACGAAACGGAAAACCGTCAGAAACTATTCGACAGAATGCGTGAAAATATGGCCAATGACAGAGCCAAGCACAACATTCTTCCATTGAGTAAGTTCGGTCTGTTACAAATGACAAGACAACGCGTACGCCCCGTGATTCATATCGATATTGAAGAAACCTGTCCGACTTGTTTCGGACATGGAAAAACGAAACCATCAATTCTGTTTACCGACCAGTTGGAAAGTAAAATAGATTTTCTGGTAAATAAATTATCAATAAAAGAGTTTACATTACACGTTCACCCCTACGTAGATGCCTATATCTCTAAAGGTTTAGTCTCGATGAAGTGGCAATGGAAACGAAAATTCGGCAAAGGTTGTAAAGTAATTGCCTCCCAAAAGCTGGGATTTTTACAATACAAGTTTTACGATAAAAAGGGAACTGAAATTGACCTGCAAGAAGAAATAGAAAAGATTTAGTAACTTAAATAACGAATTAAGGCTAACCGAAAGGTTAGCCTTAATTTTTTGCCCAATCTATTATTAAATAGATTCTTTTTCTTTGACATGTCTGATTCTTATTGTTTTATAAAAACCATAGTGTAATTGGTAAACGGCATAGTTAATTTGTTGTTTTCAATAACAGCAGTTATATCTTGTGGTGAGGAAGGATTATTGATAGTAATATCTTGTGGTATGGCCGGAATTGTTATGGTAATATTCTTTCCATTAATAGAATATTTAAGTGTGCCTGATGATTGGTAGAGATAATCATTTTTCTTCTTTTCCCACATTTGAACCTGCGTTTCTGAAATAAAATGGAGTTCAACATAGTCATAAATTTGTGCCATTTCAGCATCTGTGAAACTGCTGCATCTCCAGTTTGTTCCCGATATTATTTTGGGATTTGTGTAATCGGCACAAGAATTAGAAATAAATGAGATTGCTATCAGGATGTGTAAAATGTATTTTTTCATTGCTGTTTTTTTTATTATATTATTTAGCTAAATTACAAAAAATAATTTAATTGGGCAAAAGTATTATTTTATTTTGATTTAGTGCTAAGAAAAATGGCTGTCCGAATTATCG
>CAIUTB010000161.1 GCA_903901975.1 uncultured Bacteroidales bacterium
ATACTTGGTGTTTCTGCCTTAGACAAAACACCTATACGTGACTTGCTATGCGAAGAACGTCAATTCAATCAAAATGTCAAAGAGCAACTTAGCTTATTTTAATATCAATACATGTTAAATGTAAACGCAACAGCAGTAATGTTGAAAAATTAAAATTAGTAATAGTTTTAAAGGGAGCTGCGAACTCCCGTTCAACATCCTGAAACGTGAAATATAATTTTAAGGTATTAATTAAGGAAACAGTACTATTCAAAACCCTTCCCGAAGGGAATTTAGTTCAATACACCGTCCTAACACACGCCTCGGTCGTTAGGCGGCAGTGTAGAAAAATAAAAAAGACAAGCAAAAATGAAAAAAGCAATTATAATAGGTGCAAGTTCAGGCATAGGAAAAGAACTGGCCCGAATACTTGTTGGTGAAGGATATAAAGTTGGAATAACCGGCCGACGGACTGAATTGCTTGAAAATTTGAAATTGGAAAATCCTGACTCGTATTTTATAAAGACTTTTGACCTAAAAGATACAAAAGTAGCGGAAGTGAAATTGGAAGAACTAAGTTCTGAACTTGGCGGACTTGACTTATTAATTTTGAGTTCAGGAACTGGAGACATAAACGATAAATTAGACTTTGAAATTGAAATTCGAACCATTGAAACCAATGTAATTGGATGGACTTTTATCTCTGACTGGGCTTTCAACTACTTTGAAAAACAGAAACATGGACATTTGACAGCCATAAGTTCTATCGCCGGACTTCGTGAAAGCCGGCAGTCCGCTTGCTATAATGCTACAAAAGCATATCAAATTAATTATTTGGAAGGATTAAGACAAAAAACAGCTAAACTCAAAGAACCCATCTTCATTACGGACATTCGCCCGGGACTTGTGAATACGGAAATGGCTAAAGGGGAAGGACTCTTTTGGGTAATGCCGGTTGATAAGACTGCCCGACAAATTTATAAAGCAATCAAGAAGAAAAAGAAAATTGCGTATGTAACAAAACGTTGGAAACTAATTGCAACGATTTTAAAACGAATTCCAGGTCGAATTTATGAGAGAATGTAAGGGAATGAAATTAATAAACCGCTAATACATAGATTTTTGTTGGGTTATATGAACCCATCAGAAAAGAATGGTTAAGCTTAAATCCAATAGAACAATAAATCAAATGAATTCATGATTAAAAATAGTATTTTCCTACTTTTCATTGCTTTGCTATTTCTGGCTTGCGATGACTATATGCCAGCCCCCTTAGCAAAGCTGGATGATGTATGTAGCGTTATGAATGATACCGTTTTCAGGAATTATTGTTATCAAAACTTTGATCGAAATAGGGATGGAAAACTATCCATGGAAGAGGCAAAAACTATTAAAACAATTTATCTCTACGACAGGTCTATTCGTTCACTGAAAGGTATAGAGTATTTTGCTGGCCTGGATACTTTAAATTGTTCACTAAATCATATCCTTACCCTGGATTTAACCAGATGTACAGCATTGACTAATCTGAATTGTTCCCAAAATCTACTCAGTTCGTTGGATGTAAGTAGATGCATTTCACTGACGAATCTAAATTGTTCCGATAATCATCTCAGTTCAATAGATATAAGCAAGTGTTTAATCATAACTTCATTAAACTGTTCAAATAATTACAAATTCAGGTCCTTAGATGTAAGCATACCTAAGAGTTTGGTTTATCTGTATTGTTACTATGACAATCTGACAAGCTTGAATGTAACTGACTGCAATGCATTGAAATACCTGTCATGTAATAACAATCAGCTTAGCTCATTGGATATTAGTACCTGTAAAGCATTGGCTTCGTTGAATTGCAAGAGCAACCAACTAACTTCAATAAATATCGGTAACAATATAAATGCTTCATTATCAAATTTTGACTGTTCGTTTAATAAACTGAGCAGCCTAGATGTAAGTCATTGTATCAACTTTTATGAACTGAAATGCAATGATAATCAGCTTAGGTCGTTGGATGTGAGTGCTAGCACTGTAATAGGGTACTTAGAATGTTACAATAACCCGAATCTGACCACTTTATGGCTAAAAACAAATATACATCCGTGGTTGTATAAAGACAGTTTCACAACAGTATATTATAAGTAACTGTTTAAAAATAAACGTTAATAATGCATTTTGACTGGTTTTCAGTCATATATAGAATTTTCATTTTTTAGAAATTAAAACTATCTTCTTGTTTTCCATTCTTTTTTGTCTATTTGCGCCTTTATTTCTCTCAAATAGCCCGCTATTTTTCGATAAACAAAGCCACAATTATCCTAAAAAATAATTGAAAAACAATTTAAGATTTATTTTTAAACAGTTTCTAAGAATTGAACAACCACCAGCTGGAAGAACTAATGTAAGAATCTGACCTTCTTCCTCCTTTTATCTGAAAACCCGCTGCAAGTCAAATCTTACAGCGGGTTTCTTAAGTCCCCTTTAGGGGAACCAACGGTCAACGACCAAAGGGAGTTAATTAGGGGCAGTGGGGTTTTACATTCCAAAGCTAAACAAGGCAATCTGACTGTAAATGCTACTAATTATACCAACTACTAATATTCCCAGAGTACAAACCACTAAACTCAGTTTCAACGGGAAATCGCTTTTTACCGTTTCGATAGGGTTTTCGCTTTTGTTCAGGAACATCGCTTTGATTACTAACAGGTAGTAATACAACGATATGATAGTGTTTAATAAGGCGATAAATACCAATACATAATAACCCTGTGCTGCAGCTGCCGAGAATACAAAGAACTTACTGAAGAAGCCTGCAAAGGGTGGAATACCTGCCAATGAGAACAAAGCCAGCATCATTACGAAGCTCAACCGTGGATTCGTTTGATATAAGCCGTTGTAATCGTCCATGCGAACTTTTCCGGTACGTTCTTCGATAACTGAAAGAACACCGAAGGCTGCCAGGTTTGAGAACATATACACCAACACATAATAAACTAATGAAGCCATACCCATGGCACTGCCGCTTATAATAGCCAACAGAATATAACCTGCTTGTGAGATAGACGAAAACGCTAAGAAACGTTTCAGGTTTTGTTGACGGATAGCAAACACATTGGCCACTGTAATACTTATAACAGCTAATCCGTACAGGATAGGTTGCCATTGAGCTACCAGGTTAGCAAATACTTTGATTAATAAGGTAAACAACACAAATACAGCTGCACCTTTTGAAATAACCGAAAGATAGGAGGTGATATTGGTTTGTGAACCTTCATACACGTCGGGAGTCCACAAGTGGAAAGGAACCAATGATATTTTAAAGAACAAGCCAACCGAGAAAAATACAAATGCCATGATTTGAAGCGGTGTTCCGGTAATCAGGGTTGCTAAATCAGTGAAATAAAGTGTTCCGGTTGATCCATAAATCAATGACATACCGAAAACGGAAATACTTGAAGCGAATACGGCTGACAGAATGTATTTTGCGCCTGCTTCGGCTGATTTGCGGTTGTATTTGTCAAAGGCAACCAGGGTAGCCATGGGGATAGAAGCAGTTTCGAGTCCGATAAAGAACATCAGGAAATTGCCCGACGAAATCATGAAATACATTCCTAACAAGGTAGAAAGCGTAAGGAAATAGAATTCACCCCGTTTAATGCGGTTGGCATCCTCGTTCAGAAATTTGTGTGCCTGCATCAATACGATGATGGTACCCACATTCAGAATGCTTTTCACAACGGTTTGCATGGGAGTGTACTGGAACATTCCTCCGGCAATATGAAATGCGTCGCGAGGAACACAGTTTAGTGCAGTATGTGCCACCAATAGAACCAGTGCTACCGGTTGAAAATACTTCAAGGCCTTTTCTCCGGCAAATATATCGTAAATCAAAAGGAAAACCATCACTGCTAACAGTGAAAATTCTTCGCGCATTTGTAAAAAACTACTATAATCCATATTATATTTGTTTGTCTAATCTATATTATATTAATTCACTGACAACTATAAACTGTCAACTATAAACTATTTAATCAATTGTCCGATAACCGGAAGAACGCTATTGTGAATCATTTCTGAAGCCCAAAATGGTGCTGAACCGAGAGCAAACATAAAGAACAACAGAGTAACTACTGAGATTCTTTCGAACCAGGTAGCGTCAGTAAGATGTTCGTGATGTGGGTCCTGTATTTTTCCCAATAAGAATTTACCAACCATGCGTAAAATATATACGGCAGTAATTACAATCGAGCTACAAGCCAGAATGGTCAATACACGGTGGAAAATATCGGTGTGTTCGAATGCTCCAACGAAAATAGTCATTTCAGCAACGAAGCCGCTCAAACTTGGTAGTCCAAGTGAACCTAAACCGGCAATTACAAAACAAACACCCAGAAAAGGCATAACTTTCATTAAACCACCCATTTCAGTAATCAGACGGGTATGTGTACGTCCGTATATCATTCCGATTAAGGCAAAGAATAAAGCTGTTGTCAAACCGTGTGAAATCATTTGAAGAATAGCACCTGTTGCAGCTGTTTCATTCATCATCAGAATAGCAAAAAGTACCAAACCACAGTGACTTACCGAAGAATAAGCATTGATATATTTCAGGTCGGTTTGGTGAATAGCAGAAAAAGCTCCATACACTACACTAATACCTGTCAGAATCAGGAATATCCATGCTAATTCGTGAGCTGCCTGAGGCATTAAGTACATAGCAACACGGAAACAACCGTACCCTCCCAGTTTCATCAATACACCAGCGTGTAACATCGAAACCGCAGTAGGAGCGGAGGCATGACCATCGGGCGACCAGGTATGAAAAGGAAACATTGCACCCAAAACTCCAAAACCTGTAAAAGTAAGCGGGAAGAAATAGTATTGCAGTTCAATAGGAATATGCAGTTTGGCAATTTCCAGAATATTCATGGTAGTTGCACCCGAACCGTAATAAATTCCTAAAATACCAACTAATAATAAAGCCGAACCACCCATCAACATCAAAGTCAGTTTCATGGCAGCGTATTCTTTCTTTCCAGTTCCCCAGATACCAATCAATAAGTACATTGGAATCAAAGCGATTTCGTAGTACATGAACATGCTAAACAAGTCGGTTGAAATAAAGAATCCGTATACTCCGGAAGATAATAAACAGAACCACAGGAAGAATTCTTTTGGTAGCGGATCAATTTTCCAGGAAGCAAAAACGCCGGTGAATACTATTATGGAAGTCAGAACAAGCATTACTACCGATATTCCGTCAACCCCAACTGAATAATGTATGTTGAAAGGTGCATACCAAACCGTGTCTGCCGTAAAAATCATCGTTGCTACATTGCCTGCCGCCCGTTCAGTGAAATAAAGATAAGTCAGTACTGCAGAAAATATCATTAAAAGTGATGCTCCTACAGTCATAAAAAACAGTAACTGTTTACGGCTGTTCGAAAGGAACAAACCCAACATCATTAATACCGGAATGAGAACGAATATAGATAGAAAGTTCATATAGAATGTTTTTGCCCCCTAACCCCCTAAAGGGGGAATCAGAGAATAATAAATTACAATTTTAAATTTTACTCAAAACAGTTCCCGACTTCCCCCTTTAGGGGGTTAGGGGGCCGTTCTAAAAAATGATTACTATTGCTGTAATAATTAAAGTTCCCAACAGAAATACATACGCATATTGTTGAACCTGACCCGATTGTACACCTTTAATTTTCAAAGAGATCCATTGAGTTGTATTGGCAAAACCATCCATGGTAGCATCAATCACATGCCGGTCGAACCAGGCCAATGGACGTGATACGCTGTTGAAAATGATTTTCTTGGTGATAAACAAATATACTTCATCTAAATAAAAACGGTTGCTGGCACCTTTGTACAATCCTGAGAATGTTTTTGCCAGTTTATCAGGCGTAGCAGTTGGTTTGCGATACATCAATGTGGCAACCAGAATAGAGATACTTGCAATCACAACACTCATTATGGCTACTGTAGGATCAATATGAATAATGTAATCTGCTCCGGTACTGCTTACAAGTTTTCCAAATGGAATAAATCCTGCAACACAAGTCACAGCAGCAAGGAATACCAATGGGAATGCCATTGCAAACGGCGATTCGTGAGGGGTATGACCATGTCCGTGATCGTCGTGACCATGAGCAGCAGCTTTGATTGTATAATCTTTACCCCAGAAAATGCTGTAGTATAAACGGAACATATAAAATGCAGTCAGAGCGGCAACGAAAGTCATGATACCACCAATGTATGGGCTGAATTCGTAACTTGCCGAAAGTATTTCGTCTTTACTGAAGAAACCTGAGAATGGAGGAATACCTGCAATAGCCAGACAAGCAATAAGGAATGTCCAGTTAGTGATAGGCATATATTTACGAAGTCCGCCCATGTCTTTAATTTCGTTGCTGTGAACAGCATGAATAACCGAACCAGCGCCCAGGAACAACAACGCTTTGAACATAGCGTGAGTGAACAGGTGGAACATGGAAGCCATGAAACCGGTACCTTCATGTCCTTCGTAACCTGAAACTCCGAGAGATACCATCATGAAAGCAATCTGAGAAATGGTAGAGAACGCCAGTACGCGTTTAATATCTGTTTGAACACAAGCAATAACGGCTGCGAATAGTGCAGTGAAAGCACCAATATAAGCCACTCCGTGAAGTACTTCAGGAGTTTGGAAATAATATACAGGGAAGAAACGGGCAACAAGGAATACACCGGCAACAACCATGGTTGCAGCGTGAATCAATGCAGATACAGGAGTTGGACCTTCCATGGCATCCGGCAACCAGATTTGTAACGGGAACATAGCCGATTTACCTGCACCACCAATAAAGATACCAGCCATTGCCCAACTAATCACTCCAAAACCTAAGAAGGTAGCACCGGCACTTCCGGCAAATACTGTGGTATGTTCGGCAGTCAGTACTCCAAAGTCAAATGTTTTGGTGTAGAACGAAAGGATAAGAATACCTACAAGGAAGAACAAATCAGCAAAACGGGTTACGATAAATGCTTTTTTAGCAGCAGCTACCGCCGAGGGTTTTGTGTAGTAGAATCCAATCAACAGGAAGGATGAAACACCCACTAATTCCCAAAAAATATACATTTGGAAGATATTAGTAGCCAGAACCAGTCCCAACATTGAGAAAGTAAACAAAGAAAGGAATGCATAATAACGTTGAAATCCTTTTTCACCGTGCATATAGCTTAAACTGTAGATGTTCACCATAAAGGAAACCGTGCTGATTACTACCAGCATCATTACCGAGATAGGATCGAGTAAAATACCTAAATCAATATGAAGGAATTCGGTAAAACGAATCCATTCGATATTCATTGGTATTACTTTTTCGAACACACCGTTTATCTTTTGCGTAGTAAAATACTCCCATGCTGTGTAATAAGACAGTGCTGTTACGATACCCAGAACGGTAGTTCCGATTGTTCCGGCTACTTTTGGTTTCCACTTTGAATCCATCAGTCCCAATACAATGAAACTAAGAAGCGGAAGTACTAAAATCAATAATGTATATTGCATATTATTTAATTGTCAATTGTAAATGATTAAATTGTCAATGTATCTATTCTTTCATTTGGTCTAAGTTACCTACTTCAACACTCGTCAGATTGCGATAAATATTGATGATAATCGCAATGGCAACAGCTGTTTCACAAGCTGCAATGGCAATGGTGAACAGGGCAAAGTAAAAACCTTCGAGATGTCCGGGAAACAAATAACGGTTGAACACCACAAAGTTGATATCAGCAGCATTCAGCATAAGCTCTATTGATATCAAAATCATCAACATGCTTCTGCGCGACAAAAAGCCATATATTCCGGCAAAGAACATGATTAAACTTACACAAAGGTAAAGCTCCATTGGTACCTGCCCGGCTAAAATGTTATTTAAAATATCCATATATTCTAGTTGATAGTTGTTAGTTGAAAGTTGATAGTTATGTTGTTGAAGCGTTGAACTATTTAAACTGTCAACTATCAACTGATAACTGTTAACTGATTTTTATCGTTTTCTTGCAATCATAATTGCCCCCACAATACAAGCCAGTAACAGTATACTGATTGTTTCGAATGGCATTAAATACTGATATTTATCGGTTCCCATCATAGTGTGACCTAACTGTTGTGGAGTCAAATCAGCTTGTTCAACCAATACAGTTACTTTTTTGATATTGTAATAGATTACATGTGCGCAAAATGCCAAACCTGCTATAGCGGTTACTGCGGCAGCAATTCTTCTGACAGGTAATTCTGTTTTCAAACTTTCGCCCGGTTTATTGGTAAGCAGAATGGCGAAGATAAATAATACCATTACACCGCCCGCATATACAGCAATTTGAACTGCAAACAAATAATTATAACCCAACAACAGGTACAGACCGGCAGTGGCTAATAATACAAACAATAAATAAGTAGCCGAACGGATAATCTGTTTTGAAGTTACCGCCATAACCGAAAAAACGGTTATGATTAGCGCTAATACGAAAAATAT
This sequence comes from uncultured Bacteroidales bacterium, assembly GCA_903901975.1. Taxonomy (GTDB): domain Bacteria; phylum Bacteroidota; class Bacteroidia; order Bacteroidales; family Paludibacteraceae; genus Paludibacter. Next base: position 8,511 of record CAIUTB010000161.1, read on the forward strand.
AATTTGATGTGCCATAAATTAGTTAATAGTTGAGAGTTGACAGTTAATAGTCAGACTTAGCATTTATATATAAATTTCTTATTCTTTTTCAGCTTTTGGCTCTTCTGGTTTAACTTCTTCAGTTACTTTCTTTTCAACTACCGGTTTTGCTTCAGTAACCGGTGCTTCAACAACAGGTTTTGCCTCAACTACTGGTTTAGGTTCCACCGGTTTTACTTCTTTTTTCTTTTCGCGAAGGCTTGAACCTTCGTTATTGAGTTTTTGAACCAGTTTGCTACGGGTAAATACAGCATTTTCGAATGTATTTTCAAATTTGATAGCATCCGAAGGACAGGTAATCACACACAGATTACAAAATGTACACATTCCCAAATCCCATTGATGTGTGTCCAGAATTTTCTTCTTTTTACCATCTTCGGTTTCTATTATTTGTGAGGTTACCACGATAGTTCCGTTAGGACAGTTCATTTGGCAAATACCACAAGCTGTACAGGCATGTTCGTTATTTTCATCATGCGGCATGGTTAACTCAGCTCTGAATCGATCAGAAATAACCAATGTGTCACGGTTTTCAGGATATTGCTGTGTAACTTTTGGGGTCCAAAGTTCTTTCCATGTCACCGACATTCCTTTTAACAGGGAAAATATCCCGGTAAACAACCCTGAGAAATATTTTGATACTGAATCCATTTTTTTTATTTACGATTTACGATTTACGATTTACGATTGCCAACATTTCCCCTTTAGGGGTTAGGGGTCTACATTATTCCGAAAATATCTTTCAATGTAAGTCCGGTTAATACTAAAATAACCATCAATACAATATTTATCAAATTAATAGGCAACAGGTATTTCCATTCCAGGTTCAACAACTGGTCGATACGAAGACGTGGGAATGACCAACGAACCCATAAACTTAAGAAAATCAATACGGCTGTTTTTCCAAAGAACCAAACATAAGTTGGAATAAAACTCATAATACCATTGAATGCATCCCATCCCTGAACCTGAATAGGTAGAAAACCGCCTAAGAATACAGTTGTAGCAATTGACGCTATTATAAACATGTTCAGGTATTCTGCCAGATAATAGAAACCGAACTGAAGACCAGAATACTCGGTGTGGTAACCTGCAGTAAGCTCCGATTCAGCTTCCGGTAAGTCGAAAGGTCCACGGTTTGTTTCGGCATGACCTGAAATCAGGTAGATTACAAAAGCGATAACAGACGAAATATGTCCGTTGAAAATGTTCCAGCAAAAACGCTGTCCTTCAATCATGGTTGAGAACTGCATAGTTCCAGCCAATACTACAATAGTCATCAGGGCAAAACCGGCAGAAAGTTCGTAACTTACAAACTGTGCACCACTTCGCATGGCACCAATCATGGAGTATTTGTTGTTACTTGACCAACCTGCAAGTAAAACACCGATAATTCCTAATGAAGAAACGGCAGTTACATATAATACTCCGATATTGAAATCGACAGCATGAAGTCCTTTTCCGAATGGAATAGCTCCGAAAGTCATCATGGAAGCCGCAATCATAAAGAAAGGAGCTGCAAAGAACAGAAAGCGGTCAGAACGATTGATTTTTACAATTTCTTTCAACAAAATCTTAATCATATCGGCAACCGACTGTAAAAGTCCCCATTTACCTACACGGTTTGGACCGTAACGAGCCTGGAAAAAAGCGGTGATTTTACGCTCTGCATAAATAAGTATCAATGCTATAACCGCATAGGCAGTTAATAATAAGGCACCTACCAGTACAAATTCAATCAATAAAACCCAGAATTCTGACATACTGCTTCTCAATGCAGAGTCAAGCCAGCCTGTAAGGTTTGTAATTTCTAAGGGTTGTGAATAATTTAATATCATAATTTACGAAATTTTACCCCCAACCCCTAAAGGGGAGCTAAGGTTAGTTTTGTCATCTTTTCTTTTCCCCCTTTAGAGGTTAGGGGTCTTTTATCGGTCTATATCCGGAATAACATAGTCCATAGAACCACCAATACCGATAAAGTCAGAAACTTTTTCATTCTTACAAATCAAAGGCATAACCGAAACCAGTGCCATAGAAGGAGAACGGAATTTCAAACGGTATGGGAATTTATCCCCACGACTTTCGATAAATACACCAAAAATACCTTTAGCAGCTTCAATACCCTGATAGTATTCACCTTCAGGTATGCGGATAATAGGTTTTACTTTGGCACAAATATCGCCTTCAGGAATATTGTCAATTAATTGTTCAATAATATGAAGTGATTCTTCGATTTCGTCTAAACGGTTCATGTAACGCGCATACGAGTCACCTTCAGTACGGATTACTTCTTTAAAATCAACTTTATCATAAAGTGCATAAGGAGTATGTTTGCGTAAATCATTCGACCAACCCGAAGCGCGCCCGGCAGGGCCGGTAACCGCATAACTAATCGCATCTTCTTTCGATAAGTTGCCAATTCCAATCATACGACCTAATGCAATCACATTGTGTGAGAAGAATCGATCATATTCTTTCAACTTTTCGCGCATGTAAATAATGAACGATTTTACATCTTTCTGGAAATCAGGATAAATGTCAAACATTACACCGCCAATCACATTCTGATTGATAATTAATCGTCCACCACAGGTTTTGTCAAAAATATCCAGAATAATTTCGCGCTCACGCATACCGTAAATAAAGGCAGTGGTTGCACCCAGATCGTTGGTCTGGCAAGCCCAAGCCAACAAGTGCGAATCCATACGGTTCAACTCATCCATAATGGTACGGATATATTGAGCACGTTCAGGCACCTCAATTTCTGAAGCTTTTTCGACACACAAACACAAACCATGACGGTTGATATTAGCCGAAAGATAATCCAGACGATCGGTAAAGTGAAGTATTTGAGGGTAGGTGAGGGCTTCGCTAAGTTTTTCTATACCACGGTGAATATACCCACTGTGAACATCAATTTTCTTTACAATTTCTCCATCCAAGGCCGTGCGAAAATGCATTACACCGTGTGTTGAAGGGTGTTGAGGGCCGATATTAATAATATAATCATCGTCACCGAAAATATTGACTGTTTCTTCAACCAACTTACCATCCACTTCCATAACACGTGGAGCAATATCAATCATATCCACACTTTCCAGTGAAAGTGGATTCAACTCAGGATTGGCATCGTAATCCTTGCGCAATGGAAAACCATTCCAGTCGGCGTTCAGGAAGAACTTACGCATATCCGGATTGTTGATAAAACGAATGCCCAGCAAGGCATACACTTCTCGTTCGTTGAAATGCGCTGTTTCGAACAGGTCGGTAACCGAATACAACAGCGGATTTTCGCGGTCGGTAGTTCCTGTTTTCAAAACAAGTTCTTTGGAAAGGTCGGTAGATGAACTAAGCAGGTAGTTTACACCCAACTCTTCACCCCGATCCATTCCGATCAAATAAACCAACACATCAAAAGGAAGTGCTGCATTATCGCGCAGGGTTTTTGCCAACAAATGCAATTTGTCCCAAGCAACCGTTACCGTCAGTTTTTGCTTTTCTTCAATAACTGCAGAAGCTACAGTATTAAGTATGAGCTTTTTTATATTTTCCATTATATTATAAATGTCGAATGTCTTATTCTTTCCTGAACTATAAACTACCAACTATAAACTATCTCTGTTTATTTCCCAAAAATTGTTCAACCTTAATCTTACGCTGCAATTGCATCAAGCCATAAAACAATGACTCGGGGCGGGGAGGACATCCCGGAATATATACATCAACCGGAATAATCTGATCAACACCCGGTACAACGTGATAGGAATTAATGAATGGACCACCTGAAATGGCACAAGCACCCATAGCAATCACATATTTTGGTTCAGCCATTTGGTCATACACACGTTTGATAAGCGGAGCCATTTTGTGAACCATTGTTCCGGCTACAATCATCAGGTCGGCCTGACGTGGACTGTTCCGGGTAACTTCCATACCAAAACGTGCAATATCGTGGTGAGCAGCAGCTGTTGCCATAAACTCAATACCACAACAACTCGTAGCATAAATCAATGGCCAAACAGAGTTTGAGCGTCCCCAGTTAATGAGTTCGTCAATTTTGCTCAGCACAACGTTTACACCGTTGGCTTCAAGTTCTTTGAGATAATTTTCAAGATACTCGTTGTCGTTGAATTCCTCAGTAGGGATTCCTTTTATATGGATATTCTTTAGTTCCATTTTAATACATTTTTCTTCCAGGCATAGGCAAGTCCTAAACCAAGGATAACGATGAAAAATAAAATACTATACAGTCCCGTATAACCTAAATCACGAACGATGGTTGCCCAGGGGAACAGGAAAATCGTTTCCACGTCAAACATTAGATACAGAATGGCATACAGATAATAACCTGCTTTAAACTGCATCCACGAAGTTCCGTGTGTTGGAATTCCGCATTCGTAAGGCTCGCCTTTTTGAAGATTGAATGACTGAGGTGCTAAAAGAATGGCTATACCAAGTCCGGCAATAACCAATACAATTCCGGTAAGGAATACGGTAAGGAAAAGCGATAAACTGCTCATATAAATGAATAAATTTAATTAGCTTGAAATCGGGTGCAAAGGAACTACAAATTTTCCAAATTGACGAATTTTTTCTCGAAAAAACCGCTTTCAACTTGTTCTGCTATATTTTGCAATCCCGAGGTTACATTTGTTTTAAGTGTCTGAAAAATAGATTTATATAAAAATAAATTGTTCACCCGAATAACAATAATATAAAATTATTAATTATTATTAAGTGTTTGTTTTTCTCATTTTTAGCCGAAATGAGCAAAAATAGATTGAAATTTAATAAAAAATGAACTGATTATAAAAATGAAGATAGTGTTAGAGAAACTAAACTTTGTGCTATAAAAAAAGGGAACAATCATTACGAAAATTCCCAGTTTATTTTTCACAGCTCCAATTAATATATCGAAAACTATTTCGTTTAAGGAATGGTCAGATATAATAGAATATAAATAAAAGATCAAGGAATAATCAAAGGGTTAGTATATTAAAACAATTTTCCAACTTTAATAATCATCGGTTCTTTCAGATAAATGGCACTTTCGGGACACATTTCCTGGCAGCAATAGCATTTAATGCATTTTGTATAATCATATACCGGAGCTTTTGTTTTATCAGCATTAAGCCAATTAACTGCTTTTCCATCCACCGGGCAACTAAGCACACAGGTTCCACATTGGGTACATTTTTCTTCAATAATATAAGGCTTTGGTACTAATCGGTTATTTAAGAACTGAACCATTTTGCCCTTCTTAATTGTTTTTACGGGCGAGCGCACCACATCGAAATCCTTACAGATAAAGTCTTTCAGCTCATCCCCGAGTATTTCAATGTCTTCTTCTTTATAGTTGCCAACACCGGCTTCAGCACCAACCAGTGTTGTTGGTACGAATAGGGGATTCAGGTTAATCATACGACTGGCAGTAGCATCCAACGCGATCGGGTCAGTCGAAAACAATAATACATTCATAGCTCGGGGTGTTCCACCTCTTGGACCATTTCCTTCCATCGCCATTACCCCATCCATAATGTATAAGCGGGGTTTGATAAACGAATTCAAATCCACCAGCATTTTGGCGAAGTCAGTTGCATCGGGTAACTTTACATGAAACTCGCCCTTGCGCATACCCACCACACAACCAAACTGATTTTTCACACCACCGGTAAAGCGTTCAAGCCCGTGTGTCTTCATTTTAGGCAGACTTATCAGTCCATCAGCATCGAGCACGCCGTTTGCAATATGAAACTTTTTGTTCTGCAGGCCTTCTTCATAAAACACTTCCCGTCCATCTTTAAAATTAGCCGCTTCAATATTCAACGCTTCTGCCACATCTGCAATTCCGGCTTTCTTAGCTGCTGCACCCGTTGCGCCAAATCCCGGTGAGTCGCCATATTGTAAAATAGCTCCATGCACTGCAAACTGTTCGGCAACAGCTTTGAATAAGGCAGGGTGAGTAGTCACACATTTTTCGGGAACTTCTCCAACCAGTAAATTGACTTTTAGCAGGATTTTCTCATCTTTTTGTACAAATGATTGCGCTCCTCCAATCAGTTCCAAGCCCCTTGAAACTGCCTCTTTCACTACTTCTGCTTCATACGAATTACAGCGAACAATGGCTACTTTACTTTTCATTGAATAAAATGTTTTATGTGTTTAATTAAAACTTCAAATGTAAATATTTTATCTATAATTTCAAATTATTTTCAAATAAAAAATTTCTATTGTTAATTATCCGGTTGTTGTTTATTTTTTTTGTTTAGGATTAAAAGCTTATAAAATATAAAAAATGCCCACTGAATATAGCAGTGGGCATATTATCATTCATAAATATTAAAACTTATTCTACCATATTGTGGAATACGTTTTGTACATCTTCATCATCTTCAATTTTATCCAGCAGCTTCATTACCTGTGCTTTTTGTTCATCGTTCAGTTCTTTCATATCGTTAGGGATACGCTCAAATTCTGCACTGAAAATTTCAAATTCGTTTTCTTCCAGGTATTTTTGAATGCTGGAATAGGATTGAAAGTCTCCATACAATATAATGCCCTCTTCGTCCTGAATCAATTCATACACGCCGAAGTCAATCAACTCAAGTTCCAAATCATCAATTGTGACATTTGCTTTTGGGGCAATTTTAAATACGCATTTATGATCGAACAAAAATTGTAAACAACCACTTGTTCCCAGTGAACCGCCGTGGCGGGTTAAATAACTGCGGATATTCGCTACTGTACGGGTAGGGTTATCGGTTGCTGTCTCTATAGCAATTGCTATTCCATTTGGGCCATAACCTTCGTATAATACTTCTTTGTAATCGGCTTCATCTTTCGAAATAGCTTTTTTAATGGCACGCTCCACATTTTCCTTGGGCATGTTTTCTTTTTTCGATTGAGTAATCAACACCCTCAGACGTGGATTAGTATCAGGTTCGGGACCACCCTCACGAACGGCTATAGTGATTTGTTTCCCTAACTTGGTAAATACTCTGGCCATATTGCCCCATCGTTTCATTTTGGTGGCTTTCCGGTATTCATATGCTCTTCCCATGGTTGCTTTATTATAATGTAATTATTTTTTCGTTTTTTTTCTATAAAAGATTTATTCTTTTTTCGGAGCACAAAAGTATTAAAACCATTGCAAACTACCATCGTTTGTGACAGTTTTTTTGAAATTTAAAAGGGAATTAATTGCTTAACTCCCTTAATAATCAATTTATTGCTTTGTTTTACCTTGATTTGTCAAAAGTAACTACAAATTCCACTCTTCGATTCTGCATTTTACCTGCCGAGGTTTTATTTGTTGCAACAGGAAGGGTATCGCCAAATCCGCGCGAAGTCATACGTTTTGCATCAACACCTTTTGTTACCAGATAAGTCAATACTGCCTGTGCACGTTTTTCAGATAAAAGCATATTCGATACATGATTCCCAACATTGTCGGTATGTCCCTGAATTTCTACATTATAGCTTGGATTGTCATTTAATGCTTCGGCTATCTGATCGAGAATTTCAAACGAAAGTGGTTTGATAGTGTAACGCGCCGGATCAAACTGAATTCCCTGCAATGCTTTTTGAAACAATACTTTCAGGTTCTTATTAACTACTGGATTTGGTTGTACAACTAGTGCTTCAGTTTTAACATCGGGCTTCACTTCTGGACAGCCATTGTTTTTAATAGTTCCCGGAATTGTTGGACATTTATCGAGATAATCGGGAACTCCATCGCCATCTGTATCGCGTGGACAACCAGCCGCATCAACCATTCCATGTGCTTCAAGGGGTGTGTCAGGGCATTTATCCTGAAAGTCAGGGATTCCATCTCCATCTGTATCGCGCGTGCATCCATTTTTATCAACAAAGCCTTTAGCCACTGCAGGAGTATTCGGACATAAATCCAGATAATCTGGTACTCCGTCTCCATCAGTATCAATCGGGCAACCGTTTTTGTCAATATAATCTTTAGCGGCTTCAGGAGTATTCGGACATTTATCCAGATAATCGGGTACTCCGTCACCATCGCTATCCAGCGTACAACCATTTTTATCAACAAAACCGATCGCTTCTCTTGGAGTATCAGGGCATTTATCCAGATAATCAGGTACTCCATCTCCGTCAGTATCAATTAAACAGCCATCTTTGTCTACATGACCCACTGCATCTTTTGGAGTGTTAGGACATTTATCCAGATAATCGGGTACTCCATCACCGTCATTGTCGATTGGGCAACCATTCTTATCTACTTTCACATCTTTAGGAGTATCAGGGCATAAGTCCAGCTTATCAGTTACCCCATCTCGGTCAGCGTCTTTGCGATTCCCAAGTACAATAGTAAGTCCAATACCCAGATTAATTCCCCTTGTATTGTAAGGAATTGGCATACTAAAAGAAGGCATTGTGTTATTATCAAGTGGAATGTAATCGGCAGATAAAAACCAGTGAAGAAAACCGGTACGTATTCCCAATCCTGCACCTATATTGCTTGTTTTGCCATTAAATACGGAATAAGAAAGTGACAGGTTCAACCAGTCGAAAGGTCGACCGTTGATAGATGCTGTTACTTCTTCATCCAGTACATTTTTCATCCACAGTGTACGTGAAAGAACGCCCAAACTTAATTTATTATCCAGAAATGAGAATTCAGCACCAATATTTAATTTCGGAGTAGTGTAAGTATTGTATCCACTGGTCACTGAATCGGTAGTTAAATTATCAAATCCGTATAATATGCTATCTTTCAGTGAATTGATGTTGACGTCTAAGCCTGAACTTGCTCCGGTATAATTAAAGTTTGCTTTATTGTAATATTTATGAAGCCAGTGTATTATTCCCACATCAGTAATTGCCCCTGATAAAGTAATCCGTTCGGAGGGTTTAAATGTAAAACCTAAATCAATAGCCCCACCTAGACCTGCTGGTTTTAAGCTGAAAGGCGAACTATAGTTAAGAATTCCCTTTCCGCTGAAATTTAAGCCATTTGAAAGTGCATTTAAGGTTGTATTTTGTGCAATAAACAGCAGGTCATTATTGCCATAAAGAAACTTTAATTTCCCCCCGTACGACCATGTATCATTAACCAGATTGGAATATCCGACAGCCGCTTCTGTATAAGCCGTCATATTCATATTGAAATTTTCAAGTTTAAATGAATTAAGGTCAGGTGTTCCGTAAATCATCAACTTAAACAGGTCTTTCGGAATACCTATTTGTCCATCTACTTTTTCTGAAAGGGAGAAATTCCAGTATGCTTTTTTCGACCGGAATCCAAAGTTAAGAAGATTCAATTGCATATCCAGTTGAAAGTTTGTCCTGTCTGTCAGGGAATTATAAAAATTATTAATTCCACCCGCCGGGTCAGAAACAAATCCTGATAAGATAGGAGAGGTATTTCCCAAACCTATCCGGGAATAACCAATTACAGGAAGCCCCAGATAATAATCACTGAAAGGTTGAAAAGCAGGATTTAGATCATGTCTTTGGGGAACATTATCCAGAAAATACATGCTGTTGACTTGCGATACATTCACTAACTGCGCATTGATATTCAATGTTGTCAGAGCAAAACAAATGAAAGTCAGTAATTTAAGTTCATTATTTTTTTTCATACAACTATATTTTAATAGGTTAAACAGATTAAAAAAAGCGATGTGTTCAAAAATATACTATTTTCACTTAATAGAATGATATTTCCTCGTAACTTACAATAAATTCCACACGGCGATTCAACGCTTTGCCTCTCGAAGTATTATTTGTTGTGAGCGGCTGAGTATTGCCATAACCGATTGCAGTAATTCTTTTTTCGTCAATACCTCTGCTGATTAAATATTTCATCACCCGCTGAGCACGTTTTTCGGATAATATTTTATTGGTTTCCGCACTACCCTCCATATCGGTGTGACCGAGAATTTCAATCTGATAAGTCGGATTGTATTTTAGCACCCCGACAACCTGATTTAAAATACCATACGATCTTTCCTTAATGATATCAGTTCCGGAATCAAATAGAATACCCTGTAATGCTTTCTGGAACAGCGAATTCTGCTGCTGCGTTTGTAGCACATTTATTGATTCCTTTTTAACGTCAGTTTTCGAAGTAGCCACCACCGGTTTTGGCAGTTCTTTTTTTACTTCAGGACAACCATTATTTGAAACTACTCCGGCTATTGAAGGGCATTTGTCCAGATAGTCAGGTATACCATCTTTGTCAGTATCAATCGGACAGCCATTCGAATCTACTTTGGCTATCTTGGGTGTGTCAGGACAATTATCAAGGTAATCAGGCACACCATCCTGGTCAGTATCTATCGGACAACCTACCGAATCAACTTTCGTTGCTTTTGGCGTATCTGGACATTTATCCAAATAATCAGGTACACCATCGGCATCGGCATCAATTGGACAACCTTTTTTATCTACTTTTACACCTTGCGGTGTTTTCGGACATTTATCCAGATAATCAGGAACTCCATCACCATCTTTATCAATCGGACAGCCTTCTTTATCAACTTTCACACGGGCAGGTGTTTTCGGACATTTGTCCAGATAATCAGGCACTCCGTCACCGTCTGAGTCAATCGAACAGCCATTTTTGTCAACTTTCACACCAATTGGAGTGTTAGGGCATTTATCCCATCTATCAGCTACACCATCTTTATCTGCATCTTTTTTCTCATTAAATACAAATTTAATACCCAGACCCAGATTAATTCCTTTGGTGTTATAGGGTAATGGAGCAACCACGGTAGGGAAATTGCTGTTAATTACATTTAATGGTACCGAAGCATAGCTTATCGGAATATAATCGGCTGACAGAAACCAGTGTATAAAGCCTGTTCGTATTCCTAACCCAGCCCCGAAATTGCTCAAGCGGCCATTAAAGAATGAGTAGGAGAGTGACATATTGGCCCATTCCCACGGACGTGCATTTATGGAGGCTGTTAGCTCTTCCATATAATTTTCGTGTTGTTTGATAGTTCTTGATAGTAAACCAAGGCCTAATTTATTATTGAAGAACCCGTATTCAATACCCAGGTTTAATTTTGGACTTGTATAAGTTGTGTAGGCTTTGCTTGTTTGAGGGCTTGAAACAGAATTTACTACTCCTTTTAATATAGAGTCAGTTATGTTCAATATATTTATATTTGAGTTTAAATTAAAATTTCCAAAACCGTTAAAAGTATAATCGGAATTATAGGTCGAATTTTTTATATTCTGATTCCAGTAAATCATACCCAAATCAGTAACAGCTCCTGATAATTTCAGGTTCTTCACGGGTTCGAAAGTAAAACCAAGGTCAATACCGCCACCTAAACCACTGGGTTTAACCCAATCGGCCATGTTGGCAAGTCCTATCGGTTTTAATAAGTCATTCATATTAACCGGAATCAGATAGTTTACGGATTCAAAGTATTTCTCAATCTGAACCGCTCCAGGTGCTGCAGTATTCATCAAAACATTCCCTTTTAATTTCCAGTCATTTACCCCGGCATTGAGGCTGATATCCTGATTTGTGGTGGATATGTTTGATGAGCCGTACAGTAATTTCAGTTTAGCTCCAATAGTAAATTTATCGCCCAGTTTTCTCGAATATCCTATTGCTGCTTCAGTATAAGTACTCATATCGACATCCAGTTTGCTTAAATCAAATATATTATTGTTGAGCTGTGGTGTACCGAATACAGCAAGTCTAAATATATCTTTCGGGATACTTAATTCCCTATCCATTTTTTCGGTCAGAGAGAAGCTCCAGAATGATTTTCCACTCCTAAAACCAAAATCAAACAGATTTACCTGTATATCTTCATTTATCAGGGTCACAGGGTTTAATGCATCATAAAAACTCTGCTTATTACCATTCGGATTAAAAAACATGATAGTCTGACCATTTTGATTAAAAATAAAGTCTTTCAAAGAAAGAGAATTATTTCCCACCCCAATTTGTGAATAGCCAATGGCTGGTAGTCCAATATAGAAAACATTCAGTGGTTGAAATGCCGGATTCAACATAGTACGCTCGGGTGCATTTTCCATGAAATAAGTTGTGTTAACCTGCTGAGAACGAACTGAAATAATCGAAAAAATAAAACAAATAAAAACTGTAACTCTAGCAATACATCTCATACTTACTTACTTTTTTTTGGGGATTTTAGAGTTATTGTAGTATTGGCTTTTACAAATACTCCCAGTTTCATACCAAAGCTGTTTTTGGTAGTAAAATGAATAGGATTAGTCGTTAGTACACCGTTTACAAGTGTGTGATCACCAGCCAAATCTACTGAGTAAACTATAAATTTAGTTTTCTTCAGTTCGTCAATTGTATTTTTGTTCAACCCTATTTGCAGCGTTTGTGTTTTTATTCCACCTGTTTTCACCGTACCATTCAGATTAATATCCGGAGAGTTTAGTTGATACCTACTAAAGATGGTTCCTATACCAGACTCATCTTTAATGTTGACAATATTGCTTTTAATAGTATCATCTTTAGCGTTCGATTTAAAGAAAGTCATTCGATAGATAGCCTTAACCGGTAACCCGTTTGCGAAATTCAACACCATAACAGCAGAATCTACATTATCGAGTATAGTTGGAATGTTTTGTCCAACATTTCTAATTGTATCTTTTATATTATAATTACTTCCATCCTTAAAACTCATTTTCACACGGGTTTTCAGATCGAATTTAAGTTTGTTTTCAGCTGTAATAAAATTCCTTGTTCTGCTTGGCAATGGATTATCAGCCACTGAATATTTAAAATCGATGATATTGGGATAAGGGTTTGAGTCGAAAAGTTTATCTATTTCACCGTTAGTATTGTTGAACTGTGTCAATGAACTGCTGGCTGTTGATCCAATACTGGTTGGTCCGTTTAAATACTGGGTTGTAGAATTGCTTGTGTGGCCATTAAACCAGGCTGGTTGAAAAATAACTGGATTTGTTGAATTATATGTTCTCAAATAATCAAGATTAAAAACCAAATCAGCACCAATATTGCTTGTGGCACTAATATCAATGGTTGGACTTTCGAACCTTACAAAGCTATTTGGGAACGTATTAGTTAAATTTACCTGCGCTTTTAGAGAATCATTTATAGATAACTTAAACAGACCCCAGGCTTCGGAAAGAACAATATCTACAAACTTCAGAGTGATAAAAATCTTTGAAGTTGGGCCTAACGTGATTGCTGTATTTTGTTTTTTTACACTCACATTAATACTGAAAGGAATTTTCGTGTTACCGTTAGCATTAATAGTATAACTTCCCATCGTGATTTGGCCTTTTTGACCATAAACGACAGGTGTAAACGATGGATTTATACTATTGTCAATCTTCAAATTAGTGGGATTAAATACAAACTCTACCTTAATATCACTAGCTGGAATCGTTTTTAAATCAGCTGTAGCATCAATTGTAACATCTAAAGTTGTTGAGCTCAAATTAAGTATGTCTATTCTTTGCTTAGTCACATTGGAATTTATACCCAGACCTAATGTGTCGTTAACCGTAGGTAAAGTTATAGGAAAGTTTGCCGGGTATATTATTGGTACAGGTATCGGAGTAAGTGTTTTTGTAAAAGGTTTTACCGAATCCGTCAGATTTACTGGCTTAAAAGTATATTCAGTACTTGTGATATTTTGAAAATATATTTCATTACTCAGTGTATCAATACCTGAAGGCACCCCAAACTTCATAAATATATCGTTGATAGTCAGTTTGACTTCGCCAATTGGTAAAACCAAGGATTGATCAATTTTTAGCTCATTCGAAATATGTAGCAAATCCACATCACTCATACATGAATTTAAAAGGAGAAGTATTGAACAGAAAATAAGCAATGTAGATTTAGAAATTGAATTCCGTTTCATGTGAATTGATATTTATAACGATAGTATATAATTATTTATAAAGAATATAAACCTGTAAATTTAGCTTTCAAAGGTAACCATTTTTTGTTTAATTTCCCTTTTATTGCTGTATAAACGCAAAATTCTACTCAGAATTTGCCCCTATTCATCATCTTGATCATATGTATAAAGCCCTGTTTGGTTATGCATCCGTTTTGCGCTTGATTTATTGAACACAATATTCACCCCCATTGACAAATTATAAACTCCTGAACGATATGGGATTACGAAATTATTGATTCCAAAAATCGTAAGAGGTGTTTTAACCGATTGAAAGGGAATATAATCAGCTCCTAGCAGCCAGTGAACAATACCGGTTTTTAATCCGAAACCAAGTCCGATAGTGCTAAACCGTCCGTTAAGTATTGAATAACTCAGACTTCCGTTAAACCATTTAACTGGTTTGGCATTGACCGAGGCAGTAAGTTCTTCGGTTAATGTATTGTTTATAAACTGAGTGTGTGAAAGTAATCCCAGGCTTAACTGATTTTGAATCAATTTGTATTCAAAACCCAAATTTAGCTTTGCAGTAGTAGCAGTAGTGAATAATTTTTGGGTTTGGGATATTTTATATGAGGAATCTAATGTTTTTAGTAATGAATCGGTTATAACCGTTCCTGTAAAAATATTGGCGGGCGAAAAAATGCTATTGCCGTTTATCTGTTTGATGCCATCATATTTATAATCCAGATTGAAGTTTACGTTCTTGACGTTTTTATACCAGCTTATAAAGCCAAAATCAAGCAGAGAACCTGACAATACAATTTTATCGTCGACCCGGTAACGGATTCCTAAATCAATCCCCGCTCCAATGCCCGCTGGCTTGTTCAGAAAATTGAGCATTGTTGGAGTTCCATCTACCGACAGTGATAGTGGCTGAACATTCAGCTTTATGGGTAGTCCGCCTGCATAATTCAGCGAGCCGCTTCCAATTAGCTTAAAAGAATCAGTACTAGCCAATATATTTAGTTTTTGATTTGAATTTGAAACATTAACATTGCCTATTAATATCTTTATTTTTGCCCCAATAGTAAATTCACGGTTAATTCTCAATGTATAACAGGCTGCGGCTTCGGTATAATAACTTATATTCGATTGTAGATTCTTGAGATTAAAAGCATTCAGATGAATAGCATCGGGTGTACCATACAACAGAAAACTAAAAAGATCTTTTGGTAAACCGACTAATGCAGTTGATTTCTCGGTAAGTGAGAAAGTCAGATAATCCCGTTGAATCCGCCAGCCAAAGGCCAGAAGATTGGTCTGCGCATCACCCATTATCATTGTGATTGGTTGAAACACGTTATACACTTTATCTGTATTACCGCCGGGGTTTTTAAAGCTTATAGTCTGACCGTTAAGGTTGTAAACTAAATCGCTTACAGTCAAAGAATTATTTCCAAGACTCATTTGTGTCATTCCAACTATAGGAAGGCTGATAAAATAATCGGTATTTGGTTTAAAGGCGGGGTTATAATCCTGACGACGGGGATTATTTTCAACAAAATAATCAGTATTAATTTGCTGTGAATATGTAGTGGTTGATAATAGACTTATCAAAAAAAGAAATATTATTTTGAAAAGTTTCATCAACAAAAGGTTAATTATATGTGATTTGTTTTATTCGCTTGGCCAATCCCTACCCAAATGGATGAGTTTGTAGCTTAGCTCAATATTAAGCAAAAAAACTCCCAAAGGTACAAGTTTTTTAGTGTTTATGTAGCAGTTGAGCGTTATTTATTGCTAACAAAAGTTTTTTCAGGGAAATTTACCAGAAAAACCGTTTCAGTAGCACGAGTCAATGCAGTATAAAGCCAACGGTAAAAGTCGCTATTCAGTTGCTCTTCGCTAATCTGCCCCGAATCTACAAAAACCTTTTTCCACTGTCCGCCCTGTGCTTTGTGGCAGGTAACCGCGTAGGCAAATTTCACCTGAAGTGAATTGTAATACTCATTCTCCAGTATTTTTTTATAAAGCTCTTTCTTGGTCGTAATTTCGGGATAATCTTCGGCCACCGCCTGAAATAGTTTATTGGTCAATTCATTCATCACGGCAGGCGATTCCGATTGCAGCGCATCGAGCCATATACGCGCATCAATTTCCCAGTCGTAATCCAGCGACCGTAGCGTCAAATCCACAAAACGGAAACCATACATCTCGTGATGCTTCCGTACACGCATAACCTGCAGAATATCACCATTCGCAATAAAGTCAATTTCCTTGTAAGGCTTGTTCCAAAAATAATTATTGCGGGTTACCATCAATAAATCGCCATTTGTAAGTTCATCCTCCTTCATCATTACCCGTGCGCGAATGCCATTATTATACATATTAGCGCGCTTATTCGAACGGGTAACCACAATTGTATCCTCTACACCAACACCTTCATACGACCGCTGTATCTCATCAATTAACTCCATGCCACCCAGTTTCTTTATATCCGAAAAGCCTTCCAGTTCAAATTTCGGAAAATCCGATGTTTTCTCTTCGAGCAACTGTTGCCTGAGCAGCGTGGCATTATGCAGTATTCCGCTTTCCAAGGCCTGACGAACCACATGGGTTAGGGTATATTCATGCACTTTTAAACTATATCCCAACAGTTTATCACGCTCCAGTGCCGGACTATGAGGCTGCATAACCGGGGGTAACTGAGCCGTATCGCCTAACAACAAAAGGCTACAACCTTGTCCACTGTACACAAATTCCACCAAATCGTCGAGTAAGCGCCCCGAACCAAAGGTGCTTTCAGTTCCCGTGTTCGAAATCATGGATGCTTCGTCTACAATAAACAGTGTATGGGTATTCAGATTATCAGCCAGTTGAAACCGGAATTCTGACATGGATTTCTGACGGTAAATTTTTTTGTGAATGGTAAAGGCTGGAAAACCCGAATAGCCCGCTATCACTTTGGCAGCACGACCGGTAGGAGCAAGGAGTATGGTTTTTTGTTTCAGTTCATTTAATGCCCGCACCAGCGCACTTACCACCGACGTTTTACCCGTACCTGCATACCCGCGCAATAAAAAGCATTTCTCGTTGTCGGTGGACATCAGAAAGGTGCCAAGTGCTTCTATGAGTTGGGTTTGCTGTTCGGTAGGTTCAAACGGTAGTTGTGCCTGTATACGCGAAGCAATGAAATTGTGTAACATACCCGCAAAGATAAGCAGAATAAATGCATAATTATAGTGCATAATTGTATAATTATTGGCTTTACTTGTGGAAAAATGAATGGGAAGAAGAAAAAAATAAGTTAGATAATTTCAGAATTCAAGAAAGAGAGCCATATTAGTAGGATGTTTATACTGTTGCATATCCCATAAAGTCAAAAGTCAGTGATGTTAACGTTCCAACACATCTCATAATACGAACTTAATACACAGAGAGTACCCGACGAATTGGATAAATATTGTCTAAAAAAAAGTGTGATAAGGATCTATTCTTTTTTAAATTAATTTTTTTCTTGTTTTATAAATTAATTCATAATAATTATGTAGTTTTGTAAATGTTTTACAAATAGCGAAATCTTTACTTGGATATCAATTGTAGAATTATGTATCAATGTCGTTTAAATAATGAATTTAAATTTCAGGAAGACTAAAATAAATCTCCTGATTTTGCCCTTATTCCTTTGTAAACGTTTACCTAAACAATATTGATCGTGCGGTAGCAGGGTTAGTACTTAACAAAAATATACTATCAAGCAGTTCAAGATATAGAATCACTAATCAACATAACTAACTTGCTAAAAAAAAACATTATGAAAACAACTATTACACATTCCGCGAAAACTCTGTTTGTATTCATCGTTTTATTGTTAAGCACACAAACAGCTATGTCTCAATTTACACCCGGTGAGGGAGGTAGTATTCCTGCATTTTCGCCTTTTACTGTTCCACCAGGTAAAATTGGCGGTTTTCATATTACAACAAGTGCTCGTGAAAACAATTACTTTTACACAGGAACCCGAGCAGTAGTAGATATGTATTTTCCAGCTCCATCACAATATGGCGCTGATAGTTACACACTTCAATATTCAGCGAATGATGGTACGACATGGAGTAATTATCAGTATAATAGTACAGATTTAGTAACTTCGACAGTATCACAAGATAATTTTAGTCTGAATTTAGACGGCAGTTACAAATTACGCCTTTTGGTAAATGGTGGCTCTAAAAACGGATTTACTTCCAACGAACTTTATGCAACGCTTTCCTCTGTCGATACATATTTTGCCGGTTGGGGACTTGACGAAAGTATGTATCTTTCAGGAGTGATGTCTCCATGGGTAGGTAGGGGTTTAGCAACTTCTGTAGTCGTAAAAAAAATTTTGGATAATAGTGTAGTTAGTGGAGGATTGTCTTATCAATGGTATCGGGTTAATCCCGCCTCGTACGAGATGACTGCCGTACCCGATTCCACAAAACTTACTTATACAACAACACACGCGGATTTGGGATATTTACTTGCTATGCGAGCAACAGGCGATAACCTTAATGTAGGTGGTTTTATTCAGATTATGTCAGGAACTTCAACAGTTATGGCAAATAAGGCATTTGTGAATAATGTCAGCAATAATGGCTTTAGGTTGAATTTTTATAAAACAGTGAGCGGTCTTTCCGTATCTGACTTAACACTTTATGACAAAAACTATAATCCGGTTGCAATAAGTGCTGTTACTAAAAATACAAACTTTGCAATTTATGATATTAGCGCGGTGTTGGATACTGCAAAATGCCCTTATTTCGTTCAAAATTTATCTAGTTTTTGGCGTTTAGCGTATGAATTTAAAACGCCAATGTTTACTGAATTAATGCAGGGCTTAAGTTTTAGTTATACAATTAGTACTAAAATTGACGAAATAAATGACGCTATATTAAGTGTTTATCCGGTACCTGCAAAAGATAGAGTTTCATTTAATGCAAAAGACAATATAAATCAGGCGATTATTTTTAATATCAAAGGAGAAGAATTACTTCAAACAACTTTCAACAATAAGGAGGGTACAATAAATACTTCCGGTTTAAATAATGGTATCTATCTCTTGAGGTTAATCACTTCAAGCACTGTTTACAATAGAAAAATACAGATTCTGAAATAAAGCTCCAGTTCGCAGGACTTTTTAGTTTACAAAAGAGTGAGAGTAACGATGGCTAAGTGCCACGTGTAAAATATTAAATACGGCTGAACAACCTACGAAGTGGTTCAGCCGTATTTTTGTAATACCCTTTGTACAAATGAATTAATCTCTAATTTTATCGAGAAGTCTGTTTAATTCGATAACTTCCTGGTTGGTTAGCTTATGAAGAATAGAATCTACCTGATTTTCACAATCCTGCATTTCGTCTAAAAGCCTAAGACCTTTATCAGTTATCACAACATCCTTTTGTCTACGGTCAATATTGTTTTCTTTTCGGTCAATCATTCCTTTTTCAAACAGTTTATCCACCAACCGACTGACGTCAGAGCTTTTATCAAGCATACGCTCCTTCAAAAAACCAATTGAAGATGGGCCATCTGTTCGAAAACCACGCAACACCCTTAGTATATTGTATTGAGGCTCAGTTAAACCGTGTGTTTTTAAGGTTTGCAAAAAGTTATAACTCAGTTGCTTCACCGTAAAAGTCAGATTGATTAATCCTTTGTGGCGTTCGTTACGAAAACGACCTTTTATTTCATCTTCAATTTGCATTTTATCGATTAATTAAAGTTTTATAAACTCAGGATTGCGTAATGCACCTGTAATCCAAACCAATATCAAAATAACTGCTGGCATTGTAATGGGCAATCCACCAGTCATGTGAATAATAATTGCACCTCCTAAATAAGAACTTAAAAGCACAATTCCAAGTTTGTTAGTTTTAGGAACTAAAAATAACAAGACTGAAACAACTTCGCCAATAGCAATAATAATACGCCAATCGGCAAGTTTCATTTGTGCCATTTGTTCGGGATGTAATAATTTGCTCGAAGCACTAAATAGAAACAATGCAGTTAATAACCCTGAAATGACCCAAGCAGTGATTTGGCTTGTTTTACTGATTTCTGTACTCATAATTTTTGTTGAATTAGTTAGTAAATAATAATTGTTTGTTTAAACTATATATGTTACAACATATATTATTTGAAATTGTTCAACTATTGCTTATTAAAATTGTAAAAAAGCAAATTCAACGAAGTAATTGTTTCTTTTATCTTTAATATTTCGAATATATAAGCTATTAGTATTAGTTTTACACATTATTACTTCGAGTTTTCATTAAATGATATTAGGTTTAGTATGAAAAAACTACTGTTTCTTTTTCTGTTTATACTATTATCCCTGATACAACCCTTTGCTCAGGGTTATTTGCATCGCAGTGGCACCACCATAGTAGATGGCAATAACAAAGAATATATTTTACATGGTGTGGGTATAGGCGGTTGGTTAGTACAGGAGGGTTATATGTTCGGTAACAGTGGAAATTACTATACACAACATGCCCTTAAAGCAAAACTTGCTAACATAATAGGCAGCACTGAGGTGGAGAAATTTTATACTAACTGGCGTAATAATTTTGTACGACAGCAGGATATTGATTCAATTGCAAGCTGGGGATTTAATTCCATTCGGGTACCAATGCATTACAATTTGTTCCGACGATGTTTCGCCACTGACCCGCAGAACGATGAAGGGTTCCGGTTGATTGACAGTCTGCTAAGATGGTCAACTCCAAACAAAGTGTACCTGATACTCGATATGCATGCCACTCCTGGCGGTCAGGGTGATGATACAGGCATTGCCGACCGCGATGCAACCAAACCTTATTTATGGACCAGTACTGCCAATCAGGATACCTTGGTTCAAATATGGAAAAACATAGCCACCCGCTATGCTACCCACCCTTTTATCGGTGGGTATGACCTGATAAATGAAACCAATTATACAGCCATGCAGCCTGCCAATCTGCAACTGCATGATTTATTTGTACGAATTACCAATGCAATACGAACAACGGATACCAATCATATTATTTATATCGAAGGCAACAGTTGGGCTGGTGACTTTACAGGACTCACGCCTGCCTGGGATGAAAACATGGCGTACAGCTTTCATAAATACTGGAATGTAACCGATCAGAATTCTATACAATCGATGCTTGATTTACGCACTTCCACAAACCGACCATTGTGGCTTGGCGAAACGGGTGAAAATAGTAATGCGTGGTTTACAGCACTGGTAAAACTGGCGGATGCAAACAAAATTGGTTATGCCAACTGGCCGTATAAAACATACGACCGGATTCAGTGTCCGGTAGCGGTAAAACCTTTTGTTAACTGGCAGAAAGTGCTCAGCTATGTCAACAATGATGTTGCGCTTTCGGCTGTTGATTGCATTGCCTTCCTTAAACAAATGACGGATGGGTTGTTGCTCGAAAATTGCCGCGTAAATAAAGGCGTGATAGATGCATGGACGCGTCAGCCATTCGACGACAATTCAAAAGCTTATGCTCAAAATTCCATTCCCGGAATTATATTTGCAGCCAATTATGATTTGGGAACGCAGGGAATTGCGTACAACGACAAGGTTTATCAGACACTTAGTCAATCGGGTACAGCATGGAATTCCGGGAATTCATACCGGAACGATGGAGTGGATATTGAAGTTTGTACCGATATTGCTCCTTACAACATGGGTTATAATGTTTGTTGGGCTGATGATAATGACTGTATGCTTTATACTGTAGATATTGCATCTGCCGGAGTTTACGACCTGTGCATTCGTAGTGCCAACGGAATGACTATAGCAGGCTTTTTGCATCTCGAAATAGACAATACAGATGTTTCAGGAGTAACAACAATTCCCCCGACCGGAGGATGGCAAATCTGGAAAGATTTTACGGTTAACGGTATCACGTTGCCGGCTGGAAGACATAAAATGAAGATAGTTTTCGATAAAGCAGCTTATAATATCAATGCTGTGAAATGGACTACTTCTACTTCAGCAGTACTGCTTCGC
>CAIUTB010000162.1 GCA_903901975.1 uncultured Bacteroidales bacterium
AACAACCTGCAATCTCATTAAATATCTTTATGCAAATCATTTACGTAAAAGGGGACTTCTTAAATACAATTTTTCCAGAATTAACCAACAGTGAAAATGCCGAAATAATTTCTGTTTTAGTAAGGTATTACACTTTTGGCCCTTTTAAACCAAAAGTAATCATTGAAAATGATTTGGTAACAATTAATATCGACACACCCAAAATACTATCTCAAGACAGTGAATATCGTAAAGTTGTGTCATTATGCGAAAAGGGCAGATACGACGATGCTAAACCGATATTAGATAAATTGATAAAAGAAAATCCTACTGTTTCTGAATATCACAGAATAATGGGACAGATTTTATCTGATGAAGGTGACCAGAATGAAGCCATAAATTGTCTGATTGATGCTCTGCGATGGGATTCAAAAAACAATTGGGCTTTGCTGATGATGGGAAACATTTTTGCTAAATTCAAAAATGATATTCCAACAGCTATGAAGTATTACGATCATGCTGTATTGTCGAATCCAGAAGATTTTACTTCAATTTACAATATCGGTGCCTTGTTTTTTCAGCAAGGGAAAATGGAAGAGGCCAAAAAATATCTGCAAGAAGCACAAAAAATAAACAATACTTATCCAAATACTCATCATGTGCTTGCCATGATTGCCGAGAATGAGAACGACTTACATTCGGCATTTTACAGCATTATTCAATCAATAAAATTTAATCAGAAAGAAGACATTCTATATAAAAATTCACTAAAACTGGCTTTTGGATTAGCCAATAAAATTCTTAGTGACAGCAGTGGTAAAAAGATTTACAGAACTTATCGCCGAAAGTTAGAATTAGATGGTGGCAAAGAAATTGATTTAGTAGAAGACAATGAAATTCATACTGCTGCCAAGTGTGAATTTGCTGAGACCTATAAACGAAACAAGCATATTGTAAAGTTCAACAGCAACTATCCGGCAGTAGAACATTTAATCATGCACGAATTAGTGCACCTCGATTTTGTAATAGAAGCACGTAAGGTGGGTGTAAATAAACTATTCACTTCAAATGCAGCCAAAAGGGCTGAATTTATGAAACAAATAGAGCCCACTATTCAAAAGTTGAGGAAAATGAAAGTGCCTGAAAACGAAATTTCAAACTATTCCAACGGACTTTTTGATGGGATAAATCTTCAGGTTTATAATGCACCTATCGACTTATTTATTGAGAATTTTCTTTTTAACGCTTACCCTGAATTAAGACCTTTTCAGTTTATCTCACTTTACAACTTATTACAACTGGCTCTGAAATCAGTAACTGAAAAAGATATAGTTGAAATTTCACCAAAAGATATTTTATCGAAAAACAAAATCTACAACATAGTAAATGCCTTGCAATTCAGAGATTTGTATGGAATTGATTTAACTGCCGAATTTAAAAGTACTCAAGCAGAATACAAAGAGGCTGATTCTTTTTATGCCGAATACATGGAATATAAAGACGACCGCCAACCTGCTGAAGAATATGAATTACTACAAAATTGGGCTGACGATTTAAACCTAAGTGACTATTTCCAGTTGATTGACGAAAATGAATTTCATTCTGAAGACTCAACTGAGAAATCAATGCAGAATATCGTAGAAAAACTAAATGAAAACACATTTGTAATTTCAGGAGATAAAGAAATTGAAATGCGTCGTTTCCTTGCCACACAAAAAACAAAAGGAACAAATCCGGATGTAGTGATTTTCATGGTCGAAGCTCTCAATTACTTCGAACTTATGACCAAAGAAAAAATCAAATCAATTGCTGTAGAAATTGCCATGAAAGGTGCAC
>CAIUTB010000163.1 GCA_903901975.1 uncultured Bacteroidales bacterium
CAAGAAATAAGGGATAAGTGAATATAGCTATGTTTTCTCTACTAAGGGTTTTAAACCTAAATAACTATGGCAATTAAACCCTTAGTAGAATAACACAACAGCAAGCCAAAAACCCTTATTTCTATAATATTATAATTACAATTGTCACTAACTTAATGACATTGAACTTGCGCCAGCGAGCGACAAACCAATCAAGGCGCATTTGCAAACTTGCGCCAGTGAGCGAGTATTTTGCTATACTATTAGCTGTTCCGTACCTGTTCCGTAGTTGATTCTGTAATAATCTATATTAAATCCATAGTTAATCCGTATATAACCCATATATAATCCATAACATAAAGATATGAATTATATACTTAGTATCTATGAAATGATTATTTATAAAATACATATCAAATACAGTACAGCTACGATACAACTAAGTAACTGTTTAAAAATAAACGTATATAAAGCATTTCGACTCGTTTTCAGTCATATATAGAATTTTCATTTTTTAGAAATTAAAACTATCTTCTTGTTTTCCATTCTTTTTTGTCTATTTGCGCCTTTATTTCTCTCAAATAGCCCGCTATTTTTCGATAAACAAAGCCACAACTATCCTTAAAAAATAATTGAAAAACAATTTAAGATTTATTTTTAAACAGTTTCTAAGAATATGATACGGATATTCCCCTTTGGGTACTTTCTCCAAGTGGAGAAAGAAAAAATGATTTCTTTAGATAATAAGAGAGAAAATGGTATAGTGTATATTGTATGGGACATGTACTGCTGGCTGGAATTTGCCTGAATTGAAATACGATTTGTAGAAGTTTATAATTTTAGCTGGTTAAACCTGAATTCGATATGCGAAATCTCCTATATTATTGATAATAAGGGAATAATATTTTTTCAATTACTCCCACTAAGGGTTCATAAGATAAAGTATGAATGATTTATCCAACTAAATAGCCCTTAGTAGCCAATCGTATTCAGAAAATCAATCTCCCTTATTGATATTCAACTGCTTAAACTCTGAATTATTTCGAAATATCGTTAATTAAATTTAGTGTAAAAAAATAAGAAACCCTTCCCCCTGCGGGGACGAGCGAAACGCTGGAGCTCGGAGGGTTTTTACCCAAAAATACACAGTATTGTAATAGTTACAATTATTTAACTTTTTAATCAATTTCAGCGGAAAGCCTTATTCTATCAGTAAACAGGCTTTTATTTGGATGAATATGTGAATTAATACCGTTTTAAACACTAAATATTTAACGGATATTTATTCGCTATTTAAATTCAATTTACTATTTTTGGACAATATTGTTACTATCTGAACCTTATCCCTTGCATTTAGTACTGATTTAGTACAAAATTTAAAAAAATAGCTAATCTTTAGGCATTCACTCTCAAATTCATTGTTTTTTATGACACATTTTTCTACTACTGCTGCTGTTTCCGGGCGAAACAAATTTTCCTTGAGATTTAAGTTTTTAGGTATTCTGCTGTTGGTTGTGCTGTTAAGTGGGAAGAGTTGGGGACAGGTGACCTTAGGAACTTCCCCCTATAATCAAGATTTTAATACTACAACTTTACCTACTGGTTGGACAACTCGTACTTCGGCAACTGCAAATGCACTTGGAACAAGTGTAACGCCTGTTACAACTAATACATGGGCGAGTACTACAGGAGAATTTAGATTTGTTGCTTCTGCAAAATCCCCACTAACATCAGCTTCATTAACTGCAACTCAAAATGCTGCTACAGATAGATGTCTCGCAGTTAAACCAACAGGCAGCTTTGGAGACCCAGGACAAGCATTTACATTTCAAATTTCCAATACTACTGGTATGACCAATTTCAGTATAACATTTAATGCTCAATTGTCAGATGTACAAGGTAGAACGACCATATATAGAGTTGAATATGGATTAGGTACTACACCATCAACCTGGACACTAGTTGGATCGACCTTTACTGATCTTAGTATAAATTCTGGAGCATGGGGTAATTCTAATATTACTCGGAGTTTTGGCACAGCTTTAGATAATCAAAGTGGAAATGTTTGGATACGTATTTCATGTTTGGTTGCAGCGACAGGTTCTGGAAGTCGATGTACTTTTGGTATAGATGATGTTAACTTAAGTTGGACTTCATCATCGGTAAATAATCCCGCTACTTTCACACAACAATCTTCCAATACTTCTACAACTCAAGTAGGCTTAACTGCATCAGCAAATACTAACAGCAACAACATTATTGTTGCATTCAATGCCATCAATAGCTTTGGAATACCTACTGATGGTACATCATATTCGGCAAGTGCCAGTTTACCTACAGCTGGTACTGTAATATACAATGGATTGGCTTCGGGCTTAGCTTCTGTAGCCCATACAGGTCGAGCGGCTAATACAGCATATTATTATAAAGCGTGGAGTTATTGGGTCTACGAATTATTCATCGGGTATTAGTGCCACAGGTACTACCCTTGCTAATATATCGGCAACTGCAACCCCTACTACTATAACAGCTACTTCAGCTTTAACCGGAGGTACAATTGATGTAGATGGAGCAGCCACACTTTCAGCAAGAGGTACTGCATGGGGAACATCGGCTTCGCCAACAACCCTGGTTTCATCTGGTACTAGTACAGGACCTTTTACTCAAACATTAAATCCACCCTTAAGTGCGCAGACTTTATATTATGTAAGACCTTATGCAACCAATACAGGAGGTACAAGCTATGGTGCGGATGCTTCATTCTACACTTTATCCAGCCCACCTACTGCACTGCCCACAAGCATTGTGGGTACGGCAACTGGTGCAGGTAGTTTTAGTGTAACAGTAAATGGAACTGCCACTTTCCCTGGTTCGGGAGCAGCAAAAGCGGGTTATCTGTTATTATATGGAACATCAGCTCCTGCTTTGATTGCAAGTCCGAATGGTGTAGCTCCGGGTTCAGCATTCAGTTCGGGAACGCAAATAGCAATAGCTGAAACCTCATTACCAACAACACCTACCCTTACAGGATTGTCAGTAAGTGGGCTTATTGCAAATACTACATACAATTTATTGATTGTACCTTACACCTGGGATGGAGTACATACATCTACTTACAATTATTATACGTCCACTAGAACTTCAACTGTTACAACTTTGCCAAGCGGATACTATTGGAATGGAGCAAGTAATATTGCTAATCCTGCTGCCGGTGGTACAGGAAACTGGAGTGATGCAAATAACTGGCGTATAGATTACAATGGGTCTCTGGCAAATTGGGCTGATGCAAATCCTGTCTTTTTAGGTGGTACTGCGGGTACTGTTACACTTTCTGCATCAGTAGCTCCAACTAGCACTACTGTTCAAACTTCAGGATATACCTTAGCTTCAAGTGGTTCAAGTCCAATAACCTTGAGTGGTGATGTTAGTTTAGGTGCAAATGGAATCACTGCTGCACCAATTAGCGGAGCTGATTTAACCATGAGTGGTATTATTAGTGGTGCAAGTGCGCTAACAAAAAGTGATGCCGGTACTTTATTCTTAAACAATGGAAGCAACAGTTATAGTAGTGGAACTATTATTAATGCAGGTGTTTTAAGTGTAGATGGAACAAACAGTTTAGGTGCAACTGCAGGGACATTAACTATTAATAATGGTACATTCCAACTAACATCTGGTATAAGTAGTGCTCGCCCTATAACTATTGGTCATGCAAACAGTGCATTTGATATTAGTACATCACAGTCATACACTGCAGCAAGTGCATCGCTTTTTAGTGGTTCAGGGAGGTTAAACAAAACAGGTAGTGGAACTTTGATTTTTCCTTCTGCAAATGCTACCAGTCATACTTACTCAGGTTTAACGATTACAAATGGTACTGTTCAGATAAATAAAGAAAGAGATTTGGGAAATACGCTTGGTAGTGCGACACCCGGATATATTGTTATCAATGGTGGTACATTGGCATCTGCTACAATATTGACTATTACTACTAACAGAGGAATTGCTGTTGGTCCTTCATCGGGTAGTGGTTCGGGTACAATTGATGTTGCAACTTCAACAACTTTAACTTATGCTGGAATTATAGCGAATAACTCTACAGGTACAGGAAGCTTGATAAAAACGGGTGCTGGTATTCTTACCTTAACCGGTGCCAGTAATTCATTTTCAGGTAGTACAACAATTAGTGCCGGAACTTTAACGCTTTCAGGTTCGGGTTCAATTTCGACCTCACCAAGTATCTCAATTGGTTCAGGTTCAATATTTGATGTCACTGGCTTAACAAGTGCTTTAACTTTAGGTGCAAGTCAAACATTAAAAACTTCAACAACAGGAAGTAATACAACCGCAACTATAAATGTTACAAGTACTAAAGGTATTACCTTGTCAGCAGGTGGTCTGGAATTTTCTGCTTACGGAGGTGGTGCAACTGTACCATTAACAATAAATGGTGCGACAGCAGGTGCATTAGCCCTGAATAGTGCTCCAATAACTCTTACAACAACTTCCACACTAAATTCAGGCACTTATACCTTAATTACAAAAAGTGGTTCAGCAACCGGTGTTTCTGGAACTCCGGGTACATTGACAGTTAATGGCTCTGGAGTTTCTTCAGGTAATTCTGCCATACTCTCAGTTGTTTCAGGTGAATTAATTTTGACTGTATCTTCAACACCTGATATTCTTCTCGCTGACAATGGTACACAGGTAGCACCTGCACCTGCAAATCAAGGGACAGCAGCAGTTGTTCTTCAAAAAATACAACTTGGTGTTACTACTTATTCTGCGTCGCTTACTGGGATGACATGTACAACAACAGGAACTTATGCATCCGCAGATATAACCAATTTAAAAGTGCGGTATTCTGTTGATAATGTGTTGGATGCCGGAGATGCAACATTAAGTACTTATACAACACCTGGTGCTGCCGGTGCTAAAACATTTCCAAGCTTTGTTACCCAAGCTATTACTGCCGGGTCAACAGGTTATATTTTTATAACCGCTGATTTTGCAGCGACAGCAACTTACAACAATACCATTGGACTTAATGCTATTGCCACAACTGATTTGACTTTTGCCAGTGGAAATAAAACAGGCTCAACAACTGCCGGTGGAACACAAACGATTAACGATGTGACTGCTCCAACAGTTTCAACTTACAGCCCTGCAGATGGAAATACAGCTGTAACAATCAATCAAAACTTAATACTCACATTCTCTGAACCAGTCAAAGCAGGAACAGCAGGTAGTATTGATATTTACAATTCAGCAGGGCTTTTCGAATCAATACCGTATAATGATAGTCGTATTACTTTTTCAACTAATACTGTAACAATAAATCCTACCGGCACATTTGGTTATGGGGGAAACTATTATGTTCAGATTTCAGGAACAGCAATTACTGATATTGCAGGCAACGCATATTCTGGTATAAGTGATGCAACTACATGGAACTTTACAACTGTAGGTCCAACTGTTACTAGTGTAACATCAACTACTGCGGATGGAACTTATGGAGTTGGTTCAGTAATAAATGTGTCTGTTAATTTTAGCGATGTTGTCTTTGTGTCAAATTTACCTCGTGTTCAACTTTCTACGGGTTCTGTCAATCATTATTCAACTTATGTTAGCGGTACTGGGTCTTCAACAATATCATTTGAGTATACAGTGCAAACATCAGATGTATCCAGCGATTTAAACTATCTTGCAACTACTTCCTTAGGACTGAACGGGTCAGGAACTATTAATACGGCAGATGGTATTCCAGCTATTTTGACATTGCCTGCTCTTGCAGGAGCAAGTTCACTTGCCGGTCAGAAGGCAATTGTAATTGATGCTGTTGCCCCAACTGTTTCAACATACAACCCAACAAATTCAGCTACAGGAGTCGCAGTAGCTTCTAATCTGGTATTGACATTTGTTGAAAACATACAAAAAGGTACCGGGAATATAACCATCAAGAAGTTTTCTGATAACTCAACAATTCAGACAATTGATGTGAACTCAGCTGATGTAATTATTTCATCTGCAACTTTAACCATTAATCCTCCTACTGATTTAGCTATTGGTGTAAAATACTATATTTTAATCGATGCAACTGCTATTAAAGACCTAAATGGAAATTCGTATGCAGGGATTCCTAATAATGCAAGTTGGAGTTTTACAACAATAGCACCTACAGTAACAAATGTAACATCAAGCACAGCTGATGGTACTTATAAAATTGGTGATGTTGTTAATGTGGCGATTACGTTTACTGATAATGTTACAGTTACAGGAACTCCTCGTATTCAGTTGGAGACTGGAACTACTGACGAGTATGCAACCTATTCATCTGGTTCAGGTGCTAATACTTTGAATTTTTCTTACACAGTAGTATCTGGTGATGTTACAACTGATTTAGACTATAAAACCAATTCATTAGCATTAAACAGTGGAACTATAAATTCAACAGATGGAATAGTTGCCACTCTGACTTTACCAGCTGTTGGCGGTGTAAATTCCATTGCTGGTCAAAAAACAATTGTAATTGACGGTATATTACCAACGCTATTAACATTAAGCCCAACCGATGGGAATACAACTGTTACAATTAATCAAAACCTTGCTATTTCATTTTCTGAACCTGTAAAAGCAGGTACTGCAGGGAATATAGTAATCTATAAAGGGGATGGTACTGTTTTTGAAACTATTCCTTACAATGACAGTCGTATTACTTTCTCAACTAATACTGCTACGATTAATCCGACAGGTACATTTGCTTATAGTACTGATTACTATGTTCAAATAGCCGCTACTGCAATATCAGATATTGCTGGTAATGCTTATGCTGGAATACTAACAACTACAACATGGAATTTTACAACTGAATGTGGATCTATCTCTTCATTCCCTGCTACTGAAAGTTTCTCGGCATCATTAGGATGTTGGACGGCAAGTGAAGCTGTAGCAAATGCTACTTATCATTGGAGTACAACAACTGCTGATGCTACTAACGGAGTGGCAAGTCCTCAGAGTGGAACTTATTTCGCATTTTTGAATGTATTTAACGCAAGTACGTCATATAATCAGTACTATTTAACTTCACCTTCAATAGTACTTGATGGGACAGTAAAGCAAGTTAGATATTATTACTGGTTAGGTAATACTGGTAATAAAACCAATCCTGTGCCGTTGTCTTTGCAAATAAGTAATGATAATGGAGCAACTTGGACAGATATTTACCAACATACTTCAAGCAATTCTGTGTTTGGAACAAGTTCAACATCACCTTGGACTCAGAATGTAGTATATTTAACGAGTTATGTAAACCAAACAGTAATTTTCAGATTTGCTTCAAATTCAAATTATGGTACAGGATTCTGTAATCAGGGTATTGATGAATTTTCAATTGAAAATGCTGTTTTAGCACCAACTGCTAACTCTGCTAATTCGGTTTCCTCTTCAGGTTTTACTGCAAATTGGGGAAGTGTAACTGGTGCAAATTCATATAAATTGGATGTTGCAACAAATTCATTATTTAATATCCCTGATTTAACTGAAAACTTTAATGGCTGCGTAACAGGAAGTATTTCATCACCAGATAACACTGATATTTCAACTACTTTAAATACTTATTTACAAACCACAGGATGGGCTGGTGCTTCTGTTTATCAAGCAGGTGGTTCAATAAAATTAGGTGGTGCTTCTTCTTTAGGGTATTTAACAACTAAGACGATTGATTTATCTGCTTATTCAGGAAATGCTACTTTGTCTTTTGATTTAATGTTATTTGGTACAGATACAGGAACATCTATTCAAGTTTTTCATGCTCCTGATGGTTCAACTTTTACTCAGGTAGGAACTGATTTTACCGCTACATCCACTTCAACTCCACAGACAGTTAGTATAACTGGAGGTACAGCAAATTCTAAAATTAAAATTTCGGCTAAAATTGCAACTAAAAATAGATTTTATCTAGATAACATAAGTGTTTTGCAAAATAAAATTGTATCAGGATATGATAACTTAAATGTAGCATCAACATCTCAGCCTGTTTCTGGTTTGTCGGCTAACTCTACTTATTATTATCGAGTTCGTGCAGTAGGAACTAATAATACAAGCTCTAATTCTGGAACTATAACTGTCTTAACTGCAACAAATGCACCTGTAGCTACTGCTGCTTCGAATTTGACCTCGACAAGCTTTTCGGCTAATTGGAATACTGTAACGGGTGCTACGGGTTATTTGTTAGATGTTGCCACAGATAATAGTTTCAGTAGTTTAGTTTCTGGTTATAGTAATTTAGCTGTTTCAGGATTAACACAGTCAATAAGTGGTTTAACTCCTAACACTTCCTATTATTACAGAGTAAGAGCAACCAATGGAAACGCCAGTGTAAATTCAGGAACAATAACTGTAACAACAAAGAATACATCCAGTGTAGTGTTAAATGGTACAATTAGCTTTACCTATACTGGTTCTACTCAAACACCTGCATTTACTAAAACAGGTTCAGCAAACTCATTAACTTATTCTTATACTGGTACCGGAGCTACAAGTTATAGTTCAACTTCAGCTCCAAGTGCTGTTGGAACTTACACGGTTACTGCTTCTGTAGCAGCTGATGCCAGTTATGATGCAGCCAGTTCAAGTGCAACAGCCTTTACTATTGCTAAAGCAAATACAACAGTAACTGTAACTGTTGGCTCTTATACTTACAATGCTTCTGCTCAAGGTCCAAACGCTGTAACTACAACTTCAACCGGGACAGTAAGCTACAGTTATGTTGGGGTAAGTGGAACAACTTATGCTGCCAGCTCTACAGCACCAACTGGGGTAGGAAGTTATACCGTAACTGCTTCGGTTACAACGGATGCTAATTATAACGCAGCCAGTTCAAGTGCCACAGCGTTTAGCATCACCGCTATTGCAGCCGATGCAGTTGCAGGAAGTATCGGTACATCCAGTTTACTGCCGGGTACCGATTTGACTGTTCCGAATGGAGTGCTTTTAACGGTAGATAATGTTTCTCCTACAACAGTTCATTCAATTACTGTTGCCCCCGGTGGCCAGCTAACATTAGCGGATGGAAAAGTGCTGAACTCAACCCTAACGCTTCAGAATACCGCAAGTGCTTCTGCATCGTATGTTGATAATAATAGTGCCGACACACCACCGACTTTAGCAAGTACTGTTAATCAGGATATTGCGGCTACAGACCGTAACTGGTATGTATCAGTTCCGGTTAGTGCTAAAACCACCACGGCTCTTAGTTTTGGTGCATCCATATTAAAAAGAGATGAAAGCACAGTTGCCTGGACGACTTTGAGCAATGGTGCTGATTTAGTGCCGGGTGTTGGGTATATTTCAACCGCTTCGACTGCGGGAACTACTACCTGGAATATTTCCGGAAATCTGAATAATGGAAAAATTCAAGTTCCGGTAACTGCCTTGGGTGCTAGCTATACCGGTTATAATTTGCTTGGAAATCCCTATCCTTCCTACCTGAACTGGTCGGCAGTATTGGTTTTAAATTCGGGCAATGCAAGTATTTTACAATCCAGCATTTGGTATCGTACCAAAACTGGCGGTTCGTACACTTTCCAAACTTACAATGCTACCGGTGATGTGGGAACTCCGATAAGTACTTCCGGTAATATTGCAACTATGCAGGCATTCTGGGTTCTGGCAAATACAGGTGGAGGAACAGTTACACTTACTAATGCTATGCGTTCGCATGGCGATGGGTCGGCCAATCCGATTAAATTACCGTCTGCTACAAAATCTATTAAGCAGCTGTTGCGTTTGCAGGTTTCTAATGCTATTCAAACGGATGAAACGGTCGTGTATTTCAATGCTGATGCTTCCAACGATTATGATGCTTTCGATTCACCCAAAATGAGTAATGCCAATGCAGCCATTCCTGAAATTTATACGCTAGCCGGTACAAAACAGCTTGTGATTAACGGGATGAAAACCTTGCCATCGACCTTTGAAATGCCATTGGGCTTCAGTACCGGACAATCGAATAACTTTACGATAGAAGCCACTGAAATAAGCAATTTCGCGGCTGATACCCGGATTTTCCTGCTGGATAAACTGCTGAATACCGATCAGGAACTGACCACTGATGCTGTTTATACTTTTAGTTCGGATCAGGTTTCGAGTGCCGACCGTTTTTCACTGATTTTCAAAACGCCGTCTGTCACCGATGGTTTAAACTCAGCGAATGAAGGCAGCTTCTGGATTTCGAGCAATGCAAGCAATGAAATAATTGTGCATGGTTTGTCTGATGCTAATACGACTGTAACGGTTTATAATGAAGTAGGGCAGAAGTTGCTGTCAACGAATCTGTTGGCAAGCGATAAAGCACTTCGCACCCCACGATTAGTTCCGGGTGTATATCTGCTCACCGTAAACACAGCCGGAAAGAATGTAACCCGAAAAGTAATCCTGAAATAACAACATCTTGAAACATATACTAATGACAACAGAAAAACGCACCTACATTGCTCCAGCGCTGGCTCAAATCAAACTGGATAATGAAATTTCCTTACAATTGGAATCAACACCTCCACCTGCACCGGGTGAAGTCCATCTGCAAATTCCGGAGTATTTTAATAACGATCCCTTTAAAGCTAAGTTGGGCTAATAAGAATATCACCGGAAACACTGCATTATCTTCAAGAATCCCTGAGTTTTTCAGGGATTTTTTTTGTTTTGAGTTGTGTGTAGTAATTTTTCTCCTTTTCTAGTCTGTCTACATTCGTATATCCTCCAATCCTGGTCTGGTTTTCTCAGAATTCCGGTCTTTATTTTCTTTGATTCATCTTGTAGTCAGCGAACTATGTCTTTGCAAACGTTTGCATAAAAATTATGAAAAAATATCTGCGAATAAGTGTTATAAGTAGTGTCTAAAATATAATGTCGTATTTTCCTCCAAAATTGGACAACACATACGACAAGCGTTCTTTGAGATTCTGAAAACAGATATAAGCATCAAAAGGTATCCATTGATACTTGATTCTACGCCAAAGAATTTCA
>CAIUTB010000164.1 GCA_903901975.1 uncultured Bacteroidales bacterium
CATGGCACGACCAATAACAGTAAATTCATTTTCTGTTTTCATGATGCTGAAAAATTAGAATTAATAATGGAGATTTGATTATAATGGAGCTGGTAACTCCACTTTCAGCATCTTGAAACGGAAAATATAAATATAAGGTATTAATTAAGAAACAGAACTATTCAAAGCCCTTCCCGAAGGGAATTTAGTTCAACACACGCTCGGTCTTTATTCCCCATACAAAAAACAAAATATAATATGAGTATTAGTGACAAATTTGGAACTTTCTGCACAAATCTGAGAATGCCTCAGACTGTAGTTGACAATGTATCTAGTAGGTACAAACAAATAACAAAGCGTCTAAATACCGAATTTTACGGTCATAGTTCTGAGACTTTGAATAGCCTTTATGTTGGTTCTTATGGAAGAGGAACTGCAATCCACGTAAGTGATATAGATATGCTTTTTATTTTACCTTATAGCTTATATACTCAATATAATGCATATACATTTAACGGACAATCAAGTCTCTTACAGGCTGTAAAAAATGCTATCTGTAAAACTTACTCAAGTAGTTATTTAGGAGCAGATGGACAAGTTATAAAATTGAACTTTACGGATGGTATATGTTTTGAAATAGTTCCTTGTTTCTTAAACGCAAATGGAAGTTTTACATTTCCAGACTCAAATAGTGGTGGGAGTTGGAAAACAACAAATCCAAAACCTGAGATTGCAGAGATAATAAGAGCTAATGCACATGTCTGCAATAACAATTTAAAGAGATTATGCCGTATGGCTAGAGCGTGGAAAGACACTTGGGATGTTCCAATTGGTGGACTACTAATAGACACATTAGCATATAATTTCTTGACAGAATGGGAATACAAAGGTAATTCATATATGTATTATGATTGGATGACAAGAGATTTCTTTATGTATCTCATGAATCAAAATACATCACAACAATATTGGCTTTCACCTGGTTCAAGTCAATATGTTTGGAGAAAAGGCAATTTTGAAAATAAGGCTAGACAATGTTATAATTTGTCTTTGGAGGCTTTGGTGTATGAAGAGAAAAAATACGAGTGGTCAGCAAATCAAAAATGGAGAGAAATATATGGAACTAAATTCCCAAATTAATATTCTCGAATCTCAGATTCGTGAATGTTTTGGTCGAGTAGCATGGACTTACAAGACGCAAGAAAAGTGTGCTGATATATTGATAAATAGAAATAAGACAATAAAAATCACACAAATTATTCTGTCTGCGATTACAACAACTGGTATTATGATAACTGTTTTTGGAAACCAAAAATGGGTAGGTATTTTGACTGCTATTATATCAACAACACTTTTAGCATTAAATACATATCTTAAAAATTACGATTTAGGTCAAATTGCTCAAAAACACGCAGATTGCGCTTCTAATCTTTGGAACATTCGTGAAACATACCTTTCGTTGCTAACAGACATAAAAGCTGGAATTGTGGATATTGAAAAGATAACGAAAAAGAGAGATGAATTACAAGCTGAACTTCATAACATATATCAAGGTGCTCCAAGGTCAATAAATGGAGCATATGATAAAGCAAGTAAAGCTTTAAAATCAAATGAAGAACTAACATTTTCAGATGATGAAATAGATATGTTTTTGCCGAAGGAATTGAAGAAAAGTACGAGGGTATAATAAAAAATGGAAACTGAGAATAAAGTATTTAAAGTGATATTGTAGGATATCATATATTTTCAACGACTGAATTTCAAATATGAAATTCAGTCGTTTTCATTTTTCTTTGTTGTAACAAGCAAGTGACTAGTATATGTTGTTTTTTCTCAAAACCTGCAATTTTTACCCCGACTTGCACCGACTTACCCCGACTTACACCACTTTACAAATTATAATTACAGGTAGAAAATTGTCCTTTATCTACCAAACTCCTCTCCCTACTTTTGTATAAAACAATACAGAAAGTATGGATTCACGCATTCACCTCTCACAGATTTGGAAAATAATGGAAGAAAGAGATCGGTTAGGTAAACCGAAACCTTTCAGTTTTCAGTACGCCAAGAAATTGGGCGAATTGGAAATCTACCATAATGCCACTTTGAGTAGTATTCACTCCAAAGGTGCAACGGTAAATATCATTCCAGAAGGAGAAAACAAGCCCCATACTTTCAGAAAGATTTTATTTATGAGAATCAACGAATTTAAAATTTATCTGTAATGGCAAAAGGGACAAAAGACATTAATGAGGTTTTTGATTTTACTACTTCGGCATATTTAGCCGGAGCAAAAGCCATGGTGGTAATGGGTGACAGCCGCGATATGGTGGGTGATGCCAATACACCAACCGACGACATTACCATCAAGGGTATGAAAGAGCAAATCAAATTTGTGAAACGTGGCCAGAACAACAACTTGCCGGCAGAGATGATGGACAAAGTTTACGCCAATGTAACCGTGGCTTCGAATATCGAATTCAATGCTAAAATGGCGTACGGTGATGGCGTAATGGTGATGAAAAAAGTGAAAGACCCGGTGACTAAAAAAGTGATGTTGGAAGAGCAATTGGCAAGCGATTTTCCTGATATTTTCAAGTTTTTGGAGGACAACAACTATGTAAATTCAGTTCAGGAATGGAGCAACGATCTTTCGGTTTTCTATGATTCGTATGCTGAGATTATTTTGGAAGCTGCAAGTAATAAAGTGGCTAGTTTGCTGCCCTGTGAAACGATAAACAGCCGTTTATCATTGGTAAATCCGTTAACCGGAAAAATTGAATATCACGGATTTTCAACAAAATGGAAAGCCGGAAGTCCTGATGACATTGTACTTACACCTTTGCTCGACA
>CAIUTB010000165.1 GCA_903901975.1 uncultured Bacteroidales bacterium
AGCACTTGAAATGGCCATGAGCAGATCAGTATTCTATAAAAAACTAAAAGCTCTTACAGCGGACAATCCAAAGGACTTTATAAAGGAAATTAAAATGAAAAAGGCAGCAGTTCTGCTTAAAGAAAAAAAGTATCAGATAAGCGAAATCGCCTACCTTACCGGATTCCGTAATTCTGATTATTTCAGCACCGCTTTTAAAAGTTACTACAATATTAGTCCGAGTAAATTTATTGAAGAGGGAAATGTATAAAATAAAAAAGTGTAATATTAAAACACAATTTATTGGATGATTAACAATTAATTGGAGCTGTCAGGTTTCGCCTGGAAGTATTTTACGGGCAGCTCCGAGGGCAATCCCCAGCCGCCAAAAATCCCCGCCCCTCGTTCCTCTGGGCTTGCACGGTCTTTTTGTCGGCTTCCACACAATCAACCCTTCGTTGTTTTTTTTCTGTCACACTTTTTGCAGAATAGCAAAAAAAACGTTTGCACGGAGATTTATCCCGGTCTAAAGCGGGACCGCCACCGCCGTGCTGCATTTGCGCCAGAAAAAAAACAACTCAAAGCTATTATACATAACATGTAGTAATGGTCATTTCCTTGCCTGACGGCAAATCAATAGGGAAGCCCATAACCTAATTATGTATAATAGCCGCACAAAATCAACGCTTTGCCCCGCTACGCTGCCCGAAGACCTCAAGATTTCCCCACCACCCAATAGTGGTTGCAGTGGAAGAAAATAGGTCGGGTTTTATTACCATGTGCTTGCGGTAGGTTTATTCTCTTCTCTCATTTCGTTTCGGGGGAGGCAGTTCGTACCTCACCGCCATCCACCCTTCACTCCATTGCATTCAGTTCATTTCACCCACCTCAGCACCGCACGGCATAAGTGCCTTCTTCATTCCACTACACAAATCAACCCAGTCATTCCATTTTGCTGCTCCGGCTGTATCCTCTCACAAATATTCCACACACAACAGCCAGTATTGCTCCATTTCATTCTCCAACCCATTGTTTCGTTCCATTCAGTCGCCACCTATGCCTTTTATCCCCGCATTTCCAAAGGTCTATTTTCTCCCACTGCATAGAGTTAGCCCCATTAATCGCCTAAAGGCAGAGGGGAAAGTAATAACACCTTATCGGTACGTTATTAAGGCTTCGCCAACCCGAAAGTAAAGCCCCGAAAACCACTTATAGTTTTCATTGAAGATAAAATTCGGGTAGCAATGAAAACCATAATAGGTTTTCAAAATATGGGGACAGATGTCAAGCTCCTTTCAGCAGCTTGCAAGTTGTTTAGCACTTCGTGCAATTCCTCATTTTCCCCACCGCCCTTTAGTTGTGCAGTAAATAAAAACATTCCGGGTTGATTTATCCATGTGCTTGCGGTATATGCGTTCCATTCCGGTTCCATTTCGTTCTGGGCTTCTTGTTCGTTCCTCACCGCGAAACCCGACACTCCATTTCTCCTTCATTTCAAGCATACACCTCAGCACCGCACAGCTTCGGTAGTCTCCTTCCTTTCCATTCCGCAAGCTCCATTAATTCAGTCAGTCACTACCCAAGCTCTTTTTCCCTCGCATTTCCAGCGGTATGTTTTATTTTCTGCGGCGAGTTAGCCCCAATGAAAAAATCCTTTTGGTTTTGATAAGGAATGGTCTCTTTTTCCAAAAGGATTCAAAAAACAAATATCAAAAAGACAAATACAACAAGGACTTTTTGAGTATAATATTTACCGACAAAAAAATAAAAAATCCAGCAAAGATAAGGCGGCCAACACAGACCAACGCTTTGGGCAGTAAAGTCCCTATGTTTGTAAACGCGTTCTCGAAAGATAATTACTTTTGGCGGCCTAAAACGAGAATAACTTTTTATCGCCTGAGCTCGATGGGACGGCTCCACTCAAAAAAGTTATTACCCGCTTTGTCCGAGTGGAAACCAAACTTGCTACAAAATATGTTTTAATTTGTGGTAAATTGGTACAATGACTGATGAGTACTATATAAATTGGATTAATATTGACTTTTATTTTAATTATCAACCATAAATACAATGACTTATGCTACAAAGAAATGAATTAGACTTTAAAGGACAAAACATTTATGTGGGAATTGATGTCCATTTAAAGAGTTGGACGGTAACGATACTTACCGAAACTCAACCACACAAAACATTTAGTCAACCACCAAAACCGGAAGTGTTATTTGGCTATTTAGAGAAACATTTTCCTAATGGAAGCTATCATTCTGCTTATGAAGCTGGATTTAGTGGCTTTTGGGCTCATTACCGTCTAATGTCTCTAGGTATAAACAATATTGTAATAAACCCTGCCGATGTGCCAACTACACAAAAAGAACAGTATCACAAAAATGATCCTGTTGACAGCAGAAAAATTGCCAAGGCACTACGTTCTGGATTATTGACCCCAATTCACATTCTGGGAAGTGAAACTATGGAAGACCGTTCATTGGTACGAACTCGCAGTACGCTGGTTAAAGACATGACCCGATTCAAAGTAAGAATTAAGTCGTTTCTGTTTTTCTTCGGAATAAATTATCCCGAGTATTTTGAAAATACCAGAACCCATTGGAGTAGGAACTTTATGCAATGGTTGAAAGAGATTAAACTCGAAACATGGTCGGGGAGAGCAGCTTTGGATATGCTTATCTGGGAAGCCGAAAACCAACGGCAACTTTTATTGGAAATAGATAAAAAGATTAGGGTACTTTGTCGCTCGGACAGGTACAAACAAAATGTCGAGTTACTTCAAACTGTTCCAGGCATAGGTATCACAAATGCAGTAGTTTTTATCACCCAAATAGAAAACGTGGAACGTTTCAGAACTATTGACGATTTGGCTTCATATGTGGGACTGGTTCCCACCAGTCATTCCAGTGGCGAGAAAGAAAATAAGGGTGAAATGACTTTCAGAGGACAGAAAATACTGAAAAGCATGTTGGTGGAAAGTGCTTGGGTAGCCGTTAGAATTGATACTGCTTTATCGCTAAGCTATAACACGTATATAAAAAGAATGCAGCCTAATAAAGCAATCATTCGCATTGCAAGAAAACTGCTGAATCGAATGTATTATACCCTTAAAAACAAACGTCCTTATCAAATGGGTATCGTAGGACAAAACCTGTAAAAACAATAATATAAATCAAGTGACCGGTTGGCTTGACCTGCGGCAATGATCGCTTAGTAAAGATTACGGCACTTTTACGCCCGATAACTGAAAAAGGAAATGTAGCAAATACAAATTGACTACTGATAGAAGGTTGTTTTTGCGGGATATTGACAGGTTAATTTTTATAATTATGCAGTACATTGATATGTAGTGCCGAAATCTTATTGTCTAAAGACTCATATAAATATAAAAATATCATATATCAATGTGCTCATTATCTGATATATACAATGAATATTTATTAAATATTAAAAATATTACTCAAATTATTTGGATTACAACATAGAAGGTCAGGCACTTCGTGTTTTGAGAAAAAATCTCCACACCTACGCAAGCTTCAGGTAGTATTTTTCCCAAAAACCTTGACAGCCCAATCCGTCCGCCTAATAAGACGGCTATATTTTTCTTTTTTTTCTTCTTCTTTTTTTCTTTCTCTTTTCTGGGGGTAAAAATTATTTACGGGCGCAGCAGCTGCTTTTAGTTTTTACCATTTAATCCTCCAGTTTATGAGCACTTTCAACATCAAATCACACCGTCAGGGCGTTGTTTATTCAATGCCTCATTTCTTCATTTTAAACAAAGGAAATAACAGCGGCAAGCCGCTTTCAGCTCCCTGTCCGAATTGTTTTGTAATTCAATGTAAATGCGAAGCAGAAAAAGAACAAATTTTCTGGCTGTCGTATAGCTTGTGGCAGTCTAAAGCTTTTTATCCGTTTTTGAGGGGTTCGGTTATTCCGTTTGTAGTGTTGCGGGATGTAAAATCTTGCCTGTTGGATGGTTTAAATAAAGCCACTGAAAATCCGGCTAAGTTCGAAAAAGCTGTTTCTACTCTCCGCAGTCTGGAAGCATTGGAAAAAAATTACAAGCAAAACTTGCTTTTAATCTCCAATGCCAAGCGGATGCTGTTTTACAAGTACATTAACTGAGCGTGTGTGGGGTGGGGTTGGTTGCCTTTGGTGACCAACTCCATTTTCGCTATAGTTAGCTTCAGCGGAAAAACGAGAATAACTTTTTTCGGGCTCGATGGGACGGCCCCAAAAGTTATTTCCCGTTTTTCGAGTGATGGCTGCAAATAAATAGCATACTAAGTCCAGCAAAAGCCCTACATAAAGCCAATATAAAACCAACATAAGTCCACTCTTTATAGAATCTTTGAATAAATGCCTCAATTATCAGGCATTAAAAAAGAGTGTCCCATTCAGGAACACTCTTTTGAGTAGTTAACAAACCGATTGTGGCTGTTAGAATGTGCTTTGAATTTTCAATGCGTGACCGGCATTCAGCAGATAATAATCATTACCGGCCTTTTGATAGAATTCAATACCAACTGAGTTCAACACCGTTACATCGTCATTCAATTCTGGTTCTCCCACAAGAGCACTGGTAAGAACTGTCGGAGCTGCAGTTTCAA
The DNA here is from genome assembly GCA_903901975.1 of uncultured Bacteroidales bacterium. Lineage (GTDB taxonomy): Bacteria > Bacteroidota > Bacteroidia > Bacteroidales > Paludibacteraceae > Paludibacter. The sequence continues at coordinate 4,596 of CAIUTB010000165.1, forward strand.
CTTTCAAATCCAGGTAAGCTGAAAAAGCTACATTTGAAATCTCATTCAGTTCAGGTTGGATCGGTTCATAAATTCCGGTAGTTGCATTAAATGCAAAATCTGAAATCACTGAAATCGCATTAATCAATCTGAAGTGAGTAGCACCAGAGGGAGCAATCACTGATTTTGCCGGATTAAATGCCGGTACAGTCAAAGTTGAACTGTTGCGGTCAACATTTCCAGTCAATTCAAACGGAGCAATAAATGAACCGTCAAAACTGATGTTTTTGTTGAAATTCAAACCCAGCAAATACTTGCTTTGAGTTGAAATCAAAATGGCGCGATAACCACGAGCTTCTGTCTGATCTTCCAGATTGATTTTCTTCATGATGGCAGTCAGTCGACCGGTCAGATGAGCATCGCTCATTTGCTTCATCAGCATAATCAAACCCACACGAACTGACTTAGCTGCCCGGGCACAAGCTGCAAACTCATTCATGTTTTCACGGGTACGAACAAAACCGGCATCATTTTTAATCTGATCGCCTGTTGCACCACCTTTTAAACCGGCATAACTCCCAGTCATTCCTTTAATCTTGAAATGGCGAATCTCGCCAATCGTTCCTTTGTACTTTACATGTCCTAATTGTCTGGCCATAGTTGTAAGTTTTAATTGTTTGTACTAAAAAATTTTCAGTAAAAATACTGATTAACCAACTGTGTTATAAATGCATAAATAATGCTAATTGATGCTTTTCAATGCTATCGAGCTAATACAATAAATCTATTTGAGTAGCAATCCAATAGTTTTAATAAATATGATTACTCCGGCTACTTTGATTTTGACATTGTTCCAGAAATCCATTTTCTGTTTTTGTACCTTGTAGAAAGTTATTGTTGAATCTTTACAAGCAATCAATTCTTGTTTGCTTTCGATAACGCCTTTCTGAATTTCCACTTTTCCCTCCAGTTCTTCCACCTCACAGGAGTAGTTGTCTATTTCAGAAAAGAGACTTTCTATAACGCTGTCTTTTTCTGTTATTTCGAGCTTCAAACCACGGACAAGATCTTCGCAAGTGCTCAGGTTCTTTTCCTTTTGATACTTTGTTTGAAGTGAATCGTTGATAGAATGTTGTTTCCAAGCTTCAGCTTTTTGAGTCGCTGTATTTGCTTTTTCTTTCGTTAGTTTTGAGTTAAGAAGCGAAATGATACTATCTTTCTGATTAAGCAGAATATTGGCTCTAACGCTATTTAAACTATCTTCTTTTGACTTGTTTATGTTCCGCTTGTCAATGGTTGCCGGTTGCGGTGTTTCGGGCTTAGAATCGCATTTTTGAAACATTGAGAATCCACAAATCAAAATGGCTAATATTACCAGAGCATATTTCTTTAAAATTTCAATTATGTTTTTCATAGTTGTATGTATTCTCCGTTTTTATATTTGAGTATCTGGTTGCGGTTTCCTTTGCTTTTAAAGCTTACATGAACCCAGTCGGGTTGTAGATCATTTCCTTTTTCCCAAATCAATTGGTCAAACTGAAAATGTTCCCGGATAACCTGGAACAACTTGGCATTATCAAAGCATTCAATATCCGCTGCCTCGCCTTTGGTATGTTGGCTGATAGGTTTTTGAGCCCCGCCAATGGCTTTGTTTACCGCTAAAGTTCTGTAGCCGGAATTGACTACTATCGGCTCGTCAATCATTTCCCTGACTGGATCCAGAATATTTTTGACTAGCTCCTTTAGCTTTTGGATTTGTATCTGTCCTGGTGTGTTGTCCAGGTTCTCATGGGTTACTGTCAATTCTTCCAGTGAGAAGTATTTGCCTAGCTTGCTCATGATTGTTTCTTATTAAAGAATTGGAGGATAAATGCACATATACCACCGGCAATGGCAATGTACTTTAAATAAGAGCTTGGAATAGCTGATTTAAACTCTTCAGGGAGCGCAGCATAATACAAGGGCAATGCAGCAATAGCACTGGAGATAAGTTGGAAGAGACGAGCAAAAGCAGGCGTATCAGCTTTCCACCATTCGGGCAGTTTAAAAAATACTTTTTTCATACAGTTGATTTTTCTTGTAAAATTACAAGTCAATCACGTGTTTAATAAATACATGATTAGTGCTAATTGATGCTTTCTGATGCTATAAAACAAGCCCTGGTGATGAAATCACTTGGGCTCATAAAATGCTTATTGAGATTCAGAAAGATTTTTGTAATATTGCCGGAGCAAATGGATGTAAAACAGCTATACGGTTTTTAGCTGAATACTTATCACATATTCCCTTCAAATGTTATATCTTTGTATCCGTTTGTAAATAAATACCTTCTTTTGTGTAACGTTTGTGTAATGTAGATAAATAAAAACGCCTTACATTTATAACGTAAGGCGTTTATTATCAGATTAAAATACAATAAAATATAAATTTTAATTTACTTTCCCTTTAGGGGTTAGGGGTTGTTCTATTCTATATTTTTCCGCACCATTTTCAAAAACTTCTGCATCCTTTCAGCGTCTTTGTCGTCAATGATTTCCATCAGGGTTTTCAGTTCGGCACG
>CAIUTB010000166.1 GCA_903901975.1 uncultured Bacteroidales bacterium
TACCGGAATTCGTATAACAGCTACGGATATTTATGGCAAAATAAAAATTATTACTATGCCCATCAAATTTGTGCTTATGCCTCCACCGACGACCAGCTTAGTTCCAATTATTGCTGATGAGTATGCAAGTTTTACGGCAAGTGGAACAATTACAGGACATTCAGCGCTTACTTCAGTAAATTATTTTATCCGTACTTCAAGCGGTATTAGTAATGTTGGAACTCCTGCTATAACAAATCCACTCATTTTCCCGGTTAGTTATTCTGTATTACATGCAAATGTAGATATGAAATGGTTTGTAGTAACAACTATTGATGCTTTAGGCAAAACGTCAAGAGACTCCACTAGTATTACTGTGAAAGGATTATATCCGTTTCCGCTTGTAACATTGAGTTCACCAACTTCATCTTTGCCAAGTTCAATGCCAATGGCCTTTGATAAAAATGCCAGTATTAATATTGTGGGTAATGCTACTTCGACAACAGATATTTTAAGTTTTAAAATTACAAAAGTAATGCTTGATGGAAGTCAATCTTCACAGGATGTACCTATTACAGATACTCGCAATTGTCCAATTAATGTTGCCGTAAATGCAGATGTAAACCTGAGATGGATCAATCTGGAGGTTTCAAGTCTTTACAAAACAACTTCATATAAGATTCCGGTAACAGTTGGGTACTATCTCTTTGAACATGTTGTTGCTGCCGGAAGTGGCAATGGATTACCAAACTCGACGGTTGGAGGATTCTTGTCTATAAACAAAGGTTTGGCAGATGGAAATCCGTTTTATTTGGAGAAAGATGCTATGTCGCAAGTTCCAAACTTAGATGCAGTTCTTTGTGCCACAGGCTCTTCAGCCAATTTGCGTATCTACAATATGAAGATTAATCCATTGGCAACCTACGATGACTGGGGCGATTGGTATTATTCCGGCTCATATAAGTATACAACTGCCACTTGGCCGGGAACACCTGTCGTTAGTGAATTGAAAGTCGCAAGCGCTATTACGTCTGCCGATTTTACTACATTGAATGCAGATGCAATGGCAACTCAAACAGTGGGAGCAACCACTACTGCAACTGCCGGACAATATGTGTCATTAATTTCATACCCTGCAGGTGCAACAACGTTCCCATATTCGAGCAGAATAATTGGAAATTCTGTAGTGCTGACTCGAACCACTATAAATGGTGTAAGTAAGCGTGTTTTCATCGTTTATGAAAATTCTGATCCTTCAACCTATAATACAACATTACCCGGATTGTCGCCTTCAACTTTCAGTATTAAAGTTGAAAAGTAACAATCAGTAAAAATTGGATAACCGTAATAACCGGTTATAAAAAAAAATAGCCGGTTATTCATTTAAAAACAGAAATCAACGTATTTAAAATAAAAATTCAAATAAACTATTTTTTGTTCAGAAAATTATTCCTAGATAATTAAAAAACAATAAATTATTAAACTTAAAAAAATCATTATGAAGACAAAAACATTTACTTCGTTATTCAGCCTCAATTTTATTCAAGTGGCTGTTTTGTTGGCTATATTTAGCTTTATTACTTTGTTTAGTTCTGCACAATCTGTAACCTGGACAGGACCTTTAACCGGTGGCGATTGGGCAACTGCATCCAATTGGTCAGGCGGAAAAACTCCGGCAGCAACTGATTCGGTTTTTATTGCCAGTGGCAATCAAGTAACATTGTCAACCGATGCCGGTATTATTAACAGTATGACTGTTCAAGGCAAATTGACAGTAGCTTCAGGTGGAATATTGGCTATAGAACAAAACAGAAGTTCCATATCACTTTTACAAATTAATGGAGGTGAAGTTGACAATGCCGGCTCAATAACCCTTACTCAGAAATTAGCCAACATAAATCCCGGAATTGCTTTGGCAGACGGCACAGCCAACAGTACTTTTAAAAACACCGGAGTTTTATCTATCAATATGTCATTGACAGGTGCGACAGGCAATTGCGTTTCTTTTAAACAAGCTACAGGTGGTACAGCTACCTTCGTTTTGGGTGGCACCATGACTTTCACTCCGGCAGCCACAAAAAATATTTTCAAGAACCTTTTGGGAAATGGACAAATTGATGGAACGGCTGTTATTGGTAGTGCTGCTGCCTATCAGAACTGTAGCTTGCTTCAGGTTGCAGCTGGAAATTTTACTATATTAGCAAATGCGAATATAGAGTTCTATAGTGGATTAACCTCCGGAGCTACCGTGACGATGACTAATGCCGGAACTGCATCATTAGCCAGTACTGCCACATTAACCAATAACGGAACATTAATGATTCATGCCAATTCGGCGGCTACAGGCAATGCCCTTCAATTTGGCCCCGGAATCTTTGCTACCAGCATACTTGCAAATTCAGGAACAATTATTATTGATGGCACTTATAGTTCTTCTTACGGTAGTATTAACTGTGGCGGAACTGATGCAACTTCTTATGCGGTTATCAACAATCTGAGTGGTGGAACGATATCTGTTTCAAATTTCTATGGTACTAATATTACTACAACCAGCACTACCGTTACCGGTGGTTCTGCTCTTACAGCAGCGAATCTCAAAAATGCTACCGTGAATAATTCAGGCATAATATCTCTAAACTCTTATGGCAGATGTATGATGTTTGGTGGAAGCTTATGTACGTTTAATAACAATAGTGGAGGTCTTGTTACAGTTACCACAGGTATAACAGGATCTACATCCAATACCGGTTCCTGTTTTATTTACAACAACCCCGGTGCTACCTTTGATTTTAATGTACCTGCCAATGGTGGTATAGGGACCATTCCGAATGCCTATTATGCCATTCATAGTGCTTCAAAAATTCTTTTTACCAATAGTGGAGGTACCGTAACCGGAAGAGGAACATTTATGACCGGCACTTTTGTGCCATCTACCGGTACGATTGCTCCGGGTAACGGAAACGGAGCAACTCCTTATGGTTTATTCGCAATTAACGCTACTGCGCTAGATTTCAGCAAAAGTACTTTGTCATTGAAAATAGGCGGTAATTCTGCCGGTGTCAATCAGGACCAAATTAATTTAGGAACGGCTTCGGCAGCGGTTAACATCTCTGGAACTGCTTTAAACTTAACTTTTGATCCAGCATATACTCCTGCGAACCTTGTTGATAGTATTGTATTGATTAAATCAACTAGTTCAACTGCTCCGGTCATTACCGGAAATTTTGCTTCAACTAGCTTGCCTACCGGCTGGGCGTTAAATTATACACCTGCTGTAACACGTTTGATTTATACTACACCTAATGCCCTTCAAAATATAAATATGTTGAATGCCAAAATTTATGCTGTAGATAATCAATTAAAAGTTTCACTTGGAAATGATGTGCCTGCAGACTTAAAGATAATGGATTTGACCGGAAGAATAATGATTGAAACGCTGGTAAAAGGACAAAATAA
>CAIUTB010000167.1 GCA_903901975.1 uncultured Bacteroidales bacterium
GCAGGAGTTACGGTTCGTATTCGAGGAGCAAGTTCACTGAATCAGAATTCGGTTTCAGATAACCGTATTTCTACGAATATACAGAAAGGAAAAATTACCGGAAAAGTTGTTGACGCGAAAGGTGAGCCGGTAATTGGTGCTACAGTTAAGATAAAGGGTACTAATACGGGAGTTGTAACCGATATATCAGGAGACTTTGAACTTCCGGCCACAATTGCTAAAGACAAACTCGAAGCATCGTACATTGGATATGATAAAAAGGAAATTTTGGCAAATGCCGATTCAAACATTATCCGAATGAATGAGTCGCAACTGGCATTGAACGAAGTAGTGGTGGTTGGCTATGGTACCAGAAAAATGACCTCTATGACCGGCTCTGTTTCTTCAATTTCGACGAAAAAAACTGTTTTTGGTGAAAAAGAATTCAGAAAATATTACGACCAACACCGTTCACAAAACATCTGTGTAGATTCGGTTGCCAACATTCATGCCAGCTTTTATATCGATAAATCAGGAACACCAACCGACTTAATTGTTCAAAAATCGACCTGCGAAGTGCTGATAAAGGAATTTACCCGTCTGCTGAAAAACTCACCAAAGTGGACTACCCTTAACCGTAAGGTAGAGCTAAGGATGGAGTTGAAATAGAAAGCGACTTATTTTGTGTATCTTTGTGCTCAAATTTAATTCCGATTATGCATACCGAACTCCAACTTGTTCTCACTCCCGAATTTGCTGAAAAACAAGATTTACTGACCAAACAAGTGGCCGATAAACTGGTCATTTCTCCTCAACGAATCACCCGCTTACGAACCATCCGGAAATCAATCGATGCCCGTTCGTTTCAACCAAAAGTAAATATCACTGTTGACGTTTATTGGGATGAAGTAGCACCTGAAGCTCCCAAAGAGGAGTTTGATTACAAATTTGTTGGAACAAAAGAACCTGTTTTGATCATCGGTGCCGGTCCGGCAGGATTGTTCGCCGCGCTGAAACTTATTGAATCGGGATTAAAACCCATTATTTTGGAACGTGGAAAAAATGCTCACGACCGTAAAGTAGATATTGCCCAACTGCATAGGAATAAAGGTATTAACATCGATTCCAATTATTGCTTTGGTGAAGGCGGTGCAGGAACGTTTTCGGATGGAAAATTATATACCCGCTCTAAAAAGAAAGGAAATACCGACCGCATTCTGCAAATTTTCCATTACCACGGTGCTGCCGAAGATATTTTGTATGAAGCGCATCCACACATTGGCTCTGATAAATTACCTGTGGTAATTGAGAATATCAGTAAAACAATCACTTCGCATGGTGGAGAAATACATTTTGAACAAAAGCTTTCGGAAATTCTGATTGAAAATAATCAGGTTGTGGGTTGCAAAACCGCTGATGGCAGTGTTTTCGAAGCCAGCGCATTGATTCTTGCAACCGGTCATTCGGCTCACGATATTTATGAAATGCTGCATAATCAGGGAATTGCCCTCGAAGCCAAAGGTTTTGCCATGGGTGTTCGCGTTGAGCATCCACAATCATTGATTGACAGCATTCAGTACCATTGTAAAGAGCGCGGACCCTATCTGCCGGCTGCCAGTTATAATCTGGTGGATCAGGTGAATGAACGTGGGGTTTACTCATTCTGTATGTGTCCGGGTGGTCATATTGTGCCTGCCGGAAGTGGTTTGAACGAAATTGTGGTGAACGGTATGTCTGCTTCGCAACGGAATTCACCATTTGCCAATTCCGGCATTGTGGTTGAAATTCGTCCCGAAGATATTCCTGCTGAATTTCAGGAATATGGTGCGTTAGCCGGACTGAAGTATCAACAATATGTAGAAAATCTGGCATATAAAAATAACGGTGGACTTGGTCAGGTTGCTCCGGCACAGCGTTTGGGCGATTTTGTAAAAGGAAGACTTTCGGCTGATTTGCCGGAATGCTCATATTTGCCCGGCCTGATTTCTTCGCCTATGCATTTCTGGTTACCTGAAAATATATCCAGTCGTTTACGCGAAGGCTTCAAAAAGTTCGATCGCAAAATGCGTGGTTATCTGACTAACGATGCCGTGGTAGTGGGAGTGGAGTCACGTTCTTCAGCTGCTGTTCGCATTCCACGAGATAGTGAAACCGGTCAACATACTGTTATCAAAGGACTTTTCCCTGCCGGTGAAGGTTCGGGCTATTCAGGCGGAATTACTTCCTCGGCTGTGGATGGGGAAAATGCCGCAATTTTTGTTGTCAAAAGTCAAAAGTCAAATGACTAATGTCCATTCATTATACAGAAAAAGAAATTTAACACAAACTTTTGACCATAGACTTTAGACTTTAATATGAGAAATAAAATACCGAAAGTACCCGCTCCCAAAGAAACCAAGCTGAAAGTAACTGAGCCGGTGGAACTAATGACTTTCTTGCTTGCCAAAATGGGCGGAATGAGCCGTAATTCAATCAAATCCTTGCTGGCTCACCGTCAGATAATGGTGAATAATAAAGTGACCACGCAATTTAATTTGCCACTCCAACCCAATGACCTTGTGGCAGTAACCAGCGGACGTGGAAATGTTGAACTATCCCACCCGAAACTGAAAATTATTTTTGAAGATCAGTATCTCATAATAGTTGAAAAGAAAGAAGGTTTACTGACTGTCAGCACCGGAAATTCCGATGAAACAACTGCTTTCTCTATTCTCAAAACACACGTAAAGAAAAGCTCATCTGCTAATCGCATTTATGTGGTTCATCGTCTCGACCGTGAAACATCGGGTGTAATTATGTTTGCTAAAACAAAAGAAGTACAGATGATTTTGCAGGAAAACTGGCATCGCATAATTACACGACGAATTTATGTGGCTTTGGTAGAAGGCAAAATGGAAAAGGAACAGGATACGATTATGACCTGGCTGACTGAAAACGAAAAATCACTGAAAATCCATTCGAGCGATACCGATAATGGCGGACAGCAAGCCATTACACATTACCGCTGTGTGAAGTCAAACGAAAACTATTCCTTGCTCGAAATTGAATTGGAGACAGGCCGCAAAAACCAGATTCGTGTTCACATGCAAGGAATCGACCATCCGATTGTAGGTGATAAAAAGTATGGTGCAGGAATTAGTCCGATTGGCAGATTAGGTCTCCATGCTCGCTTATTGGCTTTTTACCATCCTATTACAACCGAAGTAGTAAGCTTTGAAACATCTGTGCCACGTAATTTTCTGAATATCTTTCATTGATTTTTTTAACCACAATAGAAATATAGAGTACTAAAAATCCCTTTCTGAAATTTCAGAAAGGGATTTTCTTTAATATTAACTGTCAACTATCAACTATAAACTGCCAACTGATTTTACAGTTCCCAAGCCAAAGCACTGGCACCCAAAACGGCTGCATCAGCTTCTTTCAAATCAGAGAAGAACAGTTTGATTTTACCTTTCCATAAAGGAAGTAAGTTTTTCTCCATATTTTCACGGATTGGATTCATAATCAAATCGCCTGCTTTTGATAGTCCACCAAAGATAACGATAGCTTCAGGAGCACTAAATGCTACGAAATCAGCCAAACTTTCGCCCAGTATTTTTCCGGTAAAGTTGAAGATTTCTTTCGCCACTTCATCGCCTTCCATAGCTGCATCAAACACATCTTTCGAGGTAATACTTTCTACAGGTATATTCCGAAGCAAACTTTCACTGGTACTTGTTTCTAAAATTTCACGGGCAGAGCGTGCTACTCCCGTAGCTGAGCAGTATGTTTCCAAACAGCCTGATTTGCCGCATCCACACAAGCGTCCATTGTTACGGATAGCTGTAGTGTGACCAAGTTCACCAGCAAAACCATCATGACCATAAAGCACTTTGCCATCGATAATAATACCACTTCCTACACCAGTTCCAAGTGTAATCATAATAAAGTTCTTCATACCGTGTGCAGCTCCGTAAGTCATTTCACCGAATGCAGCTGCATTGGCATCGTTTGTTAGAGCAGTCGGAATTCCGAATTTAGCAGACATTAATTTGGCAAAAGGAATTACACCTTTCCATGGTAAGTTTGGTGCAAATTCAATGTTGCCGGTATAGTAATTACCGTTAGGCGCACCAACGCCTATTCCTTTGAATTTATCAGCACCACCGGCAGCATCAATCAGTTTGATTAATTCGTCGTACAAATCCTGAATATATAGATTTACGTCTGTGTGCGAGCCTGTTTTGATGGCACTTTTAGAAATCACATTTCCTCGGGCATCAACAACACCGAAAACGGTATTTGTTCCACCCATATCCATTCCTATTACATAGGGCTTTTCCATAATTTTTATTTCATGTTTTATGTTTCATGTTTCATGTTTCGCATTAAATTAAATACGAAACCTGAAACCTGAAATAATTAATAATTTATTATTCTACCGGAATATCTTTATTTACATTTTTTGAACCAACCAGCCCATAGTAAAGCATATAAACTAAACATGCAAACATAACCCAGTAACTATTCATATAACCAAAGTGGTCAGATACAAAACCCTGAATTAATGGAACAATTCCACCACCACAAACCATTACCATGAAGATTCCGGCAGCTGCAGCAGTATATTTTCCAAGACCTTCAACTGCTAAATTAAAAATTCCGCCCCACATAATCGACGTACATAAACCACATAAAACTAAAAATGCAACACTGATAGGTACCTGAGTTTCAAAGTATGGTAAAGTAACAGTATTAGTTACCGGCATGAAAATAGCAAGTAAAATAAACACAAGACCCAATGAAGATACTGTAATCAACATAGCTTTACTCGATACTTTTGACCCGATAGAGGCACCAAATAATCGCCCAACTAACATTAATAACCAATATACTCCAACAATACCTCCGGCTGTTGTGGCATCAATTCCCAAACCTAAATGAGTTCCAACGGTTGAAGATGCAGTCATATATAGATTTGCTGTACTTGGAATTCCAATTTCGATACCAACATAGATGAAAATTGCAATGGCACCTAAAATAAAATGACGGAAAGAAAGTGGACTATGAGGATGTTTTACTTTTCTTTCAGTTGCAGATTCCATATGTGGTTCAGGAATTTCAACAAAGAATAATACAAAAAATGCAACAGCAAAAATTCCTAATGCAAGGAAAAGTGCAGGATTTGCTTTTTCGATAGTTCGACCAGCAGCTGCTCCCATCAAATAACCTACCAACATAGGTGTAATGGTTGCTCCAATTGAATTGATTGAACCTCCAAACTGAATTAACTGGTTTCCTTTGTTACCACCGCCACCGAGAGTATTCAACATTGGATTTACCACTGTATTAAGCATACACATGGAGAAACCTGAAATAAAGGCACCCATCAAATAAACGGAAAAATTTCCGACAACTCCTGAGAAATATTGAACTCCGACTCCAACAAAACCAACTGCAACAGCAGCTAAAGCAGTTTTTTTATAACCGATTTTTTTAAGCATGATTCCGGCAGGAATTCCCATAAAAGCATAAGCAATAAAATTGGCAAGAAAGCCTAACTGTGATTCGAAGTTAGAAGCTCCGAATTGTTTTGCAACAATTACTCCCATTGGACTTGGAAGACCTGTCACAAATGAAATCATAAAAAATAGTGCAAACATCATTGCAATAGGCAATGCATAACTTTTGGATTGTTGTTTGTTCATGTGATTAATTTTTTAATTGATAGTTTGATAATTTATTAATAGTTTGATAATTGATTCAATGGTTTTCATGTTCAACTACTTACAATAAGTTGAAAATCGAGCGTAAAGATAGTAATTTTATCAAAAGTACCAACTCTGCATTTATAAATTTTTAAACAGAAATTCGCTCATACGGGTATATAAATGATGACGGGTTTGTTTGCCCAGAATGCTGTGATTTTTGTCGGTATACAACTGCATTTCAAATTGTTTGTCAGCTGCCACCAGTTTGTCGATATAAAGCATCGTGTTCTGTGCGTGAACGTTATCATCTGCAGTTCCGTGAACAATCAGCAATCTGCCTTCCAGTTTATCAGCACGTTGCATGGCTGAAGAAAGGTCGTATCCTTTGAAATTTTCCTGTGGACGAAGCATAAAACGTTCGGTATACGATGAATCATAAAATCGCCAATCGGTTACCGGTGCTACTGCAATACCAGTTTTAAATACTTTTTCTCCAGTGCTCATGCTCATCAGTGTCATAAATCCGCCGTAACTCCAACCCCAGATTCCAATACGGTCTTTGTCGATAAATGACTGTTTTCCAAGATAATTGGCAGCTTCCACCTGATCTTTTGTTTCCAGAATACCGAGTTGCTGATAGGTACATTTGCGGAATTCAGCTCCGCGCGCCCCAGTTCCACGACCATCGACGCAAGCTACCACATATCCTTGTGTTGCCAGGTAATATTCCCAATCCACTTTCCATTTATCAAGCACTTCCTGTGAGTTTGGTCCACCGTATTGAACCATCAAAACAGGGTATTTCTTACTAAGATCAAAGTTAGTTGGTTTAATTATCCAGCCATTCAGTTTGATGTTTTCTGATGTTGTAAGATTAATAAGTTCTTTTTGTGGAAGATTTAATGCTTTGAAATCTGCAGCTAGTTTGCTGTTACTTTCAATTATTCTAACTGTAGAACCATCGGAATTTCGCAAACAAAAAATGTTAGGATTTGCCATGCTTGATGCATTATCTACAAAAAGCGTAAAAGTAGAATTGAAATTAGCTGTGTGTGTGCCTTTACCATCAGTTATTCTGGTCTTCTTCCCTTTTAAATCAACAGAATAGATGTCCCGTTGAAGTGGCGAAGTTTCGGCTGACTGGTAAAAAACCGTTTGTTTCTTCTCGTCAAAACCATAAAATTTGGTAACATCCCAGTTTCCTTTGGATAATTGTTTTACTGCTGTTCCATTTATCTGATATTGATAAATGTGGCGGTAACCGTCTTTTTCGCTCAGCACAAAAAAATACTTATTGTCTGATGTAAATTGAATGTTGTCAATGTTCTGATAATCGGTATAATACTTATCCTGCTGTTGAAGAATTAGTTTAGACAACGTAGAACGTGGATTGGCATAATACATATCCATTTTAGTCTGGTTTCGGTTCAGTTTGAAAATGGCAAGCTGATCAACTGAATTTGTCCATTTGATACGTGGAACATAAAATTCGCCATTATCATCGCCCAGTTTCATCGCTTTGATCGATTTGTAATAATCGTCGTATACACAAACGCTTACTACTGAATTGTTTTGACCGGCTTTAGGATATTTATAGCTATAAAAATCAGGATAAAGATTCAATTCGTCTTTATTTTCGGACTTACTAAGGTATTTACTGAAAGAATATTGAGGCACTTTCGATTCGTCGAACTTAACAAAAGCCAGTAGTTTACTATCCGGACTCCATTCAAAATAGCGCGTTTCTGAGAATTCTTCTTCATAAACCCAGTCGGGCGTTCCATTAATAATACTGCCAACTACTCCATCAGAAGTAATCGGAATCTCAGTATTGAATTCCAGCTTTCGCATAAAAATGTTATTTTCACGGGCAAATGCAATATAATGACTATCAGGTGAAAATAGTGGTACTTCCTGCGAGCCGTTTTCTGAAAGCGGAGTGAGTTCATTTCGTTTTATATCGTATATATAATAATCGGCAGTAAACGTGCGACGATAACGGTATTTCACATTGGTATAAACTAGTATTTTAGTTTCATTCGGGCAGAATTCGTAACCGGAAATTTGGTTAATGTGTGAGTTTTTTAGTCGGGAAATACTGAAAACTGTATCAAGTGTGGCACCGGTTTTGTAGTCGTATTTTACAATGGCTTTATTTTTAATTAGCATACTGTAATGCTCTCCATCATTCATGGAATTTGGCATTTCCATGGTTTTTGCTTTGTATTTTCCGTCGAGTATGTCGTACAGAAGATTGGAAAATGAAAAATGTGCAGTGAGTGTTAAAACAAAAATGAGTGTGAAACGTTTCATTATAAAGGGGAATTTTAATTTTGACCAGTTTTTTACGACACAAAAATAACGCATTAAATGGTTTTAAATTGAATCTGACCTAAAAGTTTTCAGTCCGTTAACAAAATAACGTTGTAATTCATAAAAGTGCGAATTTTAAAGCTTTCTGATTATGAAAAAAATAAGTGAATTTTTTAGTTCTCCGGTACTTGACGAAACTGTCGGACTTTGTCTGAGTGGAGGCGGAGCATTAGGTTTCGCACATATCGGAGTTATTCAGTCCCTCGAAGATCACGGCATTCGGCCTACACATATTGTCGGTTCAAGTATGGGTGCTATTGTGGGAACGCTCTATGCAGCGGGTTATTCGCCCCCTCAAATGCTGCAACTGATTAAAGATGATAAACTTTACAAAGTCACCAAACTCATGACTTTTCATCCTTCATTTTTTAAATCAGGTTTGTCTGATCATAATTTACTACGTACGTTGATTCATGAACTCATTCCCCACAATAGCTTTGAAGGGCTTGAGAAAAAGATGCACGTTTGTGTGGTAAATCTGAATATCGCTGAATGGGAGATTATAGAATCCGGCAATGAATTGGATAAATGGGTGGCAGCATCGGCCAGTATTCCCGGTATTTTTGAAACTGTCAGCAAAGGCGAAATCTATTATATTGATGGTGGTTTGCTTAATAATTTGCCGGCACAAGGAATTGCGGAATTTTGCAAGACTATTATCGGCGTAGATGTCATTCCACATAAAGTACCGGCTCAATTAAAAAAACCGATTGACACCCTGGCTTTTTCTATACGGGCTATGCAACATCAAAACTCCAAAGAAGGACGTGCTATGTGCCATTATCTGATTGAGCCACAAGCTATTGAAGAATTTCACGAATTTAGTTTCGATTCGTATCAGGCTATATATCAGTATGGTTATAGTGCTGCGACAAAATATATTGTGGAACATCCTGAAATGCTACTTTTGAGAAAATAAATCATTCAGCGTTTTGCAATTCGATTTGGAATTTTGTACCCTCATTTTCGATTGTAGAAAATGTAATTGTTCCGCCAGTTAATTCAATTATATTTTTGGTGATGGCCAGTCCGAGTCCCATTCCGGTAGATTTAGTCGTAAAATTTGGTGTAAACAGCTTGTCTCGCAATGCATTTTCAATTCCAATGCCGTTGTCAATTATTTCAATACTAATTTTATCAGCAAGCACTTTCAAAATGACAGAAATCACTCCTTCACGGTTATCGGGAATGGATTGAATAGCATTTTTTAGCAGATTGTTGAATACCTGAACCATCTGTTTCGGGTCGGCAAACACAAAAATATCCTTTTCTGCTCCCTCATAATTGATTTGCACATGTTCGTTATTGTTTGCAAACAATTGAACAACAGAGTATAATTTTCCAGCTATATCAATCCGTTCAAAGTTTGCTTCAGGCATTCGGGCAAAATCTGAAAATGTGCCTGCAATGCGTGATAGATTATCAATTTGCTCAATCAACATGGCTGAAGATTTCAGAAAATAATCATCAAATTGCTTATCATCCAGTTTTTTTGTGCGTTGAAGTTGCTGTATGGTCAGTTTCATTGGAGTGAGCGGATTATTTATTTCATGTGCTACCTGTCGTGCCATCGATTTCCATGCCGATTCGCGCTCCGATTGTGCCAATAAGCGAGCACTTTGTTCCAACTCGTCTACTGTCCGGTTATATTGAATCACCAATTGACCTATTTCGTCGTTTAACGAGTAAACTATCTTCTCATTCCGTCGTCCCAAACGCATTTCTTTCAGCTTAGTTTCTAACATATTAAGCGGAGCTGAAAGTTGTTTCCCGATAAATAAACTCAATAATATGGCAAGCACAATGATGATTAAATATATATGAATAATCACCGATAGGAAGCTTTCGATCTCGTTTTTTATTTCGTCCTGACTAAAAAACTGTGGAATAGAAATGAACCCGATTTGAGCAAAGTCTCCGTTGACAAAATCTGTATAACCACTTAAATACCTTAGTTTTCCAATGTGTTCGTACTGATTGAAATTTGAATTGTTTTTGAAAAATGGTTTTGGTGCTATACGAGTACTGATAAGGTTTTTATTGAAAATGATAGCTTGTGAACTGCCAATCAACTGACCATGATTGTCATACACATGAATATCGGTGTGATATATATACGAAAGATCCTGCAAATCAAAATTCATTGTCTGCGAGTTCTGAGTATTCAAATCCTGATTCCAGTAATACAAATCCTGTAAAGCCTTTTGAATATAGTTTTTCTTGCTTTCCAAATTCGCAATTTGCTGTTCACGGTATTTATCTTCAATAAAATTAACCGAAACGAAAAAAATGCCTATAAAGCTGACAATTAGTAATGTAATAAAAGTAAATTGAAATTTGGTTGTTAATCCGAGTTGGTAATCCCATTTTTGCCGGGCGAGAAAATACATCCAAATTAATAGACTACAAAGAATAAAAAAGGCCAGAAAAGTGTATAGAAAATACAAAAAATGAGAAACTGGTTCAAAGAAATCACGCTCAGCAATAACAATAAATGTGCTTGAATTAGGCTTGTAAACAAAATGTTGCCTGGCATTATTAACTATTTTAAAAAAGTCAGCTTTGTTTTCGGTAATCCACTTAGAATCACTCGGAAATTCGACTTTTCCCGAAGAAAATACTAATCGATTGTGCTCATATTTGGCAATCGAAATATTCAGTTGAGTCTGAATATTAGGAGTGGTCGCGATGAGCAAATTAGGAAAACTATAGCTTTTAAAATTTCGCCTTGGGTAAAATTCCATGAAGAAATAAAGCGAATCAACTTCTTTTGCATTGGCATGAAACTGGCCAATATAAGTCATGTTATTTTCGTTAGCCGTTACGCTATAAAAATGCGTTTTCTTAATCCGGTTTCCTGCTTTGGAAATGAATTCAGCATACTCATTGTAAGTCCGTGAATGTACATTCACTACATTCAATCGCATATCGTATTTGCTCCAGAAACCCCGTAGATAGGTCTTGTTCAGGTAATCGTTTGTGATTTGTACTGAGTCTTTTTTAGTTAGTAATTTTGCTATTTTCTTATCCCTACTTATTTTAACTTCCAATTCTTCTAATAAAATATCGGCCATTTGATCATTTTCTGAACTCCCATTTATAAAAATGTTTTGTGCCAAAATTTTATATTTATTCAGTTTCTTTTCATTGCTAATAACCAGTGAATTGTAAACTAAAAATCCACTAAAAATGAGTAACCATAGAGCAGAAATTGCATAAATATACTTCCGTTTTGGAAATAAATAGTAAACATAAAACCCAGCCCATAAACCGTAATACGAAAGAGTTATTCGCATTGCATCGTCCGGTGAGATGAAACGACAAGCAAGGTATAAAATCATGCCCAATATCAGATCCACCCATTTTGACTGACTAATCTTTTGGCGACTATGAGTTTTGAAAAATAAAAGTGCCAATCCAATTCCCCAAACTAAAATAAGGAAATGAATCCAAATGTTTATACCTGAAAAATCATTAAAGTGAAGAATACTAAGTTGTATGCTCGAATGGAAAATTAAGCCACTTAGTATATAATAGAGCAAAATATAGCTAAACAGACTGAATAATTGCAAGACTGCGGTTTTTAAAACTGAATTTGTAAACCTTATTTTGGTATAAAAGAAAAACAGGCAAATTGTGGAAATAAAATAGCCAGTTAATACAGACAGGTGGCTTATTGAATTTAAAAATGGATTGGAGGCATACTGAAAAGGAGTAAATAGCTTATTTGCAAAAAACAATGTTGGAACGTTAAAATAGAGGGCGAGTCCGGCAATTACTCCAACGGTAGTTGAAAGCAAAATAAATTGGGTAGAATTAAGTGTCTTCTTATTTTTGAAGAGTGCTGTGTTGGCATAAAAAAGAAACAGAATGAGGAATGCCAGCGAATAGGCAATCAAACCGAAAATAGCCCAGAACTCATTATAAACAGGCGTTTTAGGTAATGATAGTGAAAATAAGTAACTGTTATTTTTATCAATTATAGCATATTGATCGTCTTTGCTTCCGTTCAGTATCGAAATTTGTTTATCACAACTAAATCCTTTTGAAAATGAATTTTCCAGTTCATCGTTTTCATAAGAATAATTGTTTTTGAGTTTGATAATTGCAAGTATTGTAGAGGATTCAACCTTAAATGATTTGCTCAGGCAATACGCATTGGGCAACTGAAGGTATTCCCACGAAGATGATTTTGATACTGTATTTTTGCTGATTTCCACACTATTATCAGACCAGAATACAAGTTGATTTTTTGAGAAAACATAATAAGAAATAGCATCGTTTTCAAATGTATAGTGACTCAACGAATCGACCGAGGAGTGAATAATAATGTTTTTTAGCTCTTCGACCTTACTTTCTGCTTCATTTTCTTTGGAGATTAGCTGTCGCTGAAAAGTACTGATATTGATTGCCACTTTTGGCGAATTTTCATACAAGTAATCACACAATAAACCTGTTAGCAATAATGCTATCAGGATTAAAAATACCAATTGTATTTTTAAAGACAAACTTCGAAATCTGTTTAAGTAGTTCATTGTCTTTTTGCTGCAAAATCAATTATTCGTGATGATATGGTTCGCCTTTCAAAATAGTCATGGCACGATAAACTTGCTCAACAAAAATTAATCGAATCATTTGATGCGAAAAAGTCATCATTGATAGCGAAATTTTTTCATCGGCACGTTTGTAAATCCGTTCAGAAAATCCATAGGGTCCACCTACTACAAAAACCATGCGCTTTACCGAAGAAAGCATCTTTTTCGAAAGAAATTCCGAAAAACCAACCGATGTAAACTGCTTTCCTTTTTCATCCAATAAAACCACTTTATCGCTTGAATCCAGTTGTTTAAGTATAAAATCAGCTTCCTTATCCAGTTGTTCGTTTATTGATAGATTTTTGGTGTTTTTCAATTCCGGTATAGTTACATTTTCGAATGGAAGGTAGAATCTAAGCCGGTTTTGGTATTCTTCCTGTAACTTAATTAAATGTGAGTCGTTGGTTTTTCCTACAGTTAATAAAATTATTTTCATTTCTATCTGGTTGTTTTTACTTTTTGGCTTGTTATTTGATGGAAATAAATTCAACGAAATAATTGCTTGCATTTAATAATTTAATGTATTTTTGCATCATGATTTCATATTCCAATGCAACCCGAAGTTGGTTTGCAAAAATCATACAAAAATCACACAATAATGAAAAAACTGAAATTTTATCTGATTTGTCTGAGCTTGTTTTTGCTGGTTCCTTTTACAAATGCTCAATCTGCTGAGGTTTCTTCCGAAATTATATCAGCATTGAATGAGGGTAGTGCAGGTGAACTCTCTGGCTTTTTAAATGCAAATGTCGAATTGGTCATTGATAACAAAAACGACGTATTTAGCCGACAACAGGCTTCAGGTATTATTTCTGATTTTTTCAGAAAAAACCGTGTTTCCGGTTTTCAGTTGCTCCACAAAGGTAATAAAGATTTAGCGAGTTTCGCTATTGGAATGCTAAAAACTTCAAATGGAAACTACCGTGTTTACGTGCTTACTCGTAAAAATGAAATTCAACAACTCAGAATAGAACCCTCTAATGACTAACGATTTCGATCAACTTATTTCCTTGTGGTTTGCCGAAGATATCGGTGATGGTGACCATACAACACTTTCATGTATTCCTTCCTCAGCAATCGGAAAATCTCAGTTAATAATCAAAGAAAATGGCGTTTTAGCGGGTGTCGAAGTCGCAAGAAAAGTATTTCATGCTTTTGATTCAGAACTGAAAATGACTATTTTTATGAACGATGGCACCGAAGTGAAAGTCGGCGATGTGGCATTTGTGGTTGAAGGAAAAATACAATCACTGCTACAAACTGAACGTTTGATGCTCAATATTATGCAACGTATGAGCGGTGTAGCTACCCGAACCCGAGAATATGTAAAAGCATTGGAAGGAACAAAAACTCGTGTACTTGATACCCGTAAAACTACACCGGGACTGCGTTTGCTGGAAAAGGAAGCTGTGAAAATAGGTGGAGGAGTAAATCATCGCATTGGTTTATACGATATGATTCTGCTGAAAGATAATCATGTGGATTTTGCCGGTGGAATTGCTCAGGCCATTCAGCGAACCAAAGCTTATCTGAAAGATAAAGGCAAAGACTTGAAAATTGAAATTGAAGTGCGTAACTTCGACGAATTGGCTCAGGTAATGGCTGAGGGTGGTGTCGACCGCATTATGCTCGATAATTTTTCACCCGAGAATACCCGCAAGGCAGTTGAAATTATTGCCGGAAAATACCAAACAGAATCATCAGGCGGTATTACGTTTAGTTCGTTGAAAGAATATGCTGAATGTGGTGTGGATTATATATCGGTTGGTGCTTTAACTCATTCAATTAAGAGTTTGGATATGAGTTTTAAAGCGGTTTAGGATATATTGTTATATTATTGACTAGTGAGTTTAGAATAAACTTTCTCGTAAGTTGGCGTTGGAATTCCATGTTTCCTGCCGAGTTTCAAAACAATTCCGGTCAACGTATCAACTTCTGTATTTTTCCTTGCCTGAAAGTCACGGTGCATGGAAGTTGTAGTACCAATTGGTAGTTTCTCAAACTGATGAATCAATTTATCAATCTCTGAATTTTCTAAAACAATTCCTTCAGCATTAGCTACTTTAATAAGTTCGGTAGAAATATCAATCAATGTTTGTCGTCTTTCCTGGTTCGTCAGAATTTCAGCATAACTGACATTAAAATAAGAAGTTAATGAGGCACTGGTCGAAATAAAAAAGAATTTTTTCCAGATTTCAGTCAGGATGTTTTCATAAAAACGAGCTTCAATGCCGGCATCGCTCAGCAGTTTCTCAAATGTCAGCAGGCGTTCATTGCTTTGGTTTTTATATCCAAAAACAACCCGGTGAATATTCCCTGCATTTTCAACCACACCCGGTTCTTTGATTTTAGCCACAATATAACAGCAGCCATCCCATATTTCCATTTCGGGCAAAAGAGTGCGGATTCGCTCGGAATTGTCAATCCCGTTTAGTAGAGGTAAAATGACTGTGCCTGCACCAATCATTGGTTTTATTTGCTCTACTGTACTATCTAAATCATAACTTTTGGGAGACATGATGATATAATCAGCTATAGCAATTTTAGTTACATCATCAGTTGCCAAAGCAGGGAAAATCTGAAAAGTCTCATTTTCGGTAATCAATGTCAACCCATTTTCCTGTACTTTATTTAAATGCTCACCACGAGCCACAAAGTATATTTCGATTTCCGGATTATCAGCATAACGCTTTGCCAATAATCCGCCAAAATAACCACCAACACCACCAAGTCCAACTATTACTATTTTTGTTTTCATGAGTTTCTATTTAAAAATACGTGCAAAGATATGTAATCTCTAATAAAAACGGACTCACCTCCATGGCAAGTCCGTTTTTTCTTTCTTCAAGTCCCCCTTCGGGGGATTTAGGGGGCTTTTATTCCTCAAGTAGTATTTCCATAATTGTTACCGCTGCTTTTGCAACCGGGCTGCCAGGGCCAAAGATCGCTGCTACACCGGCTTTGTACAAATAATCGTAGTCTTGCGCTGGAATAACTCCCCCAGCAATTACGATAATATCTTCGCGGCCTAATGCTTTCAGTTCAGCAATTACTTGTGGAACTAATGTTTTGTGACCAGCAGCCAATGAAGAAACACCCATGATATGAACGTCGTTTTCTACGGCTTGTTTAGCTGCTTCGGCAGGAGTTTGGAACAATGGTCCCATATCCACGTCGAAACCGCAGTCGGCATAACCGGTAGCTACTACTTTTGCACCACGGTCGTGACCATCCTGACCCATTTTTGCAATCATGATACGAGGACGACGACCTTCTTTTTTGGCAAATTTCTCTGTCAGCTCGCAAGCTTTGATGAAATTTGCATCGTTTTTAGTTTCTGATGAATACACGCCTGAAATTGTTCTGATTGTTGCTTTATAACGACCTGCAACTGCTTCGCAGGCATCTGATATTTCACCCAATGAAGCACGCAAACGAGCAGCTTCAACGGCTAATTCTAACAAGTTACCGTTTCCGGTATTAGCACATTCGGTAATGGCAGCCAAAGCAGCTTGTACGGCAGCTTCGTCGCGGTTTGCACGCAATTCTTTCAACCGTTCGATTTGTTGAATACGCACTGCTGTGTTATCCACTTCCAAAATATCGATGGGATCTTCTTTTTCTAAACGGAATTGATTTACACCCACAATTACCTGACTTCCCGAGTCGATACGAGCTTGTGTACGAGCAGAGGCTTCTTCGATACGCATTTTTGGAACACCGGTTTCGATAGCAGCAGCCATACCACCCAGTTTTTCTACTTCTTCGATCAACGCCCAGGCTTTTTCAGCCAATTCGTTAGTCAAAGACTCAACGTAGTAAGAACCTGCCCATGGGTCAACCTCACGGCAGATGTCAGTTTCTTGTTGAATATAAATTTGTGTGTTACGTGCAATACGAGCCGAGAAATCGGTTGGCAATGCGATAGCTTCGTCCAATGCATTGGTGTGAAGCGATTGCGTGTGACCCAACGCAGCAGCCATAGCTTCGATACAAGTACGACCAACGTTGTTGAACGGATCTTGCTCTGTCAATGACCAACCCGAAGTTTGCGAGTGTGTACGCAATGCCAAAGATTTTGGGTTTTTAGGGTTGAATTGTTTTACGATTTTTGCCCACAACATACGTGCAGCACGCATTTTGGCAATTTCCATAAAGTGATTCATACCAATTGCCCAGAAGAATGACAAACGTGGAGCGAA
>CAIUTB010000168.1 GCA_903901975.1 uncultured Bacteroidales bacterium
GTTTCCATTGCCTTTATAAACAAAAGCATGTTGTTGAGAGCCATCCCATCCTTGCATAACCACGTCTAATTTACCATCACCATCGTAGTCTGCAATATCCACAGAACTCCACCACATACCTTGTTGATCAAGTCCTGTAGTAGTTTTATCTGCTAAAGTAAATCCACCATTACCATCATTTAGGTACACATTGTTTCCTTTATTTCCTACTAAGATGATATCCAATTTGCTATCTCCATTGAAATCTCCATAAGCTGCCGAAGAACCATCACCTACGCTTTGTACAAAAGACACGGGAGTTTTGTCTACATAAGTTTGTGCATGTAAGCTTATAGCTGCTAAGCCTAATGCCATAAATAGTACATTTTTTTTCATGATTTTTTTGTTTTAGTTGGTTATTGCAATTATTGTACTGTAGTTGATTTGGTTTATTTTCATACTTTCCTAAATTATTGATATTTAGGAAAGTATGAAATATGCAACTTAAATTATAGTTAATAATTTATTGAATAATAAGCTTGGTTATTTTACTTTCGGTTCCGCTTTGAACGCTAACCATATAAACTCCAGCTTTAATATTAGGAATAATGATAGTTGATTCGCCAGAAATCACGTTAGCTACAGATTTACCAATGGTATTGATAACTTCGATTTTAGAAGATTGAGTCAAAGAAGCATTGGCATTTTGAATATGAATAGAATTTTCTACTGCATGGATAGAAATTGCAGAAACAAAGTTTTCATCTAATTTGGTGGCAAGTGAGTTTTTATACAAACCGGTTACAGCCCAACCGCAAGTAAAAATCTCGTCGAAACCATCACCGTTGAAATCTTTTACTAACAATGAACCGCTTGGATAGCCTAATATAACCTTATTTACATCAGGAACATCTGTAAATACTTTATTTGTTTGATCGTTTTTATAAATGGCAAATGAACCATTCCCATTCCAGCCAGCAACAAAGAAATCTTTAAAACCATCTTTGTTACAGTCACCCATAACTGCAGGTCCTCTTTCTACTCCTGCTAAACCGAAATCTTGGAGTGTGAAATTACCTGTCCCATCTCCTTTGGCTACCTTGGTTTCCCACGTAGCTGGAGAAGAACCTGGAACGTGACCACCAAATAAAAGATCTAAATTACCATCTTTATCGTAGTCATCAACAGTTACGAAAGAGAAATCATAAGCTGGTAAAGTATTAGTTTTTTCAGTAAAAGTTCCAGCACCATTGCCAAGAAATATCTTAGTTGCATTCCAACCTTCAAGTACAATGTCTAACTTACCATCTTTATTCAAATCAGCCCATTTAGCTTGACCATCTGCTAAACCGGGAACCTGAGGAGTAGATATTGGAGTAAATACATTGTTTCCAGCATTATGATAAATATAAGAAAAACCATTTACTGCAACTGCATCCCAGCCAGTCTGTATGATATCCTTTTTACCATCATTGTCATAATCCCCAAATTGGACATTTCCATTCGATAGTCCATGTGCCAAAGTGGCTACTTTAGTAAAAGTACCATTACCATTGCCTTTATAAACATAAGCATGTTGTACAGGTCCGGGATTATCCCAACCTTGCATAACAATATCCATTTTCCCATCTCCATCATAATCAGCAACATCTACTGAACTCCACCACATTCCGCCAGCATCAAGTCCGGTACTAGCAGGATCGGCTAAAGTAAAGCCCCCTTTGCCGTCATTCAGATACACGTTATTTCCCTGATCACCCACTAAGATGATATCCAATTTTCCATCTCCATTGAAATCGCCATATGCAGCCGAACTGCCATCTCCAATTCCTTGTACAAAAGTAGTTGGAGTAATGTCCACATAAGTCTGTGAATTCAAGCTTAAAGCTACTAGGCCTAATGCCACGATAAGTACATTTTTTTTCATGATTTTCTATTTTTGAGTTTGTAATAAAGTTTTTATTTTGAATGATTTTAGTTTTTGATAAATCTTCCTGTTTTTATTTTACCAATTTTGGATTGCGCAATAATAAAATAAATGCCTTGATTGAGATTATTTACATCCAAATTGGTTAATCCCAACTGATTCGTATGAGGGATGTTAATAACTTCTACTCCGGATATATCATATATAGTTAGTTGACTCTTATCTTCTACACCTGTAATTTTCAGTTGACTGTGAACTGGGTTTGGAGATGTTTTTAGATTTGAAGCATCTTGTTTGATATCCTTCAGAGCTGTGACTGAGGCACCAGTAGTTGTAATTTTAAAATTATCGAACGATGCATCGCAGTTGTAAACGCGCAAACCTGCTTTGCCAGTAAGGATAGGGTTTAAATCAGTATAGTTGATTTTTGGATTTACCATATCGTTCACATAGATTTTGATATTGGCATCAGTTGCCACAATTTTAAGATGATACCAGGTATTCATCTGATAAGTATTGGCTGAAGTAAACAAATTGGTGTTATTATAGTTATGTTTATTGAGTTTGATATTGCCACCGTTAAAATTTACATAATAGCCCTGAAAGAAGTCTGCACCTAAAACAGGATCATTACCTGCACCGCCTAAAGCAGGATTATTAACTCTCAAAATCAAACCAGCATCCATGCCTGAGTTGAACTTTATATCGGCTTCGACCGTGTAATTTGAAAAATCCAAATCACCCATGGTCATTTTATCATAACCATTCACTCGGGCAGTGCCATTATCAATATAGCCGGTGCCTTCATCGTAATTCCAGAGTGAAGAAAAACTTCCTGTAAACGAATCAGATAAGACATTTGTTGTAGTATCTGATTTAGCAAATTGCATACTTTGAAAGTCGAATTCTCCAGTAACTGTCTCGATTCTGATTTTTTGATTACCACCCATTAATGCCAAATTCTTGATAAAGAATGTTTGCCAATTATCAAAACTACCTGTATTGGGAAGCAATACGATTCCTGAAATATCCTGACTACCCTGCCAAACTCTTACTTGTGCATTATTCATATTAGTGGCATAACGTAATCCTAAGATGTAATTGCCGGTAGATTGTACATTGACATTATAGGCATACCACTCTCCTACTTGATTCCAAGCAATATTGCAACCACCCTCTGTGCAATTGCGAATATCCACATTATCGTTACGAATATATTTTCCTCCGGTATTTCCTGACGTTAAATCATGATAACCGACTCCTTCACCACCGCTAATGTAATGCACGGCAGCTATCGTTCCTGGTACTGGTTTATATACATCAAAAATTCCTGAACCATTCACCAAATTACTGAAAGCTATAAAACCGAAATTGGCGGTACACAATTGTGTGAAATAGCCAATTTTACCGGCAGATATAGTAGTTTGAATGCTGGCTTTATTCATTTGATCCAAAAATACGGTAAGCGTATTTTGCTGTTTTTCAATGCGTATGGTATGTAATACGGCGTAATTAAAGCCGGTTGGTAAAGCTACACTTACAAGAGTGGAGGCAGTGTTTGCGATTTTAATAGAAATTTCTATTTTATTGGTAGCACTATTGAGTTGTACCAAACCATAATTCTGTTCATCAACATACCCAAAAATAGCTCCATATAGGGCGGAAGTATTGCTGGTTGCAATGCGTTGCACATTAAATTCAGCTGTAAAATCTGTTCCTATAACTGTTGTGAGTACTGCTTTGGCATAACTGGCTGTACTCAGCGATTGATTCAAATAAGTAGAATTGGAGATAGTCCAGGTGCCAGTAGCAGGAATAGTCCAGGTTACTCCTAATGTAGTGCGGTTAAAACGATCTAAGGCATCAGGCATACGTGGAGCTTGTTGAGGGGTAGAAGTTGGTCCCAAAACCAACATTTTAGTATCGTTCCATGCAATGCGATCATAATTAAAATGACGCCATGGGCCATTCCCAAAATCGCCGAATAAATTGTGATAAGTTGTAAAATACGAATCCAAATCAGGGCCTACAAATACAGATCCATGTCCTAATCCTACCACATTTCCTTCGGAATTAACTATTATAGGGTTCTGACTGTTAGCCATATCAAACGGGGCTAATGGACCCGTTGTATTCGTAGCATAATCAATCCTATAACCTTTGCTAATCACATGGTTGCCGGTGTAAGTCATATAATAAACGCCATTGCGCTTAAACACACAAGGACCCTCAGTCCAAGAATTACCTACTGCTGCTGACATTTGAGCGTTTGTAGGATAATCGGCACCAATACTTGTTGGACTTGGCATCGGACAAGCTAATATACCACTATTATCAGCGTGGAAGAAATACATCTTCCCATCATCGTCAACGAAAGTTGTTCCATCAATAGAATAGCCCAAATTACCGGTTTTATTTACAAAAGGGCCAGTTGGACTTGAAGAACTAAGCACATAATGCCCGTTTCCGGCAGGTGAAGTGTACATATAAAAAGTACCGTTCCAATAATGCACTTCGGGAGCATAAGCTCCTTTAGTAACGGCATCGGTTGAGCACATACCTGCGTAAGTCCAATTTATTAAATCAGGCGAACTCCAGCATTTTACACCTGTTTGTTGATCCTGAGTACTGGGATATAGGTAATATAAACCGTTGAATTTCAAAATATAAGGATCTCCAATGCCATAACTTGCCCATTCGTTTGATAAAACAAAAGGATTAGTCCACGTTTGGGCATGAAGTTGAAAAGATACTATCAGACTAAAACTTAGTATGATTGACAATAAAAACGCCCTATATTTTTTCATTATTTGAAATTATAATTAAAAGTTATTTTGACAACTCCGATGCACATTACTGGACATCGGAATTGTTTATTTTAGCAGATTAATAACCCGAATTTTGTTTCAAATTCTGATTGTTATCCACTTCAAGTTGTGGCAGAGGCATAACTGTATGCTTTGTAACATCAAAATTTGCAAAGTCTGGATCGCGAGCAATAAGTTCTGCCAATCCACCAGGTGTATTCCATAATCCCCAGCGTTTCAAATCTATCCAGCGTACTGATTCAAAACAAAGTTCCAACGTACGTTCTGTTTGTAGGCGTTTTAAGAATAAATCAGATGAAGTGACGGATGCTGCAATTTCAGGGATGGTACTATTGGCAAGAGTAGATAGTTTAACACGTGCTCGTACTTTATCAACATAAGTTGCGGCAGTGGAGACATCACTTGGATTAAGATTAGCAATACACTCGGCATAGCAAAGTAAAATATCGGCAAAGCGAATAACACGGTAATTGGTAGGTGAATAGTAATCCGGAATAGCCTTGAATGCGTCATCAGAATATTTTCTGAAATAACATAGTGTTCCATAATGCCATCTTGTTACTGTTCCATTATAACAAGTTATACCAGGATTATCAGTAAACATTGCGGGATAGAAAATGTTAGCTAGCAAACGAGAATCGTTAGTATTAGAAACTGTTTTTTCTTTTTTATACTCAGTAACTAACCATGGGCGTACATTGGCATCTGGCCAAGCAAGATTATTATCTTGCAACCCCATGAATTTAGAACGTGAACTACCTACATTCATATTAGGGATATTATCATCGTAAATAGTATTATTATTCATGTCAGTAGGAGTTGGATTTGCATTTGAAAACTGAATTTCAAAAACCGATTCTTTGTTGTTTTCAGTACTTGGTAGAAAATTATCGGTATAATTAGTCATTAAACCATAATAAGCCATACCATCACCTTCAACTAACCAATAGAAAGAATTTTTAGCATTTTGCCATTCGTGGCGTTGCATATATATTTTACCCAGCAAAGCATAAGCTGCACCTTTGGTAATACGTCCTTTATCGGCAGCAGACCAAGTTGCAGGTAAATCCACAATAGCATCATTCAAGTCTTTTATAGCAATTGAATCCATTTGATTGGAATTTATCATTGGATAAACATCACCTGGTTTTGAAGGATTTATAACTAACTCCCCTCTACCAAACATAATATTCAAATTAAAATAATCAAAGGCTCTGATAAATTTGGCTTGAGCAACAATTTTCTTTACAGTTGCAGAATCAGTAGCAGAGCTAACTTTAATTAAACTACCATAATAAATCACCTGATTAGCTTCAAATATTTGTTTGTAATGATCTTTATAAACCAATGAATTACCCTGAATAAAATTATAGTTTGAATAATTAAATCTTGTCCAATCTGCTAATTCTACCCAACCTGATTTACTATAACCTTCATCGGAAGTAAGGTCATAACGGAAATATATCCAACGTCCCCAGTTACCTGGGCGTGTAAATTGACTATAAGTGGCGGTTAAGCCCGATTGTAAGTCGCTTGTGGTTTTCCAAAATGTGGCTGTTGTAGGCACATTGGGATTGGTTAAATCTAATAAATCCTGATTACAAGAAGCCAAGAATATTAGACTTACCACAAAAATATATTTAATTGCTTTTTTCATTTTCAGTGTGATTTTTAAAATGTAACATTAAGTGAAAGCATGAATGATTTAGGCGAAGGGTATGATGTGGGGTCAACTCCTCTTTCATAGATATTACCGTTTGCAAACTCAGGATCTAATCCTGTGTATTTGGTAAAAGTAATTAGATTTTGACCTGTAACTGCGACTCTTAAATTGTCAATATATTTAGTTAAAGTAGCTAGTTTAAAAGTATATCCCAAAGTAATGGCTTTGATTTTGAAATAAGAGCAATCTTCTAACCACCGGGTTTGGTCACCAAATGAATTACGGCTATCTCCATACAATAACCGTGGGAAATTGGTATTTGTATTATCAGGTGTCCAGGGATTAATGCCTACCAAATAGTTCGAGTTATCAGCAAAATAATTCAAACTGGCATTCAAACCATTATATACATTTTGACCAAATGCACCTAAGCCAATAACTGATAAATCCAAGTTTTCATATTGAGCATTGAAGTTTAATCCTACTTCAAAAGTAGGCCAAGGGCTACCGGCTAGCTGGCGGTCGTTAGCAGAAGATATAATACCATCATCGTTCAAATCAACATATTTTGCATCGCCAAGTTGTGGTCTTTGTCCATTGGAATAAACAATAGGCACACCATTGGAAGTTACATAATTATCAATTTCTTGTTGAGTATGGAAAATTCCATCGGTTTTAATCAAATAAAACATACCAATAGGTAGACCAACTTGTGTTTTAGCTAAACCAGTCAAAACTTCTTGTTTGCCGTATCCTAAACTCAAAACTTTATTATCCAAATGCGTTATATTAGCACCAATTGAGTATTTAAAATCACCGACTTTATCTTTCCATGTAGCGGTTAATTCTACACCACGGTTTTCGAGACTAGCAGCATTGACCAATGGGTTGCCGCCATCGTTGCCAGTTGCCAATAAAATTGGTGCCGGAACTAATACATCTTTGGTTGTAGAAATAAAATATTCAACAGATAATTGAAGTCTGTTTTTTAGGATAGCAACATCCATTCCGATGTTTTGTTGGGTTTTAGTTTCCCAATGCAAGTCCGCATTGGCTAACTGAACAGCAGTCATTCCATTCACTACTGTTTGCGAAGTTCCAAAGGTGTACATAGGGAAGTGCGATAGAGTTGGTACATAAGCATAATTTCCAATGGCCGCATTACCTAAACTACCATAGTTGGCCCGAATTTTCAAATCGTTTATCCAATCAACTTTAAAGAATTTTTCGTTGCTCACTCTCCAACCTGCCGATATGGACGGGAAGAATCCGTTGCGTTGTTCTTTTGAGAATTTTGAAGTATTATCATTTCTGAAAGTTCCACTGAATAAATAGCGGTTATCAAAATTGTAATTCACTCGTCCTAAATATGAAATCAAATTGGATTCATCTTTATAACCACCTGTAGTTGGGTTTGATTGACCGGCATCCAATACATCAAAATAGCTTCCATTAAGTTGTAAAACATTTTGCACATTTCCCCATGTCCAATTATAATTTTCGTTTTGGTAGCTTATACCAAATACTGCATCCACATTATGTTTACCAAATGTTTTATTGAAATTCAAGGTATTTTCAAACAATTTAGATTGATATCTGCCACGACCGTCGAACAATGAACTTGGATCTTGAGGTTGATTTAATGTCCAGCTACCCCATTTACGAAGACTGTGAGTATCATCAATAGAAGTTTCGTAACCTGCATTCATTTTATAAGACAGAAAGCTTGCAAGCTGCACATTTATATATACATTTCCTCTAATTCGGGTGTTTCCACTGGTATTTATAAGTAAGTTTTGCATAGCAACCGGATTACTTCCAAAAGTTGAAGCCCGTGAAAGATTACCATAACCCCAGCCCCCGGTTGCACTGTTTAGACTATCTTTTACTGCAATATCAGGTGTCATACGAAATGAATTAGTATAAGGATTACCACTGCCTGGAGCAATAACTCTGTTATCAGTAATAGCTAAGTTTTCGCCGACAGTGAAAATTCCACGCTTGGCTTCAGTGTTGACACGAAGACTGTATCTGGTTATTTCGTTCCCTTTAGTAGTACCTACATTGTCGAAATAATTCATGGATACGAAATAATTGCTTTTATCTGTTCCACCGGATATTCCGATATTATAATCTTTTGTAAAACCAGTCTGGAAAGTTTGATTTTGCCAATCTGTATTATTGGTATAATGGTTTTGAATAGGCAAGCCGGCATTGGTATATGCCATATTATTATATTTGAAGAATTGGGTAGTATCCATCAAATTCATGCGTGGACTTTGATCAACTGAGAATTTTACCGAAAAATCTACTTTCATATCACCTTTTTTACCTCTTTTGGTAGTGATAATGATTACACCGTTCGCAGCTCTGTTTCCGTAAATGGCAGCTGCCGAAGCATCTTTCAACACTTGCACAGATTCTACATCATTCGCATTCAAGTCGCGAAGACCACCTGTTGAAACCAATCCATCAATAACATATAATGGTGCACTATTTGTAAAATTACCAATGCCACGAATTTCAATAATTGGTTCACTTCCAAGTGCACCACCGTTGCGGATACTTACACCCGAAGCCAAACCTTGCATAGCATCGGCTACGGACATGGCTCTAACGTTTTTCATATCGTTAGAACTAATTACTGAAACAGCACCAGTCAAATCTTTCTTTTTAATGGTTCCATAACCGATAGCTACTACTTCATTAAGATTTACCGATTGGTCGTCAAGTTGCACAAAAATCTCTTTTTGACCGTTAATTGGAATAACTTTAGTTTCTTTCCCAATAAATTTAAACACCAGTTTTTTTGCCGTTTCTGGAACTGAAATAGAGAATTCACCTTTAATATCGGTAATTGTTCCAATCAACTGATTTCCTTCTACACTAACACTAACTCCCGGCAATTCACCCGAAAAATCCTTGACAGTGCCTGTAATCTTGTTTTGTGACCATGTGGTAAGAACTACTGAAAAGCTTGCTATTAATAGCAAGGTGATTCTTTTCTTTTGTTTGATTGATTTAAAGTTTATCATATATTAATTTTAAAATTTTGTTTTCTCTTTTCTAATCTTGTCTAATTGGGGTAATCATTCTGCTTTTGTCAATAGCAATTTCATCTATATTTGTTTGTGTATTTGGGATAAACTTTAGCCCTACAATAAAAGTCTGACGTGGTAATACCTCGGATTCTGAATTATGGGAATGAAAAACATAGCTTAAATTTCCTTTTTCATCTTTAAATACGTCACCATGTCCAGTGCCATTTTTCCCAATCTTCGACCGATCAATGATTGGATTCTTCGGATACTTTGTCCAGGGTCCTAATGGTGATTTCGATGTTGCATAACCCACTGCATAATCAATATTGCGAAAATCATTGGCTGAATAGAAAAGATAATAAGTCCCTTTGTGTTTAATAACTGTTGGACCTTCTGCAATGGGTGGAGCTGGCACACGCTTAGTGTCTTCCCAACCTCCTTGAGCAGTTATACATTCGATAAGTGTTTCGTCTTTTATTCCTGTAAAATCGTCCTTCATTTCAGCAACAAACAACTTATTGCCACCGCCTAATCTTACATGGTATAAGTATTTTTTTTCATTATCATCGAAAAATAAGAAAGGATCAATTTGTTTAACCGGGCTCGGAAGAGCTGCTATCATTCTTTGTGTAAATGGTCCAATAGGCGAATTGCTTTCGGCAATAGCTATATTTTCATTGGCAGTATAAAGCATATAAAACATATTATTATAATGTATTACTTGCGGTGCCCAGAAACCGGTAGTCCCAAACGTTTTATTTCCTTTTAATAATGCATAACCATTATTTGATGCTTCTTTGGGCTTTATCCAGTTTTTCAAATCTTTTGAAGTTAAAACAGGAAATCCTGTCTCTGGAATTGATTCTGTGCCATATAAATAATATAAACCCTGATAGGGAAAAATTGTAGGATCTGCTAAATAAATAACATCACCATTCGGTTTAGTTTTAGCTTCACAATAATAATAAGGCAAAGTTAATACAATTAATAACATAATTTTTATAAATGACTTTCTCATGCAATTTTCAATACAATTAAATAGTTGTTACATTTCCGTACAAAAATAAACTCACTAAATTTAAAACTATAGAACATTCTTGTCAACTTATAAAACACATGTCCAATAATCAATAAAATCTGAAGTTTTGCAAAAAAGAATCTACATCCATTGCATTTCTTGAATAATTTGTTGCACCAACTAATCAATCAAATGACTACTTTTACATTGAAATGCTATTCCCAAATAAATAATTACTCACAAAGGATGAAAAAATACCTATTTACATTAATATCATTTCTTATTTTTCTTAATTCAAATGTCATCGCATTTACTTTTCGGCATTATAAAGTAGAAAACGGCTTGTCAGAAAATTCGGTTTTTTGTAGCCTTCAGGATAGTAAGGGGTTTATGTGGTTTGGCACTAAAGATGGTCTCAATCGCTTTGACGGTCATAACTTCGCTGTTTTTCACAGTAGCTCTAAAGATAAAACCTCTATTGGTAATAATTTTATCCGTTCGTTACATGAGGACAAGCATCATACGCTTTGGGTTGGTACGGAGAAAGGCATATTCCTTTACAGTCAACAATACAATTCATTTCAATATTTTGATAAGAAAACAGATCAAAATATACAGATAAATATGCAAGTTAATGCAATTATAGACGACAATAACGGAAATCTGTGGATAGCAAGTACCAGTGGTCTCTTTAAATACAATACTGAAACACTAAAACTCACCCTCTTTAACCATAATCCAAAAAATGAAAATTCATTATCAGCAGATTTCGTCAGTTCAGTAATTTGCGATAGCAAGGGTGATATTTGGGCAGGTACTTTAGCCGGTGGTTTAAGTAAATTTATTCCACGCAGCAACAGTTTTAAAAATTTCAGTTTTACAAACTTAAAAGCTGCATCGGGCATCAGCATTCTTAAGATTCTCGAAGACTCACAAGGCAATCTTATTTTGGGAACTCTAAGTGATGGACTGATTTTCTTCGACAGAAACAAAGAAACAAGCTTACAATACCTAACTCAAACCTCACAAGAAAAAATCTTTTATTTCCGCGATATTTTTGAATATTCTCCAGGCATTTACTTAGTGGGCTCTGAAAATGGGTTGATTCAATTTGAAAAATCTACAGGTAAAGTTACTCAAATGAAGTCTTCTACATACAACACAAACACAATCAGCGATAACGCTATATATTCAATTTACAAAGACCGTGAAGGCGGTATTTGGGTAGGAACTTACTTTGGCGGTGTAAACTATATTTCACCTAAAACCAATCCTTTTGAGATATATGTTCCCACAGAATATAATAACTCTGTAAGTGGTAAAGCCATTAGCCAGTTTTGTGAGGACAGCAAAGGAAATCTTTGGATTGGTACCGAAGATGGAGGTTTAAACTATTTTGATATTGAAACCAATAAATTCAAATATTATAATCATATAGCTGGTCAAAATAGCCTTTCATATCACAATGTACACAGTTTGATGCTCGATGGAAACAACCTCTGGATAGGCACTTTTGTGGGTGGTTTAAATATTCTCAACACCAATACAGGTCAGTTTAAATATTATACAAGCTCAACTGATATTCACACCATTGATGATAATAATGTATTTTCAATCTATAAAGATCTCACTGGCACTATTTGGGTAGGTACTATTCATGGTTTAAATAGGTATAATCCAGTATCTAAAAGCTTTGATCGAATAACAGCACTTCCACCACATACTCATGTGTATGACATTTTACAAGATCATTTCGGTTTGCTTTGGATAACAACATATACTCGTGGTATTTTTTGCTTCAATCCCAAAACCAATAAATGGAAACAATACCTAAACGACAGTGGAAATTCACATTCATTGTCTCATAACAAAGTCATTTCAGTATTTTTAGATGACCACAAACGACTTTGGTTTGGAACCGAAGGCGGTGGACTATGTCAGTATAATTATGATAAGGATAATTTTACGACTTATGATGTGAACAATGGTATTCCGAACAATGTAGTGTATATGGTTGTACCCGATCACGATTACCTGTGGATTAGCACGAATAAAGGTTTGGTGAGATTTAATCCTGAAAACAATAATATCAAAATCTATACAAAATCGGACGGTCTTCAAGGCGATCAATTCAATTTTAAATCGGCTTACAAAGCCAGAAATGGCAAGATCTATTTTGGAGGTACCAATGGTTTCAATGCCTTTTACCCGGAGGAATTAAGAGAAAACAAATACATTCCTTCCATTGCAATTACTAATTTTCAACTGTTTAACAAGGATGCAAATGTAGGTCAAAATGACTCTCCACTCAAGGAATCGGTAACCTTTACCGATGAGATAAGACTCAATTACAACCAGTCTTTTATTAATTTTGAGTTTGTTGCATTAAGCTATTGTATTCCCGAAAAAAACCAATACGCCTACAAGTTGGAAAATTTCGACAAGGATTGGAATAACATTGGAAATAATCATAAAATTTCCTATACAAGTTTACCATCAGGCACTTACACACTTCACATCAAAGGGTCTAACAACGACGGATTATGGAATAATGATGGCATTAAGCTTATAATCAAAGTCTATCCTCCTTTCTGGCGAAGTATTTGGGCATATATTCTATACTTAATTTGCTTAATTACTGGTTCTTATTATCTATTGAAAAGGACCAAAGTAAAGAACCTGAAAGAACAACAAATCAAATTGGACAAGATACATGCTGATAAAGAAATTGAGCTATACAATGCAAAAATTGATTTTTTCACAAACATTGCCCACGAAATTCGCACTCCATTAAGCCTAATTAAAGCTCCATTAGATTATATTCTGAAAAAATACAACAATATAGATATGCAAGAGTATTTGAGCGTTATGGACAGGAATACTAACCGATTATTAAGCCTTGTAAATCAGTTACTTGATTTCCGTAAAGCAGAGAAGAATAGTTATTCTGTCAATTTCAAACAAACCAATATCAATGAATTATTGCATGCCATCTACGATAGTTTCAAGTATTTTGCAGATAGTCGTACCTTGGAATTTAAAATTGAAGTAACTAAAAATGAAGTAATTGTACAAGCCGATGCCGAATGTTTAAACAAGATAATAAGCAATCTGCTTTCCAATGCTATAAAACACGCTAAAACCAAAGTAGTTTTGTCTTTGATTTCAGAAGAAGAACAATCTGACAATTATAAAATCAGCGTTTATGATGATGGTGATGGAATAAATTCATTCGAATTGGAGAAAATTTTCCAACCTTTCTATCAAATAAAAAATGATTCGCCACTAACAAAATCTTCAGGTACTGGCATTGGTTTAGCATTGGTGAAATTACTTGTAGAAATTCACGGAGGGAAAATAAACGTACAAAGTGAAGAACATAAATTTGCTTGCTTTACAGTTGAGTTCCCTATTAATAATAAAATTATTAATAATTCAATCACCAATGTACAGCTGCCTGAAGAAATTATTATTCAAGACAAATACATTGTAAATCCAAGGAAAGAGCAGTTTTTTATTAAAAATAAAGATTTACCCTCACTCCTGGTTGTCGAAGATAACGAAGAGTTAAATCAGTTTGTGGTCAATTATTTTCAGGAAAATTTCTCAGTAATTTCGGCTATTAATGGAGTTCAAGCTATTAAAATTCTTGAAAATTTCTCTCCTGATTTAATTATTAGTGATATTGTAATGCCTGAGCTTGATGGGTTAGAACTTTGTCAGTATATTAAAACAAATACCTTGTTTAGCCACATACCTATTATTCTACTTACAGCAAAAACTGATATCAAGTACAAAATAGAGGGTCTTGAATATGGAGCAGATGCTTATTTTGAAAAACCGTTTTCAGTTGAGCATCTTGAGGCACAGGTAATAAATCTCTTGGAAAGTAGAGAAAAACTAAAAACAAATTTTATTTACTCACCACTTACTGCCATTAAAAGTATTGGTGGTAATAAGGCTGATGAAACTTTTTTAGTACAAATTACTGAAATAATTGAAGCAAATATTACTGATGTCAATTTATCTGTTGAGGAACTGTCGCTAAAATTGGCAATGAGCCGCTCTAATTTGCATCGGAAAGTGAAAGGCATTTCGGGTCTAGCACCTAATGATTTTATTCGCTTGGTAAAGCTTAAAAAAGCTGTAAGGTTAATGACAGCAGGTGAGAATAGAATCAATGAAATATGTTATTTGGTAGGCTTTAATACACCTTCGTATTTTGCCAAATGTTTTCAAAAACAATTCGGAATTTTGCCGAAAGATTTCATAAAGAAGTAATTGCTTAGGTTTTCAAACTATTATATTCATGATTCATTTTTAGTTTACCACTTTAAACTTTTTCGTCACATTAATCATATATACAACTTCAATATTCATATTTAAACTCATATTTTATTTTTAGATTAACCTTCTCAATCTGTAATGCTATTAAGGTGAAACGACCACACTCCCATCACCATTCCTGCTCCTGCACCCTTCTGCGGTATCTGATTTCCAAAGGAATCCTGTGTTCCGAATTCAATGGCAATGGTAAGAATCAGTTTGTCGTTTTTATTTAAAATAGGAGTGAAACACTTAAAAATCTTTCGGGATTTGTTCCTGTATATTTTATGAGGTGTTGCCGCTATTAAACATCATGTTACGCAGTACTTACTTTCCTTAAAGTGTTGGGGCAGACTATAAACTCCCCAGCACCTTCGCACATCCCGCCCATTTCAGTGCTTCCCCTTCACCCTAGGCACTTACCATTCCGAATTCCACGCCAATACCCAGCACCGCGTGTCGCTATCGGTCAGATGATTTCCTATTTTATCGATTTGCACTTCCAGCATTTGTTCAAGCAAGGCACGTTTCACGGGTGTCCAGTCGGTACGAGCTTCTTTGTAATAGCCAATAATTGAAATTCAACAACCTAAGAATGCAGAGAATCGTGTTATATATCGAATTTTATTTGATAAGTAGAAAAATATATACTATCTTTGTAACTCGTACTATAATATCAATAAAGCTTTAAATATGGGTCTAAGTAGTGATATAATACAAATAAATTCAGTTACTCCTGCAGATATCAGTAAGTCTGTAGCAAGTAGGCTGAAGAGTCGCAGATTAGAATTAAATTTAACACAAAATGGCTTGGCGGCACGGGCAGGTGTAAATATAGAAACCTACCGTAAATTTGAACGAACGGGTGAAATCTCGCTTCACAATCTGGTCAAATTGGCTATTGCATTGGATGTGACAACTGATTTCGCTACTTTATTTGCACAAAAGCAGTATCAAAGTCTTAGCGATTTATTGGAAGTGGAAAATTCAAACCGTAAACGTGGAAAGAAATTATGACAAAAATTGAACTTGTTGAAGTATATATCGGAAACAACAAAGTGGGTAGGGTGGCTCAGACCAGGGAGGGTATTTGTGCTTTTGAATA
>CAIUTB010000169.1 GCA_903901975.1 uncultured Bacteroidales bacterium
CAACACTTTACTGCTGGAAAGATTTATTGAGATGTTTGCCATTAAACCATACTTACTCAAAAATAGCCAAAATGTCAAAGAGCTACTATTATACGGCACTATTGCCGCTTAATGTTAATGAAAGATTAACGAACTATTGTCTAGGTGTTATAGTCATTAATTTCGTTTATAAACGAAAATTGGATTCTAAAATAAAGTCCAAAATTGAAGTTGTTGATGTGCAAAATGACAGTATAAATAACGTACAGGATAGCATGGCAATGGAAAAAGCTATGAACAATCAATAGTTCAGTCCGAATTACAAAATAAAGCGATTACTGACAAATTCCCAATTCCTTGAAAAAACTCACCCTACACACTTTAATGCATGTGCCTTACGAAGGCTTAGGTTGCATAGAAACCTGGATTAGTAAGAATAATCATTCTGTTAGCTATACAAAATTATACGAAGGCATCAAACTTCCGGAATTAGAAGATTTTGACTGGCTAATTGTGATGGGTGGTCCTATGGGTGTATATGACGAATCAAATTTCCCCTGGTTGAAAGCAGAAAAGAAATTCATTCGTCAGGCTATAGATTCAGGCAAAACAGTGATTGGAATTTGTCTTGGGTCACAGCTTATAGCCGAAGTGCTTGGTGCAAAGGTTTATCCAAACAAGCAAAAAGAAATTGGTTGGTTTGAGATACAACAAGTGTTTGAAAATAGGAATCATCCGATTTTAAAGAGCTTTATTCCTAAATTTCCTGTATTTCACTGGCACGGCGACACCTTTGATTTACCCACCGGAAGTATTCGGTTGTTTGAGTCTGAAGGATGTACGAATCAGGCTTTTATCTACCATGAAAATGTTCTCGGACTTCAGTTTCATTTCGAAGTAACGGCTGAGACTATGAAAGAAATGCTGGAAAATGGAAAAGAAGAACTTGTGAAAAATCAAACCATTCAGTCGGCCGACGAAATTATACATCATGCAGCCAATATTGAAGTCAACAATCAAAGAATGTTCAGTATTTTAGACTATTTTTACAAAAAAAACCTCTGACCACAAGTTCTGGTAAGAGGTTTTCCTGATTTCAGAATATTCTTTTAAAAATTTAAACGGTTCAACACTTGATATTTAACTCATTCAGAACAATCCGTATTTTTTCATAAGTTTTGATTGTATTTGGAACAAGTGGCAATCGTAATTTATTCTCAATAAATCCCATCACAGCGAGCATACTTTTCACTCCTGCAGGATTACCTTCAACAAAAAGCAATTCAATCAATTCTGTAAAATGGTGATGAATCTGACGTGCACTGGCATAATCACCTTCAAGCGCTAAGCGCACCATGCGGCTGAATTCTTTTGGAAAAGCATTGCCAATAACTGAAATAACGCCCACGGCTCCCAAGGTAATTAACGGAAAGGTAATGCCATCGTCACCCGAAATTACCATAAAGTCTTTTGGTTTATTTTTTATAATATCGTCAATTTGCGTAAAATTACCGGATGCTTCTTTTACGGCACAAATTATCGGAAATTCTTTTGCCAAACGCAAAGTTGTATCTGCAGTCATATTTACGCCGGTCCGCCCAGGCACATTGTATAAAATAACGGGTAGCGGACTTGCTTTAGCAATGGCAGCATAATGCTGATAAAGGCCTTCCTGCGAAGGTTTATTGTAGTATGGTGTTACCGACAAAATAGCATCGATACCATGGAAATCAGAATTTTGAAGTTTGTCGACAACTGCTTTGGTATTATTACCACCAACGCCAAGTACAATGGGTAATCTTCCGGCATTACATTTCAGAACAAAAGCAGTAATTTCTTCTTTTTCCTGTTCGGTAAGTGTTGGTGTTTCGGCAGTAGTACCACAAACAACAAGGTAGTCCGTGCCACTCTTTATTTGGTGATCGACTAAATGTGCTAATGCATCAAAATCAATCGTTTCATCACTTTTAAATGGGGTTATCAAAGCAACACCCATTCCTGTCAGTTTATTATTAATCATCGGTAAAATATACAATTTGGATGCAAAAGTACAGTTTTAATCTTTAGTTTGTATACTTTTCAGGTAAAAAATTATCTGATTAAACACGTAAGTTTCGTCAACCAAAATTTCAGCTGGCTCATCAATTTCAGTTTTTTCAGCCGGTGTCATCAAGCTTTCAACATCCAACACAAAATCAAAGATATCCTGATCCGATTTATGAATAGCAGTTTTGAAAGCAGTTTTAGCATACATAGCAATGTATTGCATTGGAATTAAAGGCCTTAGCGTTAAATCGATCAACAAGTCATACTCATTATTTTCAAGTTCATTGAGGTACGAAATAAGCGGTTTACGAAAAAAATCCGTTTGATCATTATTCAGGATTCTAAAATCCGGAAAAATGGCTGTATTGATAAGCTTTTTATCAATATAACCCCAGGCTGAGACTTTTTTAGCATCAGCTTGTAAAGAATTAATGATTTTTCGAATCGCATAATTTTTCTCCGAATAATCACTTTCGAACAAAATAAGTATTGTTCGGGCTTTATCATATGTTACAAATCTCGGTTCGCGAGCCAAGGTACTTAAATACAGATCAGCCCGTTTAGCAAACAAGTATGCATTTAATTTAGAAAATGTAAATAATTTCATTAAGGCTATAATTTAGTATTATTCTTGTTTTTCAATATCAATTATCATTTTCAGAAGGGTGTCCTCATCAATGATTTTCACTCCCAGCTTTTGGGCTTTTTTCAATTTTTCAGGTCCCATGTTTTCTCCTGCTAAAATGAACGAGGTTTTAGCAGAAACACTTCCCACGTTTTTACCTCCATTTCTTTCTATCATTGCTTTGTATTCGTCGCGCGAATGTTTGGCAAATGTGCCACTGATTACAATGGATAATCCGGCTAATGCAATGCCTTGTGCTTGTAATTTTTCTTCCGAAAGACTCATTTGCAATCCGGCAGCTTTAAGACGGCTAATCATAGCAACATTCAGCGAATCAGCAAAATACTGAACCACACTTTGAGCAATTCGTTCGCCTATCTCGTCAACCGATATCAATTCTTCTAAGTTGGAACATTCTAATGCTTCTATATTTTTGAATGCATAAGCCAGCTTTTTGGCAATGGTTTCGCCGACAAAACGAATACCAAGTGCAAAAACCACTCTTTCAAAAGGAACTTCTTTTGATTTTTCAGTTCCTGCCTGAATATTATAGGCCGATTTAGTTCCAAGCCGATCCAACCGAACCAAATCGGGGATTTTAAGACTGTAAATATCCGCAATATTTTGTAACAATCCGTTTTGGAAAAGCAAATTTATGGTTTCGCTACCCAAACCATCGATGTTCATGGCTTTACGACTCACAAAATGCTCCATTTTCCCCTTTATTTGAGGCGGGCAAGCATTTTCATTCGGACAATAATGTGCAGCTTCCCCTTCGAACCGAACCAAAGCAGCACCACATTCAGGGCAGGTATTAATAAATTTGACTTTATCTCCAATCAAAAAACGAGCATCTTTGTCGACTGCTGTTATCTTTGGAATAATTTCACCTCCTTTTTCCACAAAAACCATATCGCCGATATATAAGTCGAGCGATTCGATGATGTCGGCATTATGTAGTGAAGCACGTTTCACCACTGTTCCTGAAAGTTGTACCGGATCAAGATTCGCAACGGGGGTTACCGCTCCTGTTCTCCCAACCTGATACGAAACATAATTTAAACGGGTTAAGGCTTTCTCAGCCTGAAATTTATAGGCTATTGCCCAGCGGGGGGATTTGGCTGTAAAGCCAAGATTTTTTTGCTGGTTTAAAGAATTGACTTTTATAACGATACCATCCGTAGCCACCGGAAGGTTTTTGCGTTCCACATCCCAGTATTTGATAAATGCCGATACATCTTCGAGTGACTGACAAACTTTGCTGGCATCAGATATTTTAAAGCCCCACGAATGGGCTGCTTTCAGATTATCTGAATGGAGGTCAGACGGAAGGTTTTCACCGAGCAAATAATAGAAATAACCATCCAATTTGCGGCTTGCCACTACGGATGAGTTCTGCAATTTCAAGGTACCCGAGGCAGCATTACGAGGATTGGCAAATAACTGCTCTTCCTGTGCCTCCCGTTCCCGGTTCAGTTCATCAAAAACAGCCCAGGGCATCAAGATTTCACCCCGAATTTCAAATTTATCGGGAAAATTTCCACGCAAACGCAACGGAATACTCCGAATGGTTTTCACATTGGCCGTAACATCATCGCCTTTTTCACCATCACCACGCGTTACAGCCCGAACGAGCAATCCATTTTCATAAGTCAGCGAAATAGAAGTGCCATCGTATTTCAGCTCGCAAACCAGCTCAAATGTTTCGTTCAAGCCTTTGCGAACCCGTTCGTAAAAATCCTGTACTTCAACTTCGGAATAGGTATTTCCCAACGATAGCATAGGATACACATGCGTAAGCTGATCGAATCCGCATGTTATATCGCTTCCGACACGTTGCGTAGGTGAATTTGGATCAAAAAACTCAGGATAAACAGCCTCCAGTTCCTGCAACTGCTTTAATTTGGCATCAAATTCAAAGTCGGAAATAGTAGGTTTTGACAGCACATAATAATTGTAATTATGCTGCTCCAGTTCGCGACGAAGATTTTCAAGTTGGGTTTTCATAAGTCAATACCTGCCAAATCGTTTAGATTTTGCAAAAGTACAAAAAATCGAGTATCTCTTATGCGGTTGATTGGTTAATTGGTTAATTGGGAATTGAAAATTGGTAATTGGCACCCTTCTTACAGAATTTTCCTGACCCATTTAAAGAACCTGAACGGTACATATTTCACCGGCAAATCAAACCAGGTAGGTGAAGTTACAAGTGCACGGGCATTGCTAAAAGCCATAAAGCTTTCACGACCGTGGTATTTGCCCATACCGCTGTTTCCCACGCCGCCAAAAGGCAAATGATGGTTCGTGATATGCAAAAGAGTATCGTTAATACAAGCTCCACCCGATGAGGTTTGCAGAAAAACAGGGTTGGCTGTGTGTTTTTTGCCAAAATAATAGAATGCCAACGGTTTTTCGTGATTATTGATATAATCGACAACGGTTTCTATTTTTTTAAAAGTCAGTACCGGTAAAATAGGTCCAAAAATTTCTTCCTGCATGATTGGATAATCGGGCTGAACGTTGTCAATAATGGTAGGTGAAAAATAACGGTCGGAATCATCCGTATTACCTCCAAAAACGATATCACCGTGAAGTAACAGTTTTTTCAAGCGTTTCATAGCATTATCATTCACAATACGTGGAAAATAAGCACTCTCCTGAGGATTTTCGCCGTACCATTTGGTAATATTCCTGCCGATTTTCAGCAATAATTCCTTCTTCACCGATTCGTGCACAAATAAATAATCGGGTGCAATGCAGGTTTGCCCTGCATTAATCAGTTTTCCCCAGGCTATTCGCCTTGCAGCCATATCTATATTGGCACTTGAGTCGACAATACAAGGGCTTTTACCACCAAGCTCTAACACTATAGGTGTAAGAAATGCCGCAGCAGCTTTCATCACA
Source organism: uncultured Bacteroidales bacterium (assembly GCA_903901975.1). Classification (GTDB taxonomy): domain Bacteria; phylum Bacteroidota; class Bacteroidia; order Bacteroidales; family Paludibacteraceae; genus Paludibacter. Next base: position 5,555 of record CAIUTB010000169.1, read on the forward strand.
ATTTTCCCTAAATCAGGACTTCCGGTAAAGAAGATGATATCGAAACGATGTTCGAGCAAAAGAGAATTCACTTCTCTCCCACCCTGAACAACGGAAATATATTCTGTTGAAAAAGTTTCACGGATCAGATGTTCCATCACGGCAGCTACCGTGGGAGTGTAAGGCGATGGTTTCAGTACAGCACAGCAACCGCCAGAAATTGCTCCCACCAGGGAATTCATCAACAACTGAAACGGGTAATTCCAGGGAGCAATAATGAGTGCCACACCCAAGGGTTCATACAAAATCTTGCTCGACGAAGGCAACAAATGTAGCGGAGTAGGAACAGTTTTAGTTTTTGCCCATTTTTTCAGATGCTTGATATGATTATCAATTTCCTGAAGCACAATACTTATTTCAGTAAGATAAGCTTCTTCCGGCGATTTATGCAAATCCTGCCAAAGTGCATCTGTAATTTGCTGTTCGTTTTTCTGAATGTTTTTTTTAAATTTCCAAAGATTTTCGAGTCTGAAATTTAAGTCCTTCGTTTTATGGGTTGCAAAAAAATCGCGATGTGCCTGAATCTGTGATTCAATAACTGTGGCTGATGTATTTTCCATTTTTTCTTTATGTTCGTCCGGTAAAATGATCCATAGTTTTATAAATTTGGAGTACACTTCCTGCCACCCAATCGAACAATTGAATGGACAATAATCCTTGACAAATGCGGATAAAGTGCATACTGAATGGCATACTAATGAGAACCCGGTTTCGCTCAATTCCGTTAACAATTCTAATTGCAACTTTATCGGGTTTCAATAAAGGTATCAATGATTTCACACCGGCAAACATACCGGTACTGATATAATAAGGAGTTACAGTAGAAACATTTACGCCTGTTTTGCGCATCTTCATTTCAAGCCTTAGACTATCCGACCAGCCGATTACCGCCCATTTACTGGCCGCATATACCGACATACGCGGGTTGGAAATAAATCCTGCCGACGAAGCTATGTTACAAATATGACCTGATTTTTGTATTATCATTTGGGATAGAAATTCGGCAGTAACATACATTGGCGCACTGGCATTGATATCCATCGTGCATTTTATATCTGCGGTGCTATGATGGTCGAAGTATTTGCCAACCACAATACCGGCATTATTAATCAAAATATCAACCGTACCACACTCTAATTTTACTTTGGTTGCTATGGTTTTAATTTGGTCAATGTCAGAAATATCAACTACATAAGCAGTCACTTTTCCTAAATGCTGCAATTCAGTGACTGTTTCCTCAATCGACTGCGGATTAATATCCCAAATAATCAATTCAGCTCCTTTTTCTAAAGCCAGTTTTCCCATAATTCTTCCAATACCCGATGCACCACCGGTTATCAGTACACGTTTGTTTTTAAATCTGCTCATAATTTTACGTATTGATTTGGTTCGAAGTATTGATTGCAAATATATAAACTTTTAGATAGAAATACTTCTTTTTATACTAAAATACTAAGTTTACCTGTTGTTGATACAAGCCTGGTAGTTAATCAACAGATAAAATGCTATAAAAAACAAAAAACATGAACAGCCAAACACAGAACATATTGGTCATTCGTGCAATCGGAATAACCCAAGCAGAATTAGCTCAGTACTATAAAAATTGAGGGCTTCACCTGGTAGTGAAGCCCTCAATTAATTTAATCAAATACATTCTGTGTTTATTTATAAACTATTGACGATAAACTAGTATCTGTAATGTTCAGGTTTATAAGGTCCTGCAGCAGCCACACCAATGTAAGCAGCCTGATCGGGAGTCAGAACAGTGAGTTTAACGCCTAATTGTTCAAGGTGTAAACGTGCCACTTCCTCATCCAGGTATTTTGGCAAACGATATACATCAATAGGATAATCTTTGGTATACAATTCAATCTGTGCCAGTGTCTGGTTGGTAAATGAATTACTCATTACAAATGACGGGTGACCTGTAGCACAACCCAGATTCACCAAACGACCATCAGCCAGCAATAGTACGCTATGACCATCAGGGAAAATATATTTGTCAACCTGAGGTTTGATATTTACCAGTTTAATACCCGGATAATTTTTGAGTTTTTCTACCTGAATTTCATTGTCGAAATGACCTATATTGCAAATGATAGCACCATCTTTCATTTTTGCGATATGCTCAATTCGGATAATATCTTTATTTCCGGTTGTGGTAACATATAAATTACCTTCAGCCAGGGCATCTTCCACGGTTGTTACTTTGAAACCTTCCATCGAAGCCTGTAGCGCACAAATCGGATCAATTTCAGTAACGATAACACGAGCTCCATAAGCCAACATTGATTTCGCACAACCTTTGCCGACATCACCATAACCACAAACTACCACCACTTTTCCGGCAAGCATCACGTCAGTGGCACGTTTGATTCCATCAGCCAATGATTCACGACAACCGTATAAGTTATCAAATTTCGATTTGGTAACAGAGTCATTCACGTTGAAAGCAGGGAACAACAATGAACCTTCTTCCAGCATTTGGTACAAACGGTGAACACCGGTAGTCGTTTCTTCCGAAACACCACGAATTCCGGGAATCATACGACCCCAGATACCCTTATCTTCAACTAATACATCTTTCAGGATGGCATACAACAACCGTTCATCGTCAGTTCCGGCAGCTTTATCAAGCACATTGACATCTTTTTCGGCAACACCACCCACGTGAATCATCATGGTAGCGTCACCGCCATCATCTACAATCACGGTTGGTCCATTGTGACCTTCAAAAGTCAAGGCTTGAAGCGTACACCACCAGTATTCTTCGAGTGATTCGCCTTTCCATGCAAAAACAGGTACTCCGGCAGCAGCAATAGCAGCAGCGGCGTGATCCTGTGTAGAATAAATATTACAACTGCACCAGCGCACTTCTGCACCCAGTTCAACTAAAGTCTCAATCAGAACGGCAGTTTGTATGGTCATGTGAAGCGAACCCATGATGCGGGCACCTTTCAGTGGTTTTTGCTGTCCGTGTTTTGCACGCAAAGCCATCAAACCCGGCATTTCTTTTTCGGCCAATTCAATTTCTTTCCGACCAAAATCGGCCAACGACATATCGGCTACTTTATAAGCTAAATTGCTGAATAATTCCATTTTACTCCTATTTTATTGTGTTTATTATTATTTCATATTGGGAGTGCAAAGATAATACAATTAAATCAAAAATTATTCAGTTGAACTATGAATAATCAAGAGCTGATACAAGTTAATTTTGTATCTTTGTTCGTTGTACTTAATCAGACAGAAATAAATGATTGTCGATATTCATACTCATAGATTCTACCCATCAGAATTTCTGTGCATCCAAAATCTCAGCATTCAGGATGCAGCAACTATCCTTTCTTCGTCTGAAAACGGCTTCTTTTCAGTTGGAATTCATCCATGGGATGCACATATACCGTCGGAGAATGAGTTTTCAGATTTAATAAAATGGGCAGCTGACAAGCGGATATTAGCTATTGGCGAGTGTGGTTTAGACAAAAATAGTACAGCAACACTCCCAAGCCAACTTCTGATTTTCAAAAAACAAATCGAACTTTCGGAAAAATTTCAAAAACCCTTGATTATCCATTGCGTTGGCTGTTATAATGAACTTTTCCATCTTAAAAAGGAATTAAAACCAACTCAAGTCTGGATAATTCATGGTTTTCGAGGTAAAGCTGAACTAGCTTCTCAGGCTTTGAACAATGGTTGTGCCTTATCTTTTGGAGAGAATTTCAATGAAAAATCAGTTCGCCTCACTCCTATCGATAAATTATTTATCGAAACAGATGAAAGCTCACTCACAATAGATACTATGTATGAAAAAATAGCTTTTATCAAAGCTGTAAATGTCCGGGAAATCGTTGCAGGAGCGAAACTTATAGAGCAAATTGCAGGCCGTCTATCTCAAATTTAGTCGCTTAGAACACAAAATAATTGAAAACATGGTAATAATTCATCATCAGGTATGAATTATTAGTTGTTTAAATTGTATCTTTGCTATCCAAAAAATTAATTTGTAATATTTCATGAAAAAAATAATCTTTCTGTTTGTTCTGAGCACATTCAGTTCTCTGATTTTCGCACAAGGAATATCTACCTTGCAACAACACAAACTGACAAATGCGCTGACAGTCATATCCAATTTATATGTTGACAGTATCAACGATAAGAAACTGATTGAATCAACGCTTGAATCTGTTCTTAAGGCACTTGATCCACATTCGTCGTACATTCCCAAAGAAGAAATTGAGCGAATTAACGAGCCTTTGGTTGGCAGTTTTTTTGGCATTGGTATTCAGTTTCAATTAATGGAAGATACGCTTTTGGTGGTTCAGACTATTTCCGGTTGTCCGGCTGAAAAAGTGGGTGTTTTGCCGGGTGACAGAATAATTTACATCGATAATAAACTCGTTGCGGGGATTAAAATACAAAATTCAGATGTTTTCAAACGCTTACGTGGTCCAAAAGGCACTGAAGTAACTATCAAAATACGTCGAGGTTCAAAACCCGAACTCCTGGAATTCAAAATTATACGGGATAAAATTCCAATTTTCAGTGTGGATGCAAGCTATATGATTGGAAAAGATATCGGGTATATCAAAATCAATAATTTTGGCAGTTCTACAGTACAGGAATTTGAAAAGTCTTTTGCCATTTTACAAAAAAGAGGTATGAAACAACTTATTGTGAGCCTTCAGGGCAATGGTGGCGGATACCTTAATGCAGCCAAAATGCTCGCAGATGAATTTCTGTCGACAAACAAATTGGTGGTTTATACACAGGGACTAAATCAACCTAAGTACGTTGAAACTTCCACAGCGAGTGGCGTATTTGAAACGGGTAAATTAATTTTCCTGGTTGATGAGTATTCAGCATCTGCCAGCGAAATTGTTTCAGGTGCTTTGCAGGATTGGGATCGGGCTATTATTGTTGGTCGCCGCACGTTTGGAAAAGGATTGGTTCAAAATCAGTTCCCACTAATCGATGGATCGATGATGCGCCTTACAATTGCACGTTATTATACTCCGACAGGACGATGCATTCAGAAATCATATAAAGGTGGATACGACAAATACGAACATGACCTGATTGATCGTTACAAAAAAGGGGAATTTCTTCATGCAGACAGTATTCATTTCCCCGATTCACTGAAATATCATACAATGAATCTGAAACGCACCGTGTATGGTGGAGGTGGTATTATGCCCGATATTTTCGTTCCACTGGACACTACTAAATACACTTTGCTACACCGGAAACTGGTTGCTCAAGGTATTGTAAATAAGGTTTGTATGCAGTTTATTGATAAAAACCGTGCCGACCTGAAGAAAAAATACAGCAGCTTTGATAAATTTAAAAAAGAATTCGAAGTGGACGAAACATTCTTCAGTCAACTGATTAGCGCAGCTGAAAAGGAAAAAATAAAAATTGATACTGTTCAGCTGGCGACTTCAAAATCACTGATTAAACTTCAGCTTAAAGCATTGGTTGCACGTGATTTATGGGAAATGAATGAGTATTATCAGATTATGGATGCTGACAACGAATCCTTGCAGAAAGCCGTAGAAATTCTCCAGACACCCGGAACATACGAAAAAATATTAAAATGAAATTTGTTTTTTTATGTATTTGTTGAGTTGGATATCTCTTAGGTGATGATTATCTAAAAAATAAGCTTAAAAAGCCATCTCAACAAATTAGCAAATCAACAAATAACCATACAATGATTCAAAATTACCTGCAAATCCACTGGATCGAAATAATTGGTGCTATTTTAAGCCTGATTTACTTATACTTATCCATTAAGGCAAAAGTGAGTTTGTGGTTCTTCGGTATTATTTCGTCGCTTTTTTACATTGTGGTATTTTATCAGACAAAGTTTTATGCTGATATGAGTCTGCAGTTTTATTACGTTTTTATTAGCATTTACGGTTGGAGAAACTGGAAAAAAGGTGGGAACGGAAACCTTGAATTGCCCACCGCAAAACTGACCGCAAAACTTAGCCTGATTCTTTTTTGGGCTACTATCCTAATCTATTTCATTTACTTCTTGATATTGAGCAGGTTCACCGACTCTACAATACCTAAATCTGATGCACTTGTTGGTGCGTTAAGTGTGGTTGGTACCTGGATGCTGGCTAAAAAACTGATTGAAAACTGGTTGGTGTGGATAGCTGCTGACGCACTGTGCGTTGGACTTTATATTTACAAAGAGTTGTACCCGACGGCGATATTATTTATAATCTACAGCGTGATGGCCATAGTTGGTTATTGGCAGTGGAAAAAAAAACTTAAAATCTGCCAAAATGTCAATTTGATAATGTGCCAATAATCATTTTTGAATTTAAAAAAAATTGGCATATTGTCAGACTATCAGATTGACAAATTAAAGATATGCCTGCAATCCTATCAACTTTTTATTTTGTTGCTTTTTCCAAAACCAGTTATTGATTAGATAAGTAACATACGCACTTCCTGCGCCCACAATAGCTCCTGCCAGCACATCTGAAGGGTAATGAACACCCAGATTCATGCGGGAATAACCCACCGAACATGCCCACAACATACTGGGTGCAATCACATACCAAGTTGGATATTTCAGACATAAGGCGGTGGCAGTGGAAAAAGCCAGCGAAGTATGACCCGAAGGAAACGAAAGAGAAGTTTCGAAGGCATAAGCAGTAATATCAGGATAGCTAACATAAGGTCGTGGTCGGTTTATGCCGTATTTCAAACCCTGAGTAATTACGCCACCCACACCAACACTGACGGCTATATACAGTGCATTTTTCAACAAATCATCATCTTTTTCAATTAGGCCAACAACTCCCATAACAAGTGGTACTCCAATAGATACTTCTGTGGTGGTATTTGAAATCAGTTTAGAGAAACCAATGGTCGATGTATTGCTATTCAGACTACGTAAAATATCAATGTCTGCATTTTGTGCCTTAAGTTCTGTACTAATTACAGAAAAGCTACAGCAAAGCAGAATAATTGTCGTAAATTTGCGCATATTTTTATTTTCTGACAAAGATATAAAAAAAGTCACAGGGAAAACCCTATGTGTACTGGTTTAGCTGTTTACTTGTTTACTGATTAATGATAAGAATTGCAATCCTCGGACCAGAATCGACCGGGAAATCAACACTGGCAGAGACTTTATCCGAACATTTTAAAGAGCCGTGGGTTCCCGAATATGCCCGTAAATACATTGAGAATCTGCTGATGCCATACACATTCGACGATGTCTGTACTATAGCACGGAAACAAATTGAGCTAGAAAAGTTTTATGAAGAATCAATATCAAATGATAAACTGGTTTTTTTTGATACTGAACTGATTATCACAAAGGTGTGGTTTGAATATAAGTATAAAACTGTTCCTGAATTTGTTACAGAAAGAATGAAATGCGGTTTTTTCGATTTTTATTTACTTTGTGCTCCCGATTTAGCCTGGGAAGCTGATTCGGTTAGAGAACACGGAACGGATCGGGAATTCTTTTTCGATTGGTACAAAAAAGAGATTGAACAAAGGGGGAAACCCTATGGAATTGTTGAAGGTGTAGGTGAAAAGCGATTTCAGAATGCACTTGAGAGTATTAATACCCATTTTCAGAAATTCATACAGTAATTTTCATTTGATTTATGAATAAAATCATAGCTGACACAATAAATAAACTTTCCCAAGCCGAAGGATTCAGGGATGTATGTCACGAATGCGGGACAAAAGATTCCATGCCTTCAACAGATATTTTGAGAGAAATTGTTCAAATTTCACGTTCCATTTTATTCCCCGGATATTTTGGTGACCCGGAAGTGAACGAGCTTACTATGAAATATCATATTGCTGTGAATGTTGAGCAATTACAAATTTTGTTATATCAACAAATTAAAGCCGGAATTTGCTTTAGTTTTAATGGCGAGTCTCACGATATGAAAATAGTTGAAGAACAGGCAGCCGAAAAATCGAGCTATTTTATTACACAATTGCCCGACATCCGTGAGAAACTGCATACTGACGTTATAGCTGCTTATAATGGCGATCCTGCCGCTAAAAGCTTTGGTGAAATCATTTTCTGTTACCCGAGCATTCGAGCCATAAGCAATTACCGAATAGCACACGCCTTGTTGGAACTTGAAGTTCCACTTATTCCACGTATTATTACCGAAATGGCTCATTCCGAGACTGGTATCGATATACATCCCGGAGCTACAATAGGCAATTATTTTACTATCGACCACGGTACCGGTGTGGTAATTGGAGAGACAGCTACTATTGGAAACAATGTAAAAATGTATCAGGGAGTTACCCTGGGTGCAAAAAGTTTTCCGCTGGATGAAGATGGCAACCCCATAAAAGGTATTCCACGCCATCCACACATTGGAAACAACGTAATAATTTATTCCAATTCTACGATTCTGGGAACAATAACCGTAGGCGACGGAGCTATAATCGGCGGTAACCTTTGGGTAGATACCGACGTAGCTGCCGGAGCAAAATTGTCACAGAGAAAATAATAGTATAATGGTCAAGGATTAATGATTAATGGTTAATGATTAATGAACGATAAAAAAGAAAAATATGGAATTTGAAATGATTGCGAAAACCTTTCGTGGGTTGGAAGAAGTATTGGCTACTGAACTGGTAAACATGGGTGCTAATAACGTTCAACTGCAACGCAGGGCAGTGAGTTTTACAGGCGATAAAGCATTGATGTATAAAGCTAATTTATGTAGCCGTACAGCTTCACGCATACTAAAACCGATTCTGACTTTCGACGCTTCCAATGCGGACGAAGTTTACGATCAAGTCAAAAAAATCAACTGGAGTGATTATATGACCGTTGATAGCACGTTTGCGATTGATTCCACTATTTTTTCAGAAGAATTTCGTCATTCAAAATTTGTTGCTTATCGGGTAAAAGATGCGATTGCCGATTGGTTTATGGAAAAATTCGAGAAACGACCTTCAGTTCGGTTGGATAGTCCGCAAATTATGATTAATATTCATATTGCAGAACGAAAATGCACACTTTCGTTGGATAGTTCCGGCGAATCACTTCACAAACGTGGTTACCGAGTTGCACAAACCGAAGCACCACTTAATGAAGCCCTGGCAGCCGGAATGCTACTGATGGCTGATTGGAAAGGTCAATCCAACTTTGTTGACCCGATGTGTGGGTCAGGAACACTCTTAATCGAAGCAGCTTTGATAGCACTTAATATCCCACCCGGAATATATCGCTCATCATTTGCTTTTGAAAAATGGAACGATTTTGATGTAGAACTTTTTGATACACTTTATAACGACGACTCCTACGAACGACCCTTTAACTTCAAAATTTATGGTTCTGATAATTCTCAACATGCCATAAAAATTGCCGAACAAAACATAAAAAGCACGGGACTGAGTAAATACATTGAGTTACAGCTTATGCCGGTTCAGAAACTCGAAGCACCTGCTGAAAACTGTATGATTGTGACCAATCCTCCTTATGGTGAACGCATTACATCCGACGATATTTACGGATTATATGCCGCTCTCGGTACCACGGTGAAACATAAATTTGCCGGAAGTACGGTTTGGGTAATCAGTTCACACGAAGAATGTCTGGATAAAATAGGACTCAAACCAACCGAACGAATTCGACTTCTGAATGGATCATTGGATTGTTGGTATTGCAAATATGACATTTTTGCGGGGAAGCGGAATGATTTTGTGGCCAAACGAAAAGGGAACACATAATTTAAAAATTAAAAGAATATTATTCGGCTACATTCGTATATTTTACGGTATGTAGCTTTTTTTTTGAAAATAATATTACTTTTACCAAAAAAAATCAGGATACTAAATCCATTCAACATGCAAAAAATCCTACTTATAATTGCTTGTTTGCTCATAATCAATGTGTCTTCTGCATCAATAAAACCTGAACTATCATTTCAAAAAAACGGGAAGTTCAGAATAGTTCAATTCACTGATATTCATCACAAAGTTGGTAATCAGTCCTCAAATGAAGTGATTTCAAAATTATCCATACTGTTGGATTCAGTTAAGCCTGATTTGGTCTTTTTTACGGGTGACATTGTTATTTCGAAAGAAATGCAACGTGGTTGGGATGAGGTGTTGAATATGGCTATTTGCCGTCATATTCCCTGGACAGTGGTTTTTGGAAATCATGACGATGAGCAGGGATGGTCCAGAGAGCAAATAATGAAATACATAACTACAAAACCCTACTGTATGGCTGAAAGAGGACCAACCAATATACAAGGTGTGGGAAATTATGTATTGAGAATTAAAAAATCAACCGGCAAGCAAATAGCTGCGGTTCTGTATGGATTGGATTCAAATGCCTATTCAAAGGGATATGGATCAGAAAAATATGGTTATTTCGATTTTAATCAAGTGAATTGGTTCCTCGAAACAAATAAAAAACTATCTAAAAGAAATAAAAACCAACCTTATCCGGCTCTGGCATTTTTTCATATTCCATTGAGAGAATATGGTTTACTTAAAGATTCTATCACTTTTAATAGAATTGGTCAACGAAATGAAGTTGAATGTTACGGTGCACTCAATACAGGTATGTTTGCCGCTATGCAACTTAGCGGAAGTATTATGGCAACTTTTACGGGACATGACCACAACAACGATTATATTGGGAAGTTATACAATCTATGTTTAGCTTATGGTCGGTTTTCGGGCGGATCTACGACTTATGGAAAAATAACATGCGGAGGGAGGGTAATCGAATTAACAGAAAATATCACAGGTTTTTCAAGTTGGATTTATACTTCAAAGTATGAGATTTCTGACTGCGTTGAATTTGATGCTAAAACACTTATTTTAAAACATTAGAACAAAAAATCAAGACAAAAGACACTTTATACAAAACACGGAACAAGAAAAATGAAACGTGAAAGATTATGATAATTAGCGTATTTTCAAAAAAAAAGTTTACTATGAAGAGATTATTTATACTTTATTATCTGATAATTTCAGTTAGTATCGTTAAGGCTGCTAATCCAAGCGAAAAGGCCATAAAAATAATACTTAGTCCCAATCATGCCGATTGGAATTATGCTTGTGGAGAAAATGTGATTTTTAATTTAGATATTAAAAAGAATGCGGCCATTATTCCCAATATTGAGATTTCCTATCAATACGGACCCGAAACCCAAAAGCCGTATAAAGAAGAAAAGCTATTCTTGAAAGATGGTTCAACGAGTATAAATGCCGGAACTATGACCAATCCGGGATTTTTAAGAATTCATGTAAAAACACACTATGAGAATAATTTAATAGAAGGTTTTTGTACGGTTGCTTTCAGTCCATTGATGATTAAACACACTGTGGATATGCCTTCGGATTTTTTGCAGTTTTGGAACAATGCGATTGAGAAAAACAAGCAAATTCCTTTAAATCCAACCTATGAACTTCAGCCCAATCAATGTACTGACAAAGTGAATGTTTATCATGTAAGTTTCCAGAGTTACAGGTTAAATTCACGGATTTTCGGTTGGATGGCTGTGCCAAGAAAAATGGGTAAATATCCAGCCATAATTCAATATCCCGGTGCCGGTGTTTGGAAAAAACAAGCTGATACAAATACGGCTGCTAAAGGCTTTATCACATTGAATGTTTTCATACATGGCATTCCGCTCACAATGCCCGATTCAATTTACGATATTTTAAAGAGTTCGGCATTGAATCAGTACTATTTGTACGGCATTGACGATGTGGACAGATATTATTACAAAAGAGTGATACTGGGATGCATACGTGCGATTGATTTTGTAAGTCAACAAACTCAATACGATGGCCAAAACTTGGGAGTAACTGGTCAAAGCCAGGGTGGTGCTTTGTCTGTTATAACTGCTTCGTTGGATAAACGGGTAAAAGCTTTAGCCGTTTATCATCCAGCACTATGCGATTTGACTGGGTATTTACACGATCGTGCAGGCGGATGGCCCGGAATTTTCAGGTATTATAGTACAATGACTCAAAATGACATAGTTGCAAAAAAAACGCTAACGTCCTATTACGATGTGGTTAATTTTGCAAAATTTATTACTCAACCTATTTATTTTTCAGGTGGTTACAACGATGAGGTTTGTGCGCCAACATCTTATTATTCAGCATATAACAGAATAACTTCCCCCAAAACAATTAGCATTTACAAAGAAACCGGCCACTGGGTACTCCCCGAGCAACAAAGAAACGCCCAGGAATGGTTATTGAATCAAATTAAATAATCATTTTTATTAATATTCAATTGTGTTGTAAATCGGAAATAAATCAGATTTATGACATGGAATGCAATACAGCTTCCTAATATAATTTATCCTACTGATATTCTGCACATTATATAATTTTATTTTGCAGAATTAATCATTCACAAGATCCTCCTCACTTTTCACAAAAACACTTAATCTTTTAATTATCAGTATTTAATGTATTTTTTGTTATAAATTATAGCTGTTAGAATTGCACTGCAACTAGCTAATATAGTATTTATATAGTATAATAAAACAGTCTATTTTTGCATCGAAGGAAAACTACTTGATATTAATTTATTTACTTTGCAGACTATTCAAAAATCTTAAAAAATGAAAAATAATAGTTGCTTCAATGAAGTTACACCTTTATCAGAAAAAGACTGTTTTTATATAGTCGAACGATATAAAAAAGAATTTACATATCCTCTACATATTCATGAGGAATGTGAACTTAATTTTATTGAAAATGCACAAGGTGCTAATCGAATAGTAGGAGATTCCATCGAAAAGATAGAAAATTACGAACTGGTGTTGATTACAAGTAAGGACCTGGAGCATACTTGGGAACAGAATAACTGCAGTTCAAAAAACATTCGAGAAATCACTATACAGTTTTCACCTAAACTATTTCCGACAGAATTAATTGAAAAAAATCAATTCAGTTCTATCAACGAAATGTTTGAACAGGCCAAAAACGGATTAGTATTTTCATTAGGATCCATTATGAAGATATACAGTCAGTTAGATAGTTTAGTATCGGAAAAAGAACAAGGTTTCTATACTGTATTAAAATTTCTGACCATTATGTACGAACTTTCAATGTTTACTGATTCACGACAGCTCTCGTCCAGTTCCTTTGCCAAGCGAACACCATTGATTGATAGTAGAAGAATTTTAAAAGTGCAAAGTTACATTGATAATAATTTTAGTAAAGAAATAAAATTAGATGAATTGGCAACTCTTGCCGGTATGACAAAGACTCCTTTCTGTCGCTTTTTTAAATTACGAACGGGTCGAAGCGTTATCGATTATGTTTTGACTGTCCGTTTAGGACATGCTTCCAGATTATTGTTGAATACCACTAATTCTGTGATTGAAATTGCCTACGAGTGTGGGTTTAACAATCAATCGAATTTCAACAGGATTTTTCGTAAAAAGAAAGGAGTTTCGCCTAAAGAATTTAGAGAAAACCATAAAAGAATAAGGATGCTAATTTAGTATTACAGAAATACTTATATGAATTTAATATTATGAATAAAAAACGTCTAACTTTCCTTTTACTTTGCCTTTTGATGGCATTTCATCAAGTTTTATTTTCACAAACAGTTAATATCAGTGGAAACGTTATTGGTGAATCAGACAAAGAACCAATAATTGGGGCATCTGTCATGATAAAAGGTTCTTCTCGAGGAACTACAACTAACATCAATGGTAAATATAATATTCAGGCGAAGAAGGGAGAAATTATCGTCTTTTCATTTTTAGGAATGGAATCTGTTGCTGCTGCAGTTGGTAAAGATCCAACAATAAATATAACTATGAAAACATCATCCATTGAGATTGATGACATTGTTATTGTAGGTTATTCGGCTGTTAAAAAAAGTGACTTGACAGGAAGTGTTCAGGTGGTAAAAAACGAGGAATTTATGAAAAGTTCCCCCGTCAGTTTTGAGCAGGGACTTCAGGGCAGATTGGCCGGTGTAAATATTATTAAAAACGATGGCGCTCCAGGAGGTGGCATAAGTGTACAAATTCGTGGTACGAACTCGTTTATGGGTAGTACTGAACCTTTGTATGTAATTGATGGAGTCCCGCTAACCATCTCAAACTCAAGCGAAACTGTAAGTTTTGACAATAACGAAGTAACATTCCGCAATGCGTTAGCATTTCTCGATCCGAATGACATTGAATCGGTGGAAGTGCTTAAAGATGCTACAGCTACGGCAATCTATGGTTCTCGTGGTTCAAATGGTGTAGTTATGATAACAACAAAAAGCGGCAAAAAGGGAAAAGATAAAATTAATTTTGGTGCCAGTTCAAGCTTTGGTTTAGTTGCGAACAAAATCAGATTACTTACCGGAGCAGAATATGCCGAATATCGTAATCAGTCTTATATCAACACGCAACTAATTACAAATGGCACATTTAATCCACAGGGTTTGCCTTATTTGGGAGCTATTGGACCTTTGGGAACATATGTAAATGGTCCCACTGATTTTGACAATGACCCATATTATTGGCAGGATCAGATTTTCAGAACAGCAGTAACACAAAATTACAATCTTGGCTATTCGGGAGCAAGCGAAAATGGAGATTATTCTTTGGGATTAGCTTATTTAAATCAAAAAGGTACGGTGGTCAATTCAGGATATAGTCGTATTTCATTCAACCTAAAATTAAACCGTCAACCTAATAAATGGCTGAAATTTGGAAATACCATTAATGTTTCTGTAGCCAATTCAGACATGATAAAATCCGCTACTAGTAATCAAAATAATGGCGATGAAGGAGTTATTCGTTCGGCTTTATATTTTCCTTCCATTTACAGAATGGAAGATAATGCTGGATACGAAGATTACCAGATTGTTACAAACCCGATTGATTACGCTAATGCTTTGAACAAAAACAAAAACTACAATATTTACAACTCAAACTACATGAATATAAGTCTTATTAAAGGACTGATATTCAGAACCGTATTTTCTTATAGTTCATCAATCAATTTTGCAAACCGCTATTTTTCAAAACGCTTGTACGAAGGTCGCACAGTGGGAGGGCAATCTTTAGCCGGCGACACACAGAATCAGACCACCGTTTGGGATAATTTATTCTTGTATAACGGTACATTTGGTAACCATAATATTAGTGCTACGCTCGGAACAAGCTGGGAAGCAAATGAGTATTACAGCAAACAAGTATTAACAAATGGCTTTGGTTCCGAAACCAACAACGGGTGGATACTCAATGAAGGTACTGATCCACAAACCCCTCGTTCAGTCAAACAAGAGTCGACACTCTTCTCGCTGATTGCGCGTGCAGCCTATTCATATAAAAATACATATTTTCTAACTGGAACATTTCGCCGTGATGCTTCCAGCAAATTTGCCGAGAATAATAAAGCAGCTTATTTCCCTTCGATAGGTATTGCATGGAAACCGACTGCAGAAGATTTTTTAAAAGACTCCGAGCTAGCCAACAATTTAAAATTACGATATAGTTATGGAACTTCTGGTAATGCTGGAATTGGTCCTTACGGTTCATTACCTTTATTTACAGGTGCTAACTATCCTTTTGGAACAAATGTGTTGTCGGGTTATGCGCCTGATCCATCTAAGCCCGGAAATGCTGATCTTAAATGGGAAACCACCTTTCAAAATGATATAGGATTAGATGCAACCCTATTAAAAGGATTAAATTTTGAATTTGACTATTATGTCAAAACTACCAAAGATTTAATTCAGAACATGGAATTGGCCCCAAGTACTGGATTCAATACCGTATATGCGAACATAGGTGAAGTCATGAATAAAGGATGTGAATTTACGCTTAATTATAAGTTAATCGACAAAAAAAACATACAACTTTCGATAGGAGGCAATCTTTCCTTTAACGACAACTTAGTTACTTCATTGGGTGCCGGAAGCAAAAAAATATTTCCGAATAATCTATGGAACGATCTGCGACCATTTATAATTTCTGAAGGCCATCCAATAGGTCAATTATATGGCTATACCGAAAATGGCATATGGAACTCAAGAACCGAAGTTATTGAAAGTCCTCTATTTCAGAAAGTATACCCTGGTTATACTGTAAACAGCCAAACTGCTGCCACCGAAAAAATTATCAAGGAGCGCTGGATTGGCGAAATAAAAATTAAAGATTTGAACAATGATGGTTCAATCACCGAAGATGATCAGGATTATATAGGTAATGTAAATCCATCGTTCCTTTATGCTTTTAATATGAATTTTTCGTGGAAAGGTTTTGATTTTTCAGTTCTTTTCAACGGAGTGAGCGGAAATGATATTATAAATATGAGCAGTTTGCGGTTTCAGAATCTAGGACAAACAAGAAATATACCTAAAGACGTACTTGATAATGCCTGGAAACCAGAGAGTGGGGGTACAAATCCTAAAATTTTTACTACCAATGCACGCGATATTTATTTTACAAGACGATATATCGAAGATGGTTCCTATTTAAAACTCCGCAATATTTCGGTAGGATATAGCTTTAAAAAACCGTTTAAGCAAATTGAATCGATTCGGATTTATGCAAATGGGAATAATCTGCTTACTTTCAGTAAATATTCCGGCTATGACCCCGAAGTGAATGCCTTTGGTTCAAATCCATCGAGCAGAGGTGTTGACGCAGGTGGTTACCCACAATCGAGAGAAATTAATTTTGGTATTAACGTTTCATTGTAATCTAAAAATATGAAAAAACATAGTGTAATACTTTTGATACTTAGCATTTTCAGTTGCACTTCATGCGACTTTAGTTTGGTGGAACATCCTTATAGTACCGGAGGTGATATGATTAATAGTTCCGGAGGTGCAAATCAGATGGTAACTGCTATTTATAATGTGTTTTGGTCATCAGAATTGATGAAAAAATCTTATATGGAAACGGTTGATATGGATCATGATCATGCAGCAGCTCCAACTTGGGTAGTGAGTGGTGCAGGCGAAGGAAATATGACAACTCATTGGTCGTATAATACGGCTTCAGATCCATTCAATGCCTTTTATCGTATTATAAACCGTGCAAATTACGCCATTGAAAATTTGCCTTTGGTAAAAGATACAACCGATAATTTAGTAGGTCAATATATGGGTGAAGCCAAATTCTTGCGAGCTTTTGCATACTTCCATTTGGTTAGAATGTATGGTGGAGTTCCATTAAGAGTAAGCTATGAAAGTCCCTTAGACATGAAACGTTCATCAGTTATGGAAGTTTACGCGCAAATTGAAAAGGATTTACTTGAAGCTTCGGTAGTGTTACCATGGAAAACTGAAGGTGACAACTGGGGAAGAGCTAATCGTACTGGAGCAAAACTATTATTGGCACGTGTTTATGCCTCTATCGGTTCAGCCGCTTTAGCCGGCAAAGTAAATATGGAGGTTGATATTAAAGGTCTGATTCAAACTTTTGCGACAGATTCAGTGGCGGGTTTCAGTAGAGTTGATGCCAGTGTCTATTACGCAAAAGTAAAAGATTTGTGCGACGAAATTATTACCACCAGAGGAATTTATTACGATTTACGCCCATCTTTTAAAGACATATGGGGTGGTGCAAATGTTCGTAACAACGAATTCGTGTGGGGAATTTCAGGTAATTCTCAGTTAGACTACACAACATTGCATCTTGGTTATTACTATTCTGCCATTCCTTACAATGGCCGTGGATGGGCTGGTATGTCTGAACATGCCTATGGCTTGTATGGCGATTCCGATGAACGCGGAATACATGGAATTTTCCATTTTGTGAAACAATCTTTTACAGCGACTTCTGCTTATGTTCGGATTCCAGATGATGCAACAAAATATCCTACCGGTCCCGATGGAGTAGCCTCACGTGCTGTGGCAGATTACTATAATATTATCTTTCCAACCAAATGGTATATGGGCGATGTTGTGAGTCCAAAACCGGTTACCGTGGACCCCGGATATGCTTATCAGGCACAGGATGTAATCATGATTCGTTTTGTAGAAGCATATTTACTCAGAGCTGAAGCACGAAACGAATTAGAAGATCCACTCGGAGCTTTGGACGATTTGGACATTGTCAGAAAAAGAGCCAAAGCAGGACCATTCGAACGTTATACAAGCAATAAAATTACTGTTCGAAGTTTAGTGATGGAAGAAAGAGCTCTGGAATTTGTGCAGGAATTCAACCGTAAATTTGACTTACTTCGTTGGGGTTTATATTTAAAAGTAATGAATTCTGTTGGGTCAGTGAGAGTGCAAGGTACTGGATTAACTATTACTAAAACTCGCGAACCACGAAGTTTATTGTATGCAGTACCGTTGAATGAAATTAATATCAACAAGAAATTTGGTACGAATAATCCTGGATGGTAATACAAATTTTTACAAAAATTTAAGACATGAGAAAAATAACACATATACTATTAGCCGGATTTTCACTCTTTTGTATTAATTCATGTGATAAGTACAAAGATGTTCCATTTTACGAAGAAAATCAATTACCTGTTATCAGTGGGATAGCTGATGCAGTAGGCAATGAAGCTATTGATTCTGTTACTATCGGACAAATGATAAAGATTGGTGGACAGTATTTTAATTTAATAGATACGGTAAAAATTAACAATGTGGAAGTTCCAATGAGTAAAATTACCCGTCTACGCGATGCGCTTTACTTCTCCATGCCCCGTATTCCACGTTCATCGGCCAATAATCTAATTCTTAAAAGTAAATTAGGAGAAAAAGTGTTTCCAATTAATGTAAAATATCCACCTTTTGGTATTACCGGAATTTTAAATGAATATTCTCCGAGAGGTCAGGAGTTAATAATTTTGGGCGAAAGCATGGATTTATACGCCACAGTGGGAGTATCTAAAGTTATTTTCAGCAATTCAGAATCAGGCGTTTCTGCCGAAAATACGGTTACTTACGTGAGCCAAAACAAGCTTAAAGTAATAGTACCTGATAATGCACCCGATAAAGCAACAGTGACATTTTATTCCACCGAAGCTGGTAACAGAGTCTGTCCGGTTAAATATCGGGATTGTGAATTCTTAATTGAAAATTTAGAAATTGGAGGTCAGGCAACCCGATATCCTGAATGGGTTGTACCGAATACAACTTATCCTTTGCCACTCAATCCACTTCCAACCGAAGGTGAAAGATATAGTCACATTAATAAAATTTCGACAACTGCCGGAACCACACTCAATTTTATTGGAAATTACAACGTGACCATACCAAGCACTTATTACGATAATGGTGAACTTTACGATTTAAAGTTTGAAATATTAACTGTTCAACCTATAAAATACCGTATTGCAGTTTCAGTAAATTGGGGTACGACCTGGATACCATTAGGTCCAAGCACTCAAAGCACAGATTCAACACTCTGGTTCACAACCAATAAACAATGGCAAACCTATTCTATTCCTATGGCAACATGGAAAAATAAAACAGGTGAAAAAAAGATGAGAGTTTGGAATACACTTCCAGCAAATGTGCTTTACGATGTATGTTTTGACAATTTCCGTATTCAACAAAAAGCAAAATAAATATTGACCTACGATGATTAAAAAACGAGTATTTCAACATAATTTACTTTTTAAAACAATGATATTTCTCATTGTTAGTTTCTTTCTGAGCTTATCGGTTTTAGCACAAGATTCTGTATATTTCCGTGCAAAAGAGTATAAAGATCAGCTAGATGCCTACTACAGAGAAGATGTCAAAAAGTTCCCCGAAAAAGGTCAAATCTTATTTGTTGGAAGCTCATCTTTCAAAATGTGGAAAAATCTTCCCTCCTACTTTCCAAAACATAAAGTGCTGGCAAGAGGATTTGGTGGAAGTCGTATGAGCGATGTACTTTTTCATATTCAACGTTTGGTAATCGATTATCGTCCTTCACAAATTGTGCTGTATTGCGGCGAAAATGATATTTCAAACGGTGTTTCGCCACAGGATTTGGCTGATGATATTAAAGCATTTGTTCGTATTGTAGAACTTCAGTTACCCGGTGTTCCTATTCTCATTTTATCCATAAAACCAAGCCCCATGCTCTTTAAGCTCATAAAGAAACAACAGGAAGCTAATAGGTTAGTGTATGAATATACTCAACGAAAAAATTTTGTAAAATATATTGACATAACTATGTTAATGACCGACGATAATGGCATACCAAAAGGTAGTCTTTATTTAGATGACCAGTTACATTTAAAAGTAGAGGCATATTTATTATGGGCAAAAGCTATTGAACCGCATTTAAAGTAATATATATAATTAATAATCATTTAAAAATTAAAGCAATGAAAAAATTAAACTCATTTTTTTCCGTAAGTAAGGGTTTAAAACTCTTAGTGGCATTTAGTCTATTTTCTCTTTTTGCAGTGGCAAGTATGAATCCTGTTCGTATCAATTTTTTTTATGTTGCGAGCACAGTTACTAAAGTTAATCCAGATACTTTTCCAGGTTGGAATACAGTATCTTTTCATCAGGGTTGGAGTTCACGATCAGGTCTTACAAACATGAAAGACATGACAGGAGTTGCTACAAAACTGCGAATTAAAGTTACAACTGATTTTTTTGGTTATAACACTTCTGGCGCGAGTTCAAGAACAATGGGAATGACTGACTCCGTTTCGAAAAGTAATTTCTATGGAAACTCAACCTACAAAGGCGGCGTAACTCTTTACGCATTAGATCCGACTAAAGCCTACAAAATTTCAATTTTTGGTTCCAGAAATGGTACCACATCAACCGCCGATGTTGTATATACTCTTAATGATGCAGTTGCGAGTAAATTGGTACTAAGTTGTGCAAATAACGTAACCGGATTGGCTATTTTCAATAATATCATACCTAATGCGGACAGCACATTGGTTATTAGTTTAGATAAAGGGCTTTCCAATACTATTGGTTATACTTATCTGGCAGCCATGAAGGTAGAAGAAACGACTGCAACTCCAGTATCATTTTCACCGGTTATGATTAATTTTGGACCCACTTCTCCGGCAGGTTGGAATACATTAACAACTTATACTACTACCGGTGCGCCATTAACCAATTTGATTGACACAGGAGGAAATACGACTAATGTTGGTATAAAAGTAGCCACAAGTTTTAGTGGCATTATTGGAACTACAGGTATGGCTTCGACAACTACAGCACTTAATATGTCCGATGAAGTTTCTCAATCGAACATATTTAAAACCACTAGCGGTGGTGCATTATCAATTACAGGTCTACCACCTGCGAATAAATACAAATTAACTATTTTTGGTTCCAGAGGTGGATTGACTGAAGTTCGCAATGTCGATTATGTTTTAACTGGAGTTGCTTCAAATACTGTTACTCTAGATGTTGCTAATAACGCAACCAATGTAGCCGTTTTTGATAATATTACAACAAATTCAGAGGGAGGTTTAAATCTTACCTTGAATTTTGGGCTTAATAATACTACTTATACATACATCAATGCTATGAAAATTGAAACTGTAAGTCCTACTACAGTAATTTCATTAGTTGATACAAACAATAAATTAACAGTTTATACTGTCGGAAGTAAGTCTGTACGTGTAATTTGGGACAACGGTAAAGACGCCAATTCTTTGGTACGGCTTTATAACGCACAAGGCAAACTACTTCAAAATGTTTCAGTTAGTAATTCAAATTGCGTAGACCTAAATGTTGATAATAGCGGAATGTATATAGTAAAAGTACAATCCGGCAAGAATATCTGGCTAACCAAATTTGTAAAATAATCCAATTACAAGGGCTTACTTGAAATACAAATTTAGAAAGTAAGCCCTTGTTGTTTTTAATCAGCAAGCATGTCGAGTAGTAAAAGGCGATTCATATTTCTCTTGATTTCTATTTTCCTGACATCTTATGCCCTTGCCGGTATTAAGATAGTTGTTTTAGGTTCATCTACTGCAGCCGGTAGTGGGCCTGTAAATATAAATAATTCCTGGGTAATACGTTATTCAACTTATTTACATTCAATAAATGCAGCTAGCTCAGTACTAAATTTAGCCAAAGGAGGTTATGTTACATTTCAGGCAATGCCAAGTGATTATGTACCTCCCACAGGTATTACTTTTTTACCGGACACCTTACACAATATTACAAAAGCGCTTTCATTATCTCCCAATGCGATTATTATAAATTTTCCATCAAATGATGTTTCGAATGGTATTTCGATAGACCAACAAATTGCGAACTACAATGTAATGATAAGCAAAGCAAATGAAATGAAAGTACCGGTATGGATATGTACTTCGCAGCCGGTAAACTACGGGACTTCACAAATTTCGCGCGATAAAATTAAAGCATTAAAAGAACGCATTCAGACAGAATACAAAGATATGTCAATTGATTTCTACACAGGGCTTTGTGATGAAACAGGAAAAATACTTACTCAATACGATTCGGGCGATGGACTCCATTTGAACGATGTAGCGCACGCAATACTTTGCCAAAGAGTGGTGGATGCCAATATTTTCAGCAAAATTGGATATGACCCCGAAACGGGAACACAATTGCTCCAAAATCCTGTTTTAATAGATTTTGGTACCGATATTTCAGCAGCTCCCTGGAATAATATCACCAACAATATTGCCAGTGGAATTGGTGCTAAAGTTGATAATTTAAGTGATATTAATGGAAACTCTACTGGTATAAGTATAGAAGTTTCGAAGAGTTTCTATGGATTGAATACTTATGGCCCTACAATTACGACTACTTCATTAAATATGCCGGGTACGGCTTCATCCGACAACTTTTATACCGGTGGTGGTTTTGGTGAGTTGTTGTTGACCGGTTTAAGTACGAATCAAGTTTATACTTTCACGTTTTTTGGCTCACGCACAGAGATTGGAGGGCTTAGTCGCGAAACAAAATATACCGTACGTGGAAATAGCACATCTAGTGGTATTCTCGAAACCCTGAATAATATTTCGAAGGTACTCGTATTGAGCGGAATTAAACCGGCTAGTAACAAATCTTTTACCATAGAAGTTACAAATGGTCCCGCTAATCTGAATAGCTCTAAATACAGCCATATAAGTGCGCTGAAAATTATGGCAGAAATTATTAACACTGTAGATGAACAAAAACTTCAATGTTTTAATGTATGGAACAATAACGGAAAGGTGTATACTTCTTTTACAGGAAAAGGGACAATTGAAATTTATAATTTAACCGGCAAATTAAATTATACCCGAACATTTTCAAACACTACTTCTGAGACTATAGAGCTTAACCCAAGGGCAAAAGGGATATTGATTGTATTATTCAAATCAGATGCCGCAATCATTGCACGAAAAGTGTTTTTTTAAAATATCATCAATATGAAGTTAAAATATCTGATAACATTATCACTCTTAACATTAGTAATTGCCATGCAAGCTCAGCAACCCATCGATAAAAATACTACCAAAGAAACAACAGCATTGTATCGGCAATTATTGACTCTAATCCAAAAAAAGCAAATCCTTTTCGGTCAACAAGATGCTACCGCTTATGGTCTCGATTGGAAAAGTGAAAAAAATCGCTCTGACATGAAAACTGTTTCGGGCACTCATCCGGCTATTTATGGCTGGGATGTTGGTGGTATTGAAAAGGAGTCGAAAAAAAATTTGGATGGAGTTGATTTCAACGAAATGCGAATTTTAATAAAAGAAGCATACCAACGTGGAGGTGTGAATACTATCAGTTGGCATTTAATCAATCCGGTAAGCAATCAGTCGGCCTGGGATACAAAAACCGTTGCAAGTATTGATTCAATTCTGCCCGATGGTGCATATAACGCTAAATATAATGCGTTTTTAGACAGGTTAGCCACTTTTTTAGGCACTTTAAAAACAGATGATGGGATTTTCATTCCAATCATTTTTCGGCCGTATCACGAAAATACTGCCGATTGGTTTTGGTGGGGTTCTCAAAATTCGGTTGTCAGTTATGTTAAATTATGGCGATATACTGTGACTTATCTGCGCGATACAAGAAACCTTCATCACTTACTTTATGCCTATTCGCCCGACAAAACATCTTCGCACGAAAAATATTTTGAACGTTACCCCGGCGATGATTTTGTGGATGTTTTAGGTCATGATTGCTATCATTTTGGAGGCGTGGCTACTGCAAATGCTTACTTAACCAAAACACGCGAAATGTTATTATACATTGCAGAAAATGCAAAAAAACGAGGAAAACCTACTGCCTTCACTGAAACAGGTTTGGAAACAGTAAATCAGAATGATTGGTGGACAAATGTACTTTATAAAACCATTGATAATGTACCGATTGCATACGTTTTGGTGTGGCGCAATGCAAATAATCGTCCCAATCATTTTTATGGTCCTACACCCAATCATCCTGCCAATCAGGATTTTATGAAATTTATAGGAAAATGTAATATAATTACCGGAAATAAACTTACACAACAATGATAAACTTCTCTGACAAACTCACCACTATTTTAGATGAATACGAAAAGTTTGTATCCATCAAGAACGAAAAAGTGGAACAAAATAATGGAATATTTACCCGTTACAAATATCCCGTACTTACCGCCGACCATACTCCGGTAATCTGGCGTTACGACCTAAATCCAAATACCAATCCCTTTGCACTTGAAAGAATAATGATGAATGCCACATTTAATGCTGGTGCTATAAAATGGAATGGAAAATACTTGTTAATGGTACGAGTAGAAGGAGCTGATCGTAAATCGTTTTTTGCCATTGCCGAGAGCGAAAATGGAGTAGATAACTTTCGTTTTCGGGACTTTCCTGTTGAGCTACCCGAAGCAGATGCCTCCGAAGTAAATGTATATGATATGCGGCTTACTGCACACGAGGATGGTTGGGTTTATGGCATTTTTTGTAGCGAACGTAAAGACCCCAATGCACCAAAAGGCGATTTGTCATCAGCTATTGCTTCAGCGGGAATTGTGCGTACTCTCGATTTCGAAAAGTGGGAAAGAATGCCCGATTTGAAATCAAAAAGTCAACAACGAAACGTGGTACTTCACCCTGAATTTGTTCAAGGAAAATATGCACTTTACACCCGCCCACAGGACGGATTTATCGATACCGGAAATGGTGGTGGAATTGGTTGGGCATTGATTGATGATATAACTAATCCGGAATTAATAGAAGAAAAAATAATTGACCACCGCTATTATCACAGTATAAAAGAAGTGAAAAACGGCGAAGGTCCACAACCTATTAAAACTGAAAAAGGGTGGCTGCATTTAGCACACGGAGTGCGTGCTTGTGCTGCCGGTTTACGTTATGTTTTATATGTATATATGACTTCATTGGATAATCCTTCGCAATTAATAGCTACGCCGGGTGGATATTTTATGGCACCTGAAGGCAATGAGCGAATTGGCGATGTTTCGAATGTTGTCTTTTCAAATGGTTGGATTGCTAACGAAGATGGAACAGTTTATATATATTATGCTTCGAGTGATACCCGTTTGCATGTGGCTACATCTACTGTCGAGATATTAGTGGATTACTGTTTGAACACTCCCGAAGATGGGCATTTTTCTAAAACTTCTGTTCTAACGATCCAAGAGTTAGCTTCTAAAAACTTGGTCTATCTCAATGAAAAAAGCGAGAATAAATTTGAGAATGTACGAACAAGCTAATGTGTAAATAAGTCAATTTGCCAATAAGCCTGCTCGCCTCATGATAAATCGGGACAAGTTTTGTTGCTTGGCTTGCCAAAAATTTGAAAATTAATAAAACAATTATATGGAATCTCAAAAAGTAACCCTGAAGGAAAAAATAGGGTATGGATTAGGTGATGCAGCATCTTCTATGTTTTGGAAGTTATTTGGCATGTATCTACTTTTCTTTTATACTGACATTTACGGATTGCCTGCAGCAGTTGTTGGAACTATGTTTCTAATAACCAGGGTTTGGGATTCATTTTTCGATCCAGTAGTGGGAGTTATTGCCGACCGAACCAATACCCGATGGGGTAAATTTCGTCCATATATTTTGTACTTTGCTGTACCGTTCGGATTGATTGGTGTTCTAACCTTTTCTACTCCGGCTTTTGGTGTTTCGGGAAAAATCATTTATGCTTATATCACTTATTCGTTGATGATGATGATATATTCGATGATAAATGTGCCTTATGCTTCATTATTGGGAGTTATGACATCCGACACAAGCACCCGAACACAATTATCATCGTACCGAATGGTTTTTGCATTTGCAGGAAGTCTTGTGGCGTTATTACTCATTCAACCATTGGTCGATTTCTTTTCAGGTGGTTCTTCCCAAATCACTGATTTACAAAATGGTTGGCGATGGTCCCTGGTTGTATTTGCTGTAATTGCTGCCGTGTTTTTCATTATAACTTTTTCATGGTGCAAGGAACGGGTAAAACCAATAAAAGAAGCGTCAAACACCCTGAAAGAAGATATAAAAGACTTGTTTGCAAACCGCCCGTGGTGGATATTGCTCGGTGCAGGTGTGTCAGCTCTAATTTTCAATTCCATTCGTGATGGTGCGGCGGTATATTATTTTAAATATTTTGTATCGTATAAATCAACTTTTAGTTTGCTCGGACTTAATATACCACTCACACTTACAACACTTTATCTTGTGATAGGTCAGGGTGCAAATATTGTAGGAATTTTACTTATCAGCCCGATATCCAAAAGAATCGGAAAAAAAATGGCTTATCTTGGTTCAATGGCAATAGCAACCGTGTTGAGTATCACATTTTATTTTATAGGAAAGAATGATATTACAATGATGTTTATCATTCATTTTCTGATTAGTATGTGTGCAGGTAGTATTTTTCCTTTATTATGGTCGATGTATGCCGATACAGCCGATTACTCTGAACTCAAAACCGGGAGGAGAGCTACCGGATTAATCTTTTCTTCTTCATCCATGTCCCAAAAATTCGGTTGGTCATTAGGAGGCGCGCTAACCGGATGGTTATTAGGTTATTATGGATTTCAGGCAAATATCTTACAAACTGCCGAAGCCACCACCGGTATTAAAACAATGATGAGTTTATTACCTGCAGCCGGTACAATTCTGTCCGTTATTTTTATTTTCTTTTATCCATTAAGTGAAAAGAAAATGAGCGAAATAGAAACGCAACTTACTAATTTACGAAAAAAATAAGTTGTTATATCAAATTGTATATCCGTAACATAACGAATTCCCTATCATTGTGGAACATCAAAACAAGATTACTACTTTACAGTCTGAAGTTTACGAAGAACTGACCAAAAATATCCTACCTTACTGGATGAATATGATTGACACCGAAAATGGTGGATTCTACGGACAAGTTGACGCACAAAACATACTCCATAAACACACCGATAAAGGTGGAATTTTACATGCCCGAATTTTATGGACCTTTTCGGCGGCATACAGGTTGCTAAAAGATAAAAAATATCTCCACACAGCCACAGTTGCTAAAAATTACCTGATTGATAAATTTACGGACAATGAATTTGGTGGAATTTACTGGAGACTTGATTATCTAGGAAATTCGGTTGACACAAAAAAACAGATTTATAACCTGGCTTTTTCAGTTTATGGACTGAGTGAATACTACAGAGCCACGGGGGACAAATCAGCTTTGGATTATGCGATTCAACTTTTTTATTTGATAGAGAAATATAGTTTTGATCGGGTTAATAATGGATATTTCGAAGCATTCACACGTGAATGGCACGAGATTGGCGATATGCGTTTGAGCACAAAAGATGCCAACGAAAAGAAAACAATGAACACTCACCTCCATATTCTGGAGGCCTATACCAATTTGTATAAGGTTTGGAAATCGCCCAAACTGAAAAAGCAATTGATAAACTTAGCGGAAGTTTTTATCGATAAAATAATTGATAAGTCGACCAATCACTTAGGA
The DNA here is from genome assembly GCA_903901975.1 of uncultured Bacteroidales bacterium. Taxonomy (GTDB): domain Bacteria; phylum Bacteroidota; class Bacteroidia; order Bacteroidales; family Paludibacteraceae; genus Paludibacter. Next base: position 33,486 of record CAIUTB010000169.1, read on the forward strand.
TTGTTTTTTGATGAAACATGGACACCAAAATCAGAAACTATTAGTTACGGACACGACATTGAAGCTGCATGGTTGATACTTGAAGCTGCCAGAGAAACACAAGACAAAATTTTACTGGAACGAACTATTCAATTTATTTGTCAGATTGTAGATGCTGCAATGGAAGGTTATCATCCAGATAAAGGTTTTGATTATGAGCATGAACCAAAGACAAATCATACCGACAAAGAAAGACATTGGTGGGTACAGGCCGAAGCGATAGTCGGTGCATTGGAAGCTTTTCGAATATCGAATAATGAAAAATATCTTGATATAGCCTTATCGACCTGGCAATATATTAAAAATCAGTTGATTGACCATAAACATGGTGAGTGGTATTGGAGCCGATTAGAAAACGGTGAAACAAATACCGAACAGGATAAAGCCGGTTTTTGGAAATGTCCGTATCATAATGGTAGAATGTGTATGGAAGTGCTTAAATTTAAAATCCTATAAGAAATACTATTATTTTACTATCAAAGTGCTGGCTTTCAATTTATTTTAAACGATTAATTGAAAATTCTCAATTATTCATTAATTTATAATTTGTAGTTTCCGAAAATTTCCTTACTTTTGTGCCACAATTGCCCAGATGGCGGAATTGGTAGACGCGCTGGTCTCAAACACCAGTGGATTCACTTCCATGCCGGTTCGATCCCGGCTCTGGGTACTTTAAACCCCTGATAAATGCCTTTATATCAAAGGATTATCAGGGGTTTTCTATTTCTTACTGGAACATTACTGGAACATTTTACTTTTTTGCTCTATTTTCTGCCTTTTTATAGTGTGAAAATACTCTTCATTTTTTCTTTTTATTACCAGTTATCAGTATTTTTATTTTCTTTCTTAATATCACTAATATATAAATCAACAATTCTTTGCAATTCAGCCATCAAATTATCATATAATTTAAGTGGATTCTCTTTCTTTGTTGGTAATTTTAAATAGCCACTCCACAAACTATCAGTTGAAATATAACTGTCGTATGCAACTTCATTCAAAACAAATTTGTATTTATTGTCTTTGAATTTAAAATCAATTATATAACTGTAAAGTATATAAAAACTAACACTTCCCATAACTTTGGCTGGGACTTTTGCAATACCTTTAATCAAAATATGTCCTGATTCTTTGTCATCAATTTGTGTTACTGCTTTCCCTGATTCCCATGTTTTTGCAATAAAAATTTTTGTATCATTATATAACACAGTTTTTGTTTTTGCCACACTGTCTATTACAGTCCAATTATAGTTTTCCTGTGAGAAACTTTGTAGAAAAGCACAAAACAAAATTGATAAAAACAAAATTATTTTTTTCATGATTATTGATTTAAAATTAGTTACGACAAAACTAAATATAATTTCATATAATACCAATTTATTAAAACAATTTCTGAAATATATCACTGAATTAAAATTTCAATCCCTTCCTTTTAAGCCAGTAGTACATTGTTTGAGTTGATATATTATCAAGCCATTCCACTTTCCTTTCCAGTGCTTCTAATTTTAGATTGTGTTTTGTTGGTTTCCCCTTGAAAGTTGTTTGTTTCCTTCTTTTTGACAAATATAATTTTTCCAGTTTGGCTTCGGCTGTTCTATATCTTTCACTTGTTACATATAATTTTGAAGCCAGTTGACTATCATAATAGATTCTTCTTTTGTATGCTTCCCTTGATTTGAAATAGTGGCTTCCATAAGTCCGATACAATGTTCTGCTTTTTTTGTGTGTGAAGGGACAAATGAAATACAATACATTTCCTTTTCCCAAATTGGAAGGAACTCTTTCAATCCATACCTTATAATTAATATCTGTTTTTTCCCCTGAATAATTGTCTGTTATTGTATAAATAAGCCTGATAGAAGATTCTTCAAGTTGATTGACTACTTCCATACTTATTCTGCTTCCACTTGTCCAGCTTAATGTTGAATTATAGTTTGCATATTTTTTGAAATAGCCCCACTTAATAAGGTCTTTCATTTCAATTCTATTAATACCATAAACAGTATTTGCACCAGTGCTATTTCTTCCCATATCTTGCTTTCAAGTTATAATAACCTAAATTGTTAGTACTTATTTTCCTTTTTTGATTGTCTTTTTGTTGTTCTTTTGTCTACTGTAGCCACTTTCGGCACTGTTTTGATTATCCCACATTAATTCAGGTATTTCCCAGTCGGTTTCAAGTGAAGTCCAATCAACTTCAAGTGCTTTCCAATCAACTTCAAGTGCCTTCCAGTCTGAATTCATTTCATTATCTGATTTCTTCTTCATAATACTTAATTATTCAGGGCTTCAGCCAGTTGTTCGGATATATCAAATTCATTCATTTCTGAAGAATGTACTTTTGCCAGCATTGATTTTATTTGTTTTCTTCGGGCTTTTTTATCTTCAGAATTCAATACTTCTTCAGGGATTGCCTTGATATAATTATCTATAAGCTTTTTCAGGTCTTTCCCTTGATTTAAGGCTATTTCAGCCAGTGCCAGCAATATGATATTGCCCGAAGATAATTCTTTCTTAGTGGAAGGGATTTCAATCGATTTCATTTTTTCAATTCTTTGATATTGGTTATATAAATCTGATTTAAGAAGTTTTTCAAATGAAGGGATAAGCATATCCGACAAAGAAAAGCCTTTCCCATTATTCAGGCTTAAATGTGGTTTTTTATAATGTGATTCAAACTTCAGAAAATTATCTTTCGGATTCCAGCCAGCTTCCCGAATAATATCTTTCATTGTCAAGCCTTGTTTATGCTGAATGTTAGTTCCAGCATTATACAATTTCAAAGATACATTGCTATCATTAAAGTATCTGATATTGCTTTTATCCTTTGTTCTTTCTTCCATTGTCAAGCCATTACCAGCCAAGTGTCCTGATATAATTCTTTGGGGCTTTGATTCAATCTTCATAATTTTTCCATATTCAAACTTATCCACTACACTATCAAATAAATTCAGGCTCAAAAGTTTTTCAATGTACCTGATTGCTTCAGTGAATGTTTCCTTCTTCCATGTGAAATTATGTCCCTGAATGAAGTACAAAGGGCTACCTTTAAGCCTTATGAAATTCAATGAAGGATTGTATTGTAATTCCATATTTCTGCACCCATTGACAAAGAATTTTTGCAGTCCCGAAGCATATTCAGCTTCATGTTGCAAATGTCCCAAATTCAATGTATCTTTGCACTGAAGATGTTTGGTTACTTCTATATAATCAATCATTTTAATATCCAAACTGAAAGGGGGCTACTGTGAAGAAGCCCCTTTTCTGATTAATTGATTCTTTTGTACAAAAATTCCATTATGCTTTCCAGTTCCATTACACTACCAGCAAAATAATAGATAGTAATTTCTTTCCAGTCTTTTGTTGCGGTGTGAAGCACTATCAAGTCCCCAGTATCTGATTGCCTATCTATCTTCCCCAGTTGATTTGATATTCCAATAGTGCCATATCCAATGAAGGAAGGAAAAGATTCCATTTGCCATAAGTTTGTCCGAAGTTGAAAGGGCTTATTCAATTTTAGTGGGCTTGATTCATTCTTTTTGAATGTTCCCATTATTTGACCTATAATTTTATGAAGTGGATTTCTTCCAGTGTGGCTTGTTTCCCTCATTTCTGATTCCTTACTGATTGAAAGTCTATCAGGAAGTAATTTTGCACCAGTAGCCCAGTAGTAAGATGTTGCAGTGCCTTCTTTCCTTTGATATGTGGCACTTTGTTTGATTGCTTCTATAAATTGCTCATTCATTTTAATATCCCTTTAAAATTAGTACTTAGATTCAATGTAATGTGATAGCATAAACTTTTCGAGGTCTGCTCTTTTCACAAAAATTTTAGATCCAATCTGACTGAAAGGGATTATTCTTTTATCCCTGTATGTTTGCCATGTCTTTTGACTTATGCCAAGTTGTTTGGGAATTTTTACGGATTCAATCCACTGTGAATTGATTTCGGTTTCTGACTTATCCCGAAGGATTGATTCAAGTTTTTCCAGTTTTTCTTCCATCTTATTCAGGAAGTTTTGTGGCACTACTGCCATTTGAAGATTCATTTCATTTGATTGCATAAGCATTGAATTATAAAATTGATTTTAAATAGTTTCAATTAATAGTTCAAAGGTAATGCATTGTAATATAGTGATTTAGAAAACATAATAGGGAAAATATCAGGTTTTCCCCCTGTTATTTTCCCCATTAGTTATCAGTAACTTATATATTTATAGTCTAATCTATTCCCATAATTTTTTTGATTGCCTTTCGTATGCTTCAAAATAGTATTTTATTTTGTCATATTTTTCCTTGTTATCTTCAATTTCAGGAAGTGCTTTAAACTTAACCAAACAGTCATAAATAAAACAATACTCATTTGTTATGCCTTCGGCTTTTCCACCAGAAATTTTTGATTCTTTTTTGGCTTTAAAAATCCCCCTTTCTTCTAATTCTATATAAATTATATTTAAATATTGTCCTGCTCTTCCCAGACCTTTGATATTTTTATTTACTTCTTTTTTTAATCTTGAAAAGGATTCCATTATAGCATATTGAACTTCAGTTATTATGTTCAATTCATCTTCTAAACAGAATATATCTTCAGATATTTCAAGTTTTTCTAATTCCGATATATTAAATAACTCTTTTGCATGACATAATAATTCAATTAAATATGTTTCTGAAATTTCAATTTCTAAGGGAACACCTTTTATTTGTCCTTCTCTGGGGTTGGTTATTGTTCCACTAAGTTTGATTTTACTATTCTGACAATCATGAATAAATAAAATTATATCTTCAGGTCTATTCATAATATTATAAACTGGTTCTATATTAAGAATATTGGATCTACACAAATGAAGGTTTTCAATTAGCAAATCAAGATTTATGGTTGATATGTCAAAGTCATATTTTTTGAATAAATTAGATAGTGAAAATTTTTCTTCTTCCCAGTAGTTTTCTGCTTCTTTTTCTTCAATTTCTTTTTCCATTTTAATATCCTTTAAATGATTTATAATATTATGATTAAGAGTTTAGCAAAAGGGAAAAAATCTTCCCCTTTTTGCTAATAGAAAGAGGGTACTAAGTTTTTTCAATCCTTGAAGTATTGTTTTAATGCTTCTATTTCTTCAGGATTAAATTTTTTCAGCATTGATTTTACTTTCTTAGGTTGTTCTTTCTTGCCAAATATAGAAGCCATTACATTGTCAGTGGCTTCGGTTTCAAAACTTCCCATATATCCTTCAGTTACTTTTATATTTGAATGTCCAAGTAGTTCTTTCAAGTGATTATTATCCACTTTGTTATCCTTTGCCACCTTTGCAAATGAATGTCGGGCTATATGGAAGGAAACATTTTTCTGAATTTTGGCTTCAGTGGCTATTTTCTTCAGGTACTTATTTATAAGTGAATTTTTAGCCCCTACTGTATTATTCAGCTTCATAATTAAATCAGGGGGCAAAGTGGCTTTCTGTTCTTCAGTGATTGCCTTAGCAAAAGGGGCTTCATTGTCCAGTAGTGGGAAAATATAATCTGAAAGTTTGCTTCCTTCTTTGTAATATAGTTTCAGAATATCCAATGGTTTTTGGTGTAATTTCATGTTGCGGTCTTTCTTTGTTTTTGCCATACGATATTCAATTCTATTTTCTGAAGTTACATTCAGCCACCTTAATTGTATCAAGTCCCCAGCCCTGATTCCAGCCAAATAGAAAGAAAATAGAAAGTAATTTCTACAGTGCCACATCAAACTACCTTCAGGCAAAGGAAGTTCTTCTATAAGCCTTATTTCAGCTTCATTCAGCTTTTCTTTTATGGTGTTTGTGGATTTGTCGTACTTATAGCCCAAAAAGGGATTATTTTCAGGCTTGATTTTCTTATCCAATTCAATAGCCCTATTAATAAGAGTTTTGAAGATATTCAAATTTACTGCTAAGGTGTTCGGGTGCAAAGTGGCTTCAGAATTTCTTTCATTCCGAAGGGTGTGAAGGTATGTTTCAAATTTTGAAAGGAAGGAAGAAGTAATTTCAGAAAAAAGAATGTCGGTTTTATTGTTGGATTTTATAAAGCCTTCCAGCTTATTGCAAAAACCATTATACTTTTTATAATTTCTGTAGCCACCTTCATTGTAAATATCTTTTGTTCTTTGCTTTGCATACTCTAAAAATGAAGTTGATACTATTGAATTCTGAATTGTGGCTTTGATAAGTTCCTTTGTAGCCATGCCATCTTCCCCAAGTTCCCGAAAAGTTGTTTTTGCTTTTTCAAGTTCTTTTTCAAGTGCCTGATTCCATACTTTGTGATTTGATTCAGATGTTCTTATCCAGTTCCCTTGTTTGGCTTTCGGATTAAAGTCCCCTACCTTATTGACTTCAATAGAAGATTTAATTCTTTTCTTCTTTCTGTTTTGAGTTATCCGAAGATAGATTGAATAAGTGTTTTTTCTTGAAGGCTTATTTGTTACTTCAAAATTGAATGTAGTTCCCATAAGTGTATCATTTTAATATCCGATACAAATATAAGCATAATAATTTTACTGGAACATTTTACTGGAACATTTTTGTTATTTAATTACTTTTATATACCTTTGCATTTGTTTTTAAAACTGATAATATGCTGATATAATGGTATTTTATATATAATTCAAATATACTGAAATATAAAGTAGGTAGTTCGGCTCTGGGTACAAAAAGAAAGGCTAAACAGTTGATTTTCAACGTTTAGCCTTATTTTTTTGTCCGTTTTTGTCCACAAACTGACCATTTGATTTTTTTCTACGCTATTTGGAGTACTTTTTGACGTTTTATCTGATTGAATTTTCTTCTGTTTTTATGTACAAGTTCAATTATTCTATCGTGATATTCTGTATTGGAGTTTTGAAGACCTCTACATTGTAATACTTTGAAGTTTTTAAGTGATACTTCTACCGTTTCAATAGGTTCATCGTTTATTCGTGCGGAGAGAATAAGGGATTCAGGTTTTGCAAAATAATCACTTGAATAAACACAATGCTTCAATTTCTTACCTTCTGCTTTGTAGGCTTCAATACTTTCAAGTACAATTATCTGGATAAGACTATCGGAAAACTTCAATCCAAAATACTGACTTTTGATTTCAGTAAAGATTTTCATGTTCTCTTCGTATTTTTGCTGTTTTCTGATTTCTGCTTCAATTAAACCGAGTTCTCTTTTATGCTTTAGAATTTCCAACATATCACTTTTAAAGCTTTTTACTTCGTCTTCATTTTTCTTGAACATTTCGAAATCTTTTAAATGATCTCCAAGACCACATTTACCTTTTATTGAATCCTCTGCATATTTTAATTCAAAAATTACAATTTTGGGAGTGTATTTTTTTTGAAGCTTGCGAGATGTTGAAGATGCTTCCCATTCTATTGCAACTATATCAAATTTCTTACCATGTTTTGTTTGATATTCTGTATCAATAATAAAATAATCAGTTTGATCTGCTTTATTTGTAAAGTTATTCTCTCTTACAATATGTTGCCTTATTTCGTTTTCTAAGGAAAATCGTACACGGTCTTTATTATCAAGTCTAATACCCCCAAAATATAAATCAATAATATATTTAAATTGAGGAATATATTTATCCAAATCTTTAATCGAAGGTTTTGTATATTCTTTCTTTTTGGGATTATAGTTGTCATCTCCAGAAAGAAATTCATAGGAATTTTTACTTTTCTCTTTAACCTCTAATAGTTTTCCACCGCGATAATAAATAATAATGCTTGTCTTACGAAACTCTAAATCAAGCGTATCATCACTTTTAACATATTCTAAAATTTCAGATAATTCACCTTGAAGTAAATCATTAATAAACTCATCACTAATTCTTCTGGCCATATTACTATAATTTGTTGTTAAATACATTTTAAAACATTACTTAGCCTCTACATATAATCCATAAAATTGCTTTTATCAATCTTCCTTTCTTTCAACATAGAATCCATGTCGTCGTAAATGAAATCAGCTATAAGTTTCCATTCGCATTGGATTGTATCGTTGTATTTTAGCTCCAATAAGCCCCATTTGTTGTCCTTATTTAAACAAAGATAAGATAGGCCAGTACTGGTATTCAATGGAACGACTTCAATAAAATCGAAGTCAAAGACCTTGTTGTTATAATCCGCTTTACCCATGCCATGAACCTTTGAGATGGCAAATATATCCCATTTGTTAGATTTGTTGGATAATGCAATCATAGCTGTTATACTTGCATCGATACAATGAATTAGTTTTTCCATTTGAGTAATTGATTAAATGATTTTAAGAAGTTAACACATTACAAATCTACAGATAATACTTTGATATTTTGCGAATTATACTTGCCAATTTTTCACGAACTGCTTGAGGTGATACAACTTCCATATATTCCCGCTTTCGTAGAATTTCCTGATAAAAATCGTCAGTAGGTGAAAGCCAATAACTGAAAATAGTGTAATCATTGGTTGATTCAACTACTTTTTGTGAATGATGCAATGGTAATACAAGTAGATATTGTGTTGTTTCAGCATAAGCCTTGATTTTGATTTCACAGGCATTGTCCGTATCGGTTTTCATAATTCCAATTGAAGCATTCAGAAATTCGGCAGCAACAAAACCAACTGGAAAAACAAACCTTCTATTTGTCGTGGTCAGGTTTTTAATCCTATCAAGGGCATACACTTTCAACTTATCTTCTGTTTCGGTTCTTCCATAAACATACCAGCGTCGGTTGAATAGTTTTACGAAATAGGGATAGAGTTCAATTTCAAGTGGCGTTGCGCTCCAAAATGGATGATAGGTCATTATCAGGATATTGTTTTCTCTAATTGCCTTTATTATTTCAGCTAAAAACGATTGAGCCGATGGCACTTCATCAAATATGATTCTGTCTTTTATATCTTTACTTTCCTGAATGATATTACTAATTGAAAAGCTGTTTAAAAGCCATTTAATTAGTTCGTTCTTACCAAACTCTTCAATGTCTTCAATATAATACTCATTGGTGATAGGATTACACCCAATATTTATATCAAAAATTTCTTCAATTGCTATTTTGTGATTATGAAATGTTCTGCGAGTCAACGGTTTTCCATTAGACAAACTACTTTGAAACCACTTAGAATTAATCTCTTTTAGTGATATCCTTTTGGCACTATAAATAGTATCAGCAAGCCAGATATATTTATTTAGAATATTTTGAGCCATTCGATAATTGAATTTGAGTGTAAAGAAAATATATAGGTGAGCAAAATTGTTGCACAAGGTAGGAATAATATTTATAACTTCACCATTATAACAATGTGGACTATATAGAATTATACCAATGTAATAATCCAAAAATCACATTATATTGTGAAATATGCTAGTTTTTCAAAATTATATCTGTTATTTTGCACCGAAATCACAATATATTATGATTATTGACATAACAAGATCAAAAATAGATTGAGATTTAAATTGTAATAGCCTTATAAATCCAAATTTCATTTGATTTCAGACAGAATTTCGATTTGCACCATATTTGCACCATTTACTAAAAATGAGTGAAATAGAATGAAACTTTTTGAAATGTAAATTTTGAAGTAATTGATTGAAAATAAATCATTAAGACATTAATGAGTTTGTGGGATAAATAGTTATAAAATGGTCAAATTTTAGTTAATACGCACGGCTCTGGGTACAGTAAACCCCTGATTAAGCCTTTATATCAAAGGATTATCAGGGGTTTTCTAATTCTTACTGGAACATTACTGGAACATTTTTCTCTTTAGCTATTATTTTGGCACTAAATACGACCTTGTTTATTTCCAATTAATACTATTAAATTGGGTATTTCAACTTTTTTTGAATGTTTTTTTGAGAACGAAAATATCCTAAGAGTAAATCCTTTTTTTAACTTATAAATTTAGTTTTATTTTATCTGCAATTTCAGTCATTTCATCCGAACTTAATTTCATTTTTTGGTTTTTGAAATTCATGTCCGATTCTTTCGTAATCGGAATTAAATGAATGTGTGCATGAGGCACTTCCATTCCGATTACTGCCATTCCTATACGAATACAATCAACACTTTTCTCAATTGCTAATGCCACTTTTTTAGCGAAAATAATCATGTCACCCAGCAATTCATCGTCCAGATTAAACAGGTAATCTTCTTCTGTTTTCGGTATTACCAGGGTGTGACCCTTGGTCAAGGGGTTGATATCCAAAAATGCATAAAACTGATCATTTTCTGCAATTTTATAACAGGGTATTTCTCCGGCTATTATTCTACTGAAAATTGTCATTTGCTGATTTATTTCTTACAAACTAATCTCAATTACTTCAAACTCCATAACGCCCGATGGGACTGAAACGGTTGCCTTTTGTCCGATTTTTTTTCCTAACAAACCTTTAGCAATAGGGGTTGTGACAGAAAGTTTGCCTTCTTTAAGATTGGCTTCACTTTCAGAAACAATCATATAAGTCATAATCTGATTTGTTTTCGTATTTTTTATTTTCACACGCGTCAGAATTTGTACCTGATTCGTGTTAATTTTAGTTTCATCAATCATTCTGGCAGATGCAACAGTTTCTTTTAGCAATGAAATTTTCATTTCAAGCATACCCTGTGCTTCTTTTGCAGCATCATATTCTGCATTTTCAGATAAATCACCTTTGTCACGCGCTTCAGCAATAAGTTTGGAGATAGCAGGGCGTTGAACGCTTTCCAGTTCATTCAAATCTTCTACCAATTTTCTATAACCTTCAGCGGTCATATATGTTACTGCCATAGTCGTATTCTTTAAAATTGTATTTTGAATTATAAAACAAAAAGAATTCCGACAAGAAAGCCGGAACTCTAAATAAGTGTCTGTTTTTTATTATGTTTGGCAAATATACAAGCTTTTTTTTAGTTACAATCCAGAAAAAGCTTATTTAACAGTTATCAAAGTTGATTTTCACATTCAAAAATCTAAAAAACAACAGATTATATACAAAAACAATGGGTAACTTCACAGCCACCCATTGCACATTTTAACCTAAACCTTAACTATGAAAAATTTATCTGTTTGTTTACTCTGCAAATATGAGAATAATTTTTTAAACATGCAAGTCATTTCGACATATTTATTCAAATATTCTTAAAATGACAGTTCAATTAATCTACAAATTAGCTTTAATTTACTCATTATTAGTTATGTGTGTAAATGACAATTAGTTGGTTAAAAAATGCAAAATTGGAATCCTTTCATATTTTGATTATATGATGTACCTTTGTAAAGTAAAAATAAGACAAGTATAGAATGAATTCAAATGAACAATCTGTTGCTTCGACGGACTTTAAATCCGCTTTGAACGACAAGAAACTTTTTATCGAAACTTACGGCTGCCAAATGAATGTAGCCGACAGTGAGGTAGTAGCCTCGATTATGCAAATGGATGGGTTTGCTCTAACGGATAAAATAACCGAAGCTGATGCCATTTTTGTTAACACCTGTTCTGTACGTGATAATGCAGAGCAGAGAGTAATTCAGCGTTTAAAGTATTTTCAGTCACTGAAACGCAAGAAGAAGAAACTCGTAATTGGCGTAATAGGTTGTATGGCTGAACGGGTAAAAGAAGAGCTGATTGATGAGCATGGCGTTAATATTGTAGTTGGTCCAGATGCATATCTGGATATACCACACTTGATTAATGATGTTGAAAATGGCCAAAAAGCCATAAATGTGGAACTTTCTAAAACCGAAACATATAAAGATGTACTTCCAACCCGAATCGGAGCATCTATCTCCGGGTTTGTTTCCATTATGCGTGGTTGCGATAAGTTTTGTACCTATTGCATTGTGCCTTATACCCGTGGGCGTGAGCGAAGCCGGGATGTGGAAAGCATTTTGAAAGAAATCCACGATTTGCAATCAAAGAATTACAAGGAAGTGACTCTACTGGGACAAACGGTCAACTCATACTCATATAGCAAAGAAGATGGAAGTGTAATTGATTTTCCGGAACTCTTGAAAATTGTTGCCGAAGCTGCTCCTGAAATGCGTATCCGATTCACATCGCCTCATCCAAAAGACATGACTGATGAAACACTGGAAATGATGGCACGTTATCCTAATATTTGCCGCTACATTCATTTACCTGTTCAATCGGGTAGCAACAAAATTCTTACATTAATGAACCGCAAATATACCCGTGAGTGGTATTTGAATCGTGTTGAAGCTATGCGTCGCATTATGCCTGATGTGGCTATTGGTACGGATATTTTCTGCGGTTTCCACGACGAGACAGAAGAAGATCATCAGGAATCGTTATCGTTGATGCGCGAAGTAAAATTCGACATGGCTTTTATGTTCAAATATTCCGAACGACCGGGAACCGTTGCTGCCAAACGCATGCCCGACAATGTACCCGAAGAAGTAAAATTACGTCGTTTAGCCGAGATCATTGACTTACAGCAGACTATAGCAAACGAGAGTAACCAGAATGATATTGGTAAAACCTTTGAAGTTTTGGTGGAAGGTTTTTCGAAACGATCGAAAGAACAAATGGTTGGACGAAGTTCGCAGAGTAAGGTTATCATTTTCCCCCGTCTGGGCAGACATATCGGCGAAACAGTTCGTGTAAAGGTAAATAGTGCATCTTCTGCAACACTTATTGGGGAGGTGGTGGATTGATATTATAGTGTTGTATTGAATGCTTTTTTAATTAAAGAATTTTTTCCGTAATCATTTGCGTGATTAAAATCTATTGCTTACTTTTGTGGAACTTTTCAAAAAAAGAAACAAACTCTCACAAAATACTTATATTCAACGAATTACAATCTATCAAGTAATATAAATTAAAACAAAAATCTATGTGGTTAATTGATTCCTCTATTGGGCGAAAGCTTATTATGAGTATCACGGGTACATTTCTCGTGTTGTTTTTGCTTTTTCACAGTTGTATGAACATTGTGGTGATTATCTCGCCAACAGCTTATAATGCAATATGTGCATTTTTGGGAGCAAACTGGTATGCGGTTGCAGGAACAAGCGTATTGGCATCGGGTTTTGTAATTCACATTTTGTATGCTTTGTTTCTGACGTATCAAAATAAGCGTGCCCGTGGTGCAGAACGCTATGCAGTAAGTAAAACCCAAAAAGGTGTTGATTGGTCATCGCAAAATATGTTCGTGTTGGGAACTGTTATTTTTGGTTTTCTGGCTTTACATATGTACAATTTTTGGTTCAAAATGCAATTTGCCGAACTCACCGGAATACATACCGGTGCATACGACCCATCGAAAGGTGCTGAATATGTGAAAGATTTATTTAGCAACTGGATTTATTGTGCAGTATATATCGTTTGGTTATCAGCACTTTGGTTTCACCTGACTCATGGAGTTTGGAGCGCATTGCAAACTGCCGGTTTGAACAATAAAACATGGTTGCCACGTGTAAAAGTAATATCAAACATCATCTCTACGATTGTAGTTTTGATGTTTATGGCAATTCCTGTTTATTACCTGATTAGCAACTGTTCTTGCTGCTAAAGCTAACTTGTAACATAAAAAAGTAAAGAAGAATATGGCAAAGAAACAAGAATCTACCACGGTAGAAGCAACTAAAATAGATGCCCGGATTCCAGCGGGACCTTTAGCTGAAAAATGGAGTACTTTCAAAGCAACTCAAAAACTTGTAAATCCGGCTAACAAACGCCGGTTGGATATCATTGTGGTTGGAACTGGATTAGCCGGTGCTTCGGCAGCTGCTTCATTAGCTGAATTGGGATTTAATGTACTGAATTTTTGTATTCAGGATTCACCACGCCGTGCTCACTCGATTGCAGCTCAGGGTGGTATTAATGCAGCAAAGAATTATCAAAACGATGGTGACTCTGTTTACCGTCTTTTCTATGATACAATTAAAGGTGGTGACTACCGTGCCCGGGAAGCCAACGTTTATCGTTTGGCTGAAGTATCGAATAGTATCATCGACCAATGTGTGGCTCAGGGGGTTCCTTTCGCTCGTGAATACGGTGGTCTGTTAGATAACCGTTCATTTGGTGGAGCGCAGGTTTCACGGACGTTCTACGCTAAAGGACAAACCGGACAGCAATTATTACTCGGTGCTTATTCAGCGTTGAGCCGTCAGATTGGCAAAGGTGCTGTAAAATTATACTCGCGCTACGAAATGCTGGATGTAGTGGTTATTGAAGGCCGTGCCCGTGGTATCATTGCCCGCAATCTGGTAAGCGGAAAAATTGAACGCTTCTTTGCTCATGCTGTAGTAGTTGGTTCTGGAGGTTACGGAAATGCATTTTTCCTTTCGACCAATGCGATGACTTCAAATGCTTCGGCAGCTATTCAGATGTATAAAAAAGGAGCCTACTTTGCAAATCCTGCTTATGCTCAAATTCACCCAACATGTATTCCGGTTCACGGTGAAACTCAATCGAAACTGACCTTAATGTCCGAATCATTGCGTAACGACGGTCGGATATGGGTTCCTTTGAAAAAAGAAGATGCTGAAGCAATCCGCGCCGGAAAGAAAAAAGCAACTGACCTGAGCGAAGATGAACGCGATTATTATCTGGAGCGTCGTTATCCTGCTTTCGGGAATCTTGTTCCACGCGATGTGGCATCACGTGCTGCAAAAGAACGGTGTGATGCCGGTTTTGGCGTTGGAAATACAGGATTGGCAGTTTACCTCGATTTTTCTACTGCTATTGACCGCTTAGGTGAAAATACCATTCGTTCACGCTACGGAAATCTTTTCCAGATGTACGACAAAATTGTTGATGAGAATCCATATAAAACTCCGATGATGATTTATCCGGCTATTCACTACACTATGGGTGGTGTTTGGGTGGATTACGAACTACAAACTTCGATAAAAGGCCTTTTCTGTATTGGTGAAGCCAATTTCTCGGATCATGGTGCAAACCGTTTGGGAGCATCAGCATTGATGCAGGGCTTAGCTGACGGATATTTCGTTTTGCCATATACTATTCAGAATTATCTAGCCGATCAGATTCAAACTCCACGTATGAGTACCGAATTGCCTGAGTTTGAACAGGCCGAAAAAGACATTCATACCAAAATCGAAAAAATCATGAAAATTCAGGGCGATAAGACGGTTGATTCTATCCACCGTGAACTTGGCTTGATTATGTGGGATTTCGTAGGTATGGGTCGTAACAAAGCTGGACTGGAATTAGCTCTGGAAAAAATTAAGGCTGTTCGTCATGAATTTTGGACCAAAGTATACGTTCCGGGTGTAAGCGTCGATTTGAATGTTGAATTGGAAAAAGCCCTTCGCGTGGCCGACTTTATCGAAATTGGTGAACTGATGGCTCGTGACGCACTGATGCGTGAAGAATCGTGTGGCGGTCACTTCCGTGAAGAATATCAAACACCGGATGGTGAAGCTCTCCGAAATGACGAAGAATTCTCATTTGCTTCTTGCTGGAAATTTGCCGGCGAAGGTAAAGAACCTGAATTATTGAAAGAAGCATTGGATTATGAGTTTATTCACCGTCAACAACGTAATTATAAAGCTTAATAAGTTACGAGTTACAAGTTACGAGTTACAAGAAATTTAGTGATAAGTAATTTAAGAAATAGATAAAAGGGGCGAAAATGACGAGTCATAAGGATTTAAAAGTTTGGATAAAAGGAATTGAATTAGTGAAATCGATTTATGAAATCACAAATCTCTTTCCTTCAAACGAACAATTTGGATTGACTTCGCAAATGAGAAGAGCAGCCGTTTCAATTCCTTCTAATATTGCAGAAGGATGTGGACGAAATTCCGATAAAGAATTGATTCATTTTCTTTACATTTCGTTAGGTTCTGCTACTGAATTAGAAACTCAAATAATTATTTCCAAAGATTTAGGTTTTTTGGAAAATGAAAAATCAGAACAATTACAGAGTTTGATTTTTGAAATAATAAAAATGACTTCTTCTCTGATTAAATCTATTAAAACTCGTGACGATAAATCAAACAATTAATTTACTAACAAAGGTTCCTGTTTCGGTTCTTGTAACTTGTAACTCGTAACTTGTAACTCTTAATAAATCATGGAAAAAAGTATTAATATATCGCTGAAAGTATGGCGTCAGGCAGGTCCGAAAGTAAAAGGTGAATTCGAGACCTATAAATTAGATAATGTGTCAACCGACAATTCGTTTCTGGAAATGTTGGATATTCTGAATGAAGGATTAATCAACCATCGCAAAGAGCCCATCGTTTTTGATCACGATTGTCGCGAAGGTATCTGTGGTATGTGCAGTTTGTATATCAACGGTCATCCACACGGACTTGACGGTGAAACCACAACTTGCCAGCTTCACATGCGTCGTTTCAAAGATGGCGAAACCATAACTGTTGAGCCATGGCGTTCAGCAGCATTTCCGGTTATCAAGGATTTGATGGTTGATCGTGGTGCTTTCGACAAAATTATTCAGGCAGGTGGTTATGTATCTGTAAATACCGGTGGAGTTCCCGACGGCAATGCTATCCCGATTTCGAAAGTTGATGCTGACGAAGCGATGGATGCTGCCTCCTGTATCGGATGTGGTGCCTGTGCTGCAGCTTGTAAAAACGGTTCAGCGATGTTGTTTGTTGCAGCTAAAGTAAGTCAACTGGCATTATTACCACAAGGCCGCATTGAAGCAGCACATCGCGCAAAAGTGATGGTTGCCAAAATGGATGAGCTTGGATTTGGTAACTGTACCAACACAGGTGCATGCGAAGCTGAATGTCCAAAAGCAGTTTCTATCTCTCACATTGCCCGTCTGAACCGCGAGTTTTTGAGTGCAAAATTCAAAGATTAGACTAATTTATAATAATTTAAAAAACTCCGCTAAATTCAAATTAGCGGAGTTTTTTTTAACTGAATAATAAGATAACCTAAATTATCTCTCAGACTAATTATGATTTTAATTTGTCCAAACAATTTGATAACAGTTTATTAGTGTATATTTAAGTCATTCAGTTTTTTCTGATATTTCTTTGCATTTTCGAGATGTTCAGCCCAATTGGTTGCAAATTTATGTTCTCCATTCAAGGTTTCGGATGCACACATATAAATGTAGTTGTGATGGGCAGAATTTAACACTGCATCAATCCCACTTTCCGAAGCAACTCGAATTGGTCCCGGTGGTAATCCTTGATTACGATAGGTATTATAGGGCGAAATAAACAGTATCTGTTTAATTCCAATACGTTTCAGACTAAAATCACCCACTGCAAATTTCAGAGTTGGGTCAGCCTGAAGTGGCATAGCTTTTTTCAAGCGATTTAGGTACAATCCCGCCACTTTGGGACGGTCAGCCTTATTATTCGTTTCCTCCTCAACGATTGATGCCAAAATTCCTACTTCAACGGGTGTAAGTGAAATAGCAGCAGCTTTTGCTTTGCGTTCAACGGTCCAGAATTTGTTATATTCCTTATTCATTCGTTCGAAAAGTTGTGTAGCATTCATATTCCAGAAAACTTCATAGGTATTCGGTATGAAAAGCGAAACGGAAGTAGCCGGATTCAGCTTATAGTTGGCCAGAAACTCAGAATCATTCAGTAATTTAAGAATACTCACCGAATCGGCCATCAATTGCATACTTATGCGTGCAGCTAATTGTTCTTTGGTACGGATATTATTAAAGGTCAATCTTACAGGTGCTTGCCTGCCACTACGCAACAAGCGCACCAGCTGAAAGTTATTCATATTGGCTTTTAACTCATACCGACCGGCACGAATTCGTTCGCCATAATGCAACATAGAGGAAACCTGTTTAAAAGCTGACTCATTGAGCACATTTGCCTCTTTTTCCAATAAATGTACAACCTCAGTATAGGAACTATTTTCGGGAATGCAGAGAAATGTTTTTTCAGCAGAATTCGTAAAAACATTGGGTACAAACAATATATAGGTAGCATACAGAAAAACTGCAACCAACATAATTACTATCCAACTACCAATTTTAAATGTCCGTTTTTTCTTTTTAGTCTTTTTCATAAATCAGGTATAAAGTCGTTATAAAATAAAGTGACAAAAATACGGATTTGTTTTGAAAATGGAAAAGTAAATGATGAATCAAGATGTTTAATTTCTTTTTTTTGTTATAAATATCAGATTCTCAAGTATTAAATTATAAATTGAAAATTGAAAATTGAAAATTTTCAAAAAAACGGTTTTGATAATCAAAAACTCTTTGTTATATTTGCACTCGCTAAAGTAAAAATGTGAAGGGAAGTTTGGGTGAGTGGCTGAAACCACCAGTTTGCTAAACTGACGTACGGGCAACCGTACCACGAGTTCGAATCTCGTAGCTTCCGCCAGATAATCAGCAAGTTAGAGTGCCTGTAAG
>CAIUTB010000170.1 GCA_903901975.1 uncultured Bacteroidales bacterium
TATGAAATTTGCAAAATCATCAACGGACCAGCCACTAAAATATCCATCGCCAGGTTCTCCTGGATCTTGCGCTTTCACTTCCACACCCACCGTCACTCCTATCTTACCATGCTGGAAGACAAAAGCAAAGTTAATGAAAAAGAGCAATAAAATTATATATTTCTTCATATTTTGACGTGTTAGTTCTGTTTACTTTTTAATTAGTAGGGATGTGTACACTTTATTGCCATAGGCAAGCCTTACGGTATAGCTACCCTCTGTAAGGTTTAGTTGAATCTGGTAGCGGTGATTGCCCGGGGCAGGTTTGCCCATCGGCTCTTCGTACACCTTTACGCCAGTCATGGTGAAGATACTCACGCTGCATGCTGCCTCGCTATCGAGATTGAACGACAGGTTGAGTTGCGACACAAACGGGTTGGGATATACCATCGGGTCGGTTATCAGTTCAGTTGTAGGTTCCGAAGGAGCTACAGCAGCTACTTTTGACGGCTTAGTAGACTCAACCTTAGAATGAATGCTCAGGTACATGGGCTTGCCCGGTTCCTTGGTATCGGGTGAGTACAGTTGCAGATTGCCGGCAAGGTTAATAATTTTACCTTCGCGCATCGTGGCTAACGTTGCTTGCATAAAATCCCAGTTAGCAGGCGTGGTGCGGTGGTAGTGGTCGCGCTTACTGTAGGTAGCTTCGGTAAATACAAGTGCCGTATCGGTGAGGATACCTTTAGCTACAACGGTAGAAAGTGTATCTTCTTTCCAGCTGGCAGTGATATTGTTTCCGTGTTGCTCAATAGTTACTTCGAGCGGACTTTCTTTAATCACATGCTGTCCGCTCCAGTCGTAGGTGGCCAATGTACCTGTATAAATACCTTGTAACTGCTCTGTAGACGACAGGGCATGGTGTACCTTTTTTATCTTGGATGCTTGTCCGCCGGTTGCATTAGCACCTGGCAGTTGAGTGGCCTGCAACGGATTCTCGGGTGTATCGGTCGATAACTCTTCTGCCGAAGCCTTCACTTTTTTATCGGAAGCTTTCTTCAGCCAAAAGTTGGCTTCGCCTGTGTTGCGCTCCACGCCATAACCGTTACGATAGCACAGCCCCATCATAAACATGGAGTAACCATGCCCCTTGTCGGCTGCTGCCTTGAAATAAGTCATTGCCGAATCGTAACTCTGCGTACATCCTAAGCCTTTGTAGTGGAAGTAGCCACGAGCGTAAACGGCTTGCGGTTGTCCGTCTTCCCCTGCGCGGCACACATAGGTGTATGCTTTGCCGAAATCCTGCTTTACACCTATGCCCAGTCTGTACATCATGGCTAAGTTATAAGCAGATTTGAGATGCCCTTTAGCATTGGCCTTTTCAAACCATTCGCGTGCTGCATCGAAGTCGCGTTTGCCATCGATGAGTCCGGTGTAGTAAACCATACCCATAGCATGCATCGCTTTTGGTATTCCGGCTTTGGCATAAAGCTTCAGGTATTTAATGGATATTTCCCGAGTTTTCGGGTCGTATGATTTTTGTGTGTTGGCGATAGCTTGATTTAGTAAGAAATATTTACGTACATTTTTTGTGCTATCGGTCTTTACAGTTACGCTGTTTTGAGCAAACACAGTTGCCATACCTAACAGGCAACCCATCAAAATAAATACTAGTTTTTTCATAATCGTTACCATGTTAAAGCGTTAGGTTGTAGGGCTGTTTTCTTTTTCTCGCGATTTTTCACTGCACCGAGTTTTTTTAAAATAGCAGGAGTCATAGCATTCAGATTTTCGAGTTCTACTTGTTTTTGTTCTTCTCCACCTGCCATATATTTGTATCGCTCATTGATAAGTGCACGCTCGGTGTAAAAAGGCAAAAGTGTTTTGCTTACTGTGGCACTATCTATTTCGGCCGACATATTGTATTTCTTCATCTCACTCCAGCTCTTTTGCACCTCTTTTTGCACATTGTTTTTCACATTACACTCCAAAAACTTATCGTATTGGGATTTAGACAAAATCTCTTTGGTTCTTTTGTGTTCGGCAATACCTCTCAAGCTGACATCTTTATTCTCTGGAGTATTGCGGGTTAATTTCCATCCCAATTCCGAAAGAGAATCGATTTGAGTCGGCTTCAGATTCAATTCTTTGGAGTATCTGAGTGCATTAGCACCATACATTAAATTATTGCTTACTCCCATGCGCGAATAGGCCATGTTGAACTCCTTATCAAACCGCTCATTTGCCAGTTTATCGGCGTTTTTCCGATCTTCACTCGTTATATCCGGGTAGGTATATTCAATTTCTTTTTTGGCAATTCGTCTTTCAACTACCAATGCTTCGAGCGATTTGGCTTGTTCATCGGTGAGTTGCTTCTGTTGTTTTAAATTTTCTAATTCCAATTTTACCTTCTGAGCATCCGATGCATCGCTATCTTTCACTTTACATTTTATAAAAGTATCGAACTGCTCTTTGCTGAGTATCTGTTTGGTTTTATTGAATTCGGTGAGCGGTCTGTTTTTGTATTCCTGATCTGTGAACTTAATCTTGCTAAAATTCCATGCCATTTCGCCAAAGTCATCCAGTTGTTTGTCTGTCAGCGATAATTCTTTGATATACCTCAATCCAATGGCATAGGTCGATAACCAGCTCGCAATGCCTAAACGAATATAGGCCAACTCCATTTTCTTACTATAAGCGTTGCCTGTTCTATTGTCAGCTTTCACTCGCTCTTCCACATTTTCGGGGTATAAATAATCGAGTGTTCGGTAGGCTTTATCGCGCTCCAACACAAGAGCTTCCAATGACTTCGCCTGATCGGTGGTTAACTGCTTCTGTATCCTTACTTTTTCCAGGTTGTAAGGCAATCTGGCAGCCGCGGCTTTTGCAACTTCGTTCTCGCTAACTGCAATTATCTTCGCACTATCGTTTACCACTCGTCGCATGGCAATTTTAAACAGCCATTCGGCTTCTTCGTTTGGCTGCGTTTTGCATAACTCATCGTAAGTTGCAGTGAGTTCTTGCTCTTTGCCCTTGTTCAGGGAGATACTGCTTTTTACTTCTTTCATTCGCTTTTCAAAATAGTATTTTTGTCTTTCGCTGTTTTGTGCCATGGCAAATACGCTCAAGGTCAGAAGTACCATTGTTACTGTTTTTTTCATTCTTTGTTTTGTTTTTTAGGGTTAGTAATTATTTAGTTGAGAAAATATCATGTTGTCAAATCAAGGATTTAATATTTTGTCTACAGACTATAACTGCTTATGGAGTTTATGACATCCCGATTTATCGGAACTACCAACTACCAACTGCCGACTGCTGACTATCCACTACCACCACACCCGTTCTCCATTTTCATTCACCACAAAAGGTCGTTCTTTACGTGCCGAGTATTCCGGTACCATAAGCAATAGCGCGTTGGATGGCACATTCTCAAACGTGAGTCTCGGTTCAAGAGTGGCTGTTTTCTCTGTAATCAGTTCCCACTTGTTGTCCCAATAATAAAGCCGGTATCGTTTTCCTGTTCGGTATTTCAGGTAATTCTCCTGCTCGTTGAGGGTGATGGTGTGTCTGTTCTCTTTGTCCGGTTTCAGCACTTTCTCTTCTTTAGTGTCATACAGCAAGGTAGGATAAGCCGCCGGCACCAGTTTACCATTCACATACAGCATTGGCAGATAGGCTACACCGCAACTCATTTTAGGGAAAACAACATCGCTTTTTTCCGTTATTTTACCCCAATAAGCAGGACACCACTGTAACCCGTTGAAAACCGCAATATAGGCTAGCTTTTTCTGTTGGGTGATGGATAAGGTACAGCGTAAATCTTTGGTGCGCCAATACTGATCGGTCACATCAATGAAATTGGTACGACGAAGGTAGTTATCCGGAATCTCCGACTCTTCTACCCAGTTGCCGGGCACATCTTTCTGTTTACTATAGGTAAATTTCACCACTTTAGATGGTTCCCTACCCAACTTAAACTCCTCAGTTGTTCTACTTCCTTCAAAAGCTACTATATCGTGGTTCCGATCAATGGTCGAATTCCAATAGTGCCGACCGGTACTGGTGGCATGGTAGGGTATCATGTTTACACTGCAAGGCAGACCTTGTGACCGAAATACCAGATTGGTAAGATTTACCTGATCTTCGCAGTGCCCTTGTTTGCGAAACAGCAACTGAGAAGGTGATAAAAACGAAGTGGGATTATTTTTCTCTTCGAACGAAAAAGAGTTGATAAAATATGCTCCTACTGTTTTGCTTAAATCATTCGCGGGTTCCGTAATCGAGTTCCAACGATTTCCCTGATCTTTTATCTTGAAGGTGTCTGCAAATTGAGGTCGCCACACTTCCAATTTCTCGGTCAGACTGCGATAGGGAAGCAGATATTCGCAAAACTCATCAAAAGTCAGATAATTACTCTTCGAGCTTTGCCATGCGGAAAATGCCGACTCCAGATTCTGAATCAAAAAAGCCCCCTTTATTTTATGGATATCGTATTCTTTACCTATTATAGCGTGTAGCTTTCTCTTAGCGGTCAACTCTTTAAATGCTTTCTTAGACTCCGAATAATTAGGGTAACTTTGCTCATTAAACTCTACTTTTTGATTCAAGGAATCTGCCCAATAAAAAGTCTCCGAATAGTGTATATCCATGTTGCTGACCAAAAAACAGGCAGCTTTGTATTTAAGATTAGTTTCATTTTTAGTGTTCGAATTACCTGAACTCTTCGGTTCATCAGTACGATATTTGTCCAAAAACTGCTCCAGCTCTACTCGGTTTGCTCCTGCCTTTTGCAATACCGCCTCCACCAATGTGGGGTAGGTTTTGGCTGTTTGTGCTTCAATGGAAATTACCGGCAAAACAAAAAGTGTAATCATCAATCTTGAAATTAGTTTATTCATAATCTGTATGTATTGTAAAAATTAGCTTTATATAATCGAGTTGCAGTGAAAGGCATTCTACTCGCTTCACTTTTGTAGAGGTGCTGAGGGTGAGGTATTCATAATCCTCATTAATTCCTTTGCCCGTTTATTGGTCGGCACCATATTTTGCACCAATATCAACCGCTCCATAGCTTTATCTCGTTTTCCCAATTTCAGGTAGGCAAAAGCCAAATCAAATTGTAGTGAAGGAGCAGAAGAGTAGCATGTAGCTCGCTCCAATATGCGACATCCTTCTTGCTTCTTTCTACTGGTAATTAACATACCACCATACCTTCGAAAATAGACTTCAGAAGTACCCGCATTGTCCAGGTTTGCTTCTAACATACGGATAGCGTTATGATGGTTTCCTGATTTATACTCTACAATAGCCATTTTTAATTGCTCTTGTGCTTGTTTGCGGTTCATCTGTACGAAAGTAAAAGCGAAAATCGCCAATAGTGCTGAAAGGCTTCCCCATGTAATCAGCCTCTTATTTGCCACTACAAACAGTGGTTTTTCTTCGGCTGTCAGGGCAGCCACTACAGTCAAAAAAAGAAACCATACGGGTATAGCCTGTTGCGCAAAGTTGATAAGCATCATGATTGAATAGGCTAATGTAATTGCCGAAAGTTCTATTTGTTTACTCCTTATTGCAAGAAAAACAAACCGACTCATCAACAAGGCGAATAACAAAACACCTATTATACCACCCTGCAGTGCATGTTCCAGCAAATCATTATAAGGCATATACACATACCGCGCATGTTCTTTTTCTGCAACAGTAGTCGGTAGGGTTTTTATATAATGGGCTTGTGCCAAGTTATATTCCTTTTCGAAAAGACCGTACCCACACCCTTTAATCGGATTTTGCATTAGCATCTCCAAACTCACTTTCCATACAAATACCCGTCCATCGGCCGAAGCTTTTTTCTGAAAATAAAGTGCGGTAAATAAACCGCATAAAAGCAAAATGGTTACAAACACAATCACAAACTTTAGCTTCCTTGTAACCCTATCCCAGTATTTTCTTATTTGCGTTTCCTTTATAAAATAAATACAAGCTATAATGATAAGTCCTACGTATGCAGTTCTGCATTTAAGCGCAATCAGAGCGAGAAACAATAGAACCAAAACGACACTGTTCAGTAATCGTCTTTTTTCATGAATGACTTTGGTACTGAAAAATGGCATTGAAAGCGCAACATACATGGCTGTTATGTTCGGATTATAAAATGTTCCTTTTACATAATAATTTAGGTCACCTGAGTTTACAATACCCGAAAACTGAAGTATGCAAACAACTGCTTGAAGCACTCCCATCCAAGCAAACAATAGATAAATCTGTTCAAAGCGGATGAGCTGCTTCATAAAAAAGAAAATTAATGAATAGTAATATAAAATACCCGAAAGCAAATAGATAACCTGATAATCATCGGCAGGCTTTATAAAAAAAGAATGACCAATGATATATATTCCCCAAATTGCCATAAGTAAATCGGGTAATGACAATTCAATTTTATTCTTCTTCATAAGATTCCATATACAGGCAATAGATGCTAATGTGATAACACAGAATGTGAAAGAAAAATAGAGTTGCAGGGATGGATAAATAAATTTATCAGTATTGATACAAAAGTAAATAAGGGTATAGCCAATAATAATGATAGGAATAAAGCCGCCTTTTGAAAGTTTGGGAGTATCGGTTTTAATCATAGAATAATATTAAGTTGCAATTTTATGTATTGTTATATCAAGTTCTAGTTAATTACAAAATCGTTTCTGCGCTATTATAAGTCATAGGTGTATTTATTGAATGAATTATTAGTTTTATCTTTATAAAAGTGATACGTATCATTCCCAAAAACGAACCGTATCGTTTACCGAAACGGTCAGTATCTTTTGCTCAAAAGATACTGACCATTTTTGCGGTTACTCCGAAGCTTTCTTGTATTCGGCTCCATCCAATACATTTTGTACCAGTTTACCGGGGCGGAAGTTCAGGCTGTTGCTTTTGATATTAGCTGCCGTAAAGTCTTCTGCTTTTTCCACACCTTCGCTGCTAAGGCTGATACTGAAACTGCCGAAATCGCCCATACGCACTATTTTACCTTCGGCAAGGCGTTCGGGTACAAGGTCGATAAAGGCTTCGATGGCTGCAAACACTTCCGAACTGCTGAGGTTGGTACGTTTGCTGATTTCGGTGGCTAACTGGCGAACGGTTTCTTCGCCGGTACTTTTGGCAATGGCGTAAAACTTACGCGGTGCTGCCAGGTCTTTGGGATTAACGCGGGGCGTTACTACATAATTGATAGGCATAACTTAATGATTTTATATAAGACATTCTTAAAAAAACGCTGGCAAATATAGTGGATTCATTAAGTTATAAAGTGCCATTTTCGAAAATGGTACAAAGTTTTGGAGTTAAATTTCAACAATCTTATTCGTTTGCTTTATGTTGCCGAATAAATTCAGTAGGAGTAAGATTATTGCTGTACTTTTTAAAGGTACGGTTGAAATTGCTTTTGGATCCAAAGCCACATTCCGCGGCAATAGACTCGATGGTGGTAGTATCCGAATACATAGATAGCAACATTTGCTGAGCTGCCAAAGCGCGATATTCATTAACATATTCAGGAAAAGTTTTTTGTAATTTACAATTTAAAACATTCGACAATTGGTGAAATGGAATTCCTGTTTGTTCGGACACAGTTTGAATACTACACGCTTCGTTTAAGTAAGGCTTGAGTTCCTCCATATAGCTTTGCAACTTCAACAACTGGTTATCGGCCAAGTCTTCGTTTAATTTGAGTGTATTGCTTTTATTGGTCAGCTTGTCAGTATCGTCTTTAGTGAATGATGAGTCGGTATGCAACGTCCATTTAAAAAACATATACAAAAACTGAATGTCCATAGCCAGTTGCCCAATAATGATACTGGTTCGCTCATTGTCAATAATGAAACACAAAGGCAGTGTGACTATCAAAAAACAAAACGTTATAATCAGGTACAGGTTAAGCCACGTAATATCGAATGCTTTTTTTTCAAATTGGATGATACCCGTAGTTTTTAGTTGCATGCTTACAAGCCGGTAACAAAGTAACACATACGTAATAGTTTGTAGATAAATAACTCCGTTCAGCCAGTTCATTTCCGTAGAACCGAAATGAAAATCGCGTATCAACCAATCTATTCGTTGCTGAAAAGGCAAAGTAAGGAAGTAAATACAAAAACCAATATAGGGGATAAAAGAGAATAAATGTAATAGATTTCTCAGTTTAAAAATGGGAGTGGGCTTATTTAAAACGGATAAGATATAGAGATACAAACAGGGTCCCATCGATAACAGAAACAGGCCATCGATGGGAGTATAATAGCGCAGAGAAGCAAAGTTTTTATGTTCGATGGCAGTGAAATGAAAAACCACTAGACTGCAATATACAGCCATAAACATAAAAAGAATGAATAGAATCTTATTCGACTTAGGGTTGGGTTCTTTTTTAAACAACTGCACCAAAGCCAATAATAAGAAATTGATACCTGAGGCTATGGATATGTATTCAATAAGCATATGAATTCAGTTAGCTGATAATGCGAATCAGTATTTAAAAAATTAGATTAACGAAAGCAATCGACATTTTGCCAAACAAATGAATAAGTAATCCGGCAGTTGATCTGACTTTCATCGCTCTTTGAATTTTTGTTTTTTCATTTAACCAGTTAAAGAAAGACTCAATAGGTTGTCTTACTTTAGAAACTGCACATGAGAATAAGTCATTAAAGGCTTTATCTCTTTGTTTAATTTCTTCTGTTTGTCCCTTAATTCCTTTAATAGGAGTGAGCATTTCAATATCTTGAGTTTTTCTTTTATTTTCGTTAAAGTACTCTTTGTCAGAGTAAATCTTGTCGCCAAGAATCACTTTTGAAAAGATATTATCACCCCATGCTTGTTTGAAAGCGGTCAAGTCGTTGTCTTCAGCAGGAGTAATAATCATACTTTCAGGAAAAGGAATTGTACCGGGTCTAACACTTGCCATTGTATGGATTTTGCATCCATAATAATACATGTTTTTAGTCGAACAAAAACCTTTTGCTGTAATCTCAGAAGCCACTTTTCCAGTTCTGTTTTTACCACCGCTGGTAATAACAGGCATTGAATCGACTATTGAGAATAATTTACTGCAATCTTCTGGTTTAAATGAACTAATAAGTTTGTTTACAAGTGCCTGAAAAGCACCTGTCAATAAATTTAATCGAGATGAAAATGTTTGATACGAAGGCAACTTTGGAAACCATGACAAGAGATAATCTTTTGTAAATGAGTAAATTTCGTTGATTTGAAAATACCTTTGTTCATGTCCGGCAAAAAGATAAATAGTCATTATTTCCTGATCTGTAAACTCAGGTTTAGAGTTATTACTGAAACGTTGACAATTATACTTTAGCTCATTTTCATATAAATCACAAATATAGAAATATATGGATATTAACTTTTGTTCTTTTTCTCTGGGAATCATACTTAGAATATTACTGCGAACTTTCTTCTAAGATAATGATTTTCAGAGAATTAAACAAATTATTTCACACTTATTTTCTTGATAATAAACACTTTAAAATAACAATGAATTGCGGAGTCTCTACTCCTGATTCGCATTATTGATTATTGTTGATTAAGTTATAAATCCCAATTGTCAGTCCGGAAAGGAAGTGCAGGTAAATTATTCCTATTGAATAAGTTGACAACTCCTGTATTTTTAAAGCAATACCTCACTGCAACCGGCACGTCAACCGAAGGAGATGATACGATTACAACTTGATTGTCAATAGTAGCTTTTGCTGGATAAAAAACTTTATCCGCTCCGGCTACCTCAAAACCAGTCAGAGCATTTCCTGTTATGATTAATTCCTCAGTGGCATTTTCAAATTTCACTTTTACGTTTCTACTTTCAATACTGATTCCTGAAAATTCAGGATAAAGATAACTTTTATCGGGTTTTCCATACACATTGGCCAATGCCAGCATGCTCAATCGTTTCCCTACATCCTGTTTGTTTCTGGGGTGAATATTGGTGGTATCGCCTATGTCGCCCGTACGAGCCATTCCGGTATTTTTGAGAGCCAATATAGAACTTTGTTTTTCGATCATATAGCCCAACGAATTTGCTTTTCCTTTAAACCAAGGACGGGTTAAATAATCATAGGGCGCAATCTGAACAAACAAAAACGGCATGTCAGCATTCTGCCACACTTCGCGCCAACCGTTGATTTGATTTTTGAATAACTTGTCATATTCAAAACAAGTATGTACATTATTTTCTCCCTGATACCAAATTACTCCTTTGAA
Source organism: uncultured Bacteroidales bacterium (assembly GCA_903901975.1). GTDB lineage: Bacteria > Bacteroidota > Bacteroidia > Bacteroidales > Paludibacteraceae > Paludibacter. Next base: position 10,237 of record CAIUTB010000170.1, read on the forward strand.
ATTAAATTTCACCAGTGGCGCAATCATTCCATTGTACAGCGATGAAGGATAGGTTTGGTCAATTTTTACGGTGTCATTTTGCATGCGTTTCAGTCGGCTTGTACGTGTAGCAAAACCGTCTAAATCTATCGGTCGCATCCATGAGTCAATGTTGGTACCGCCCCACGAGGCGTTGACAATAGCTACGGGAATATGCAACTTTTCGTAGAGGTTTTTGATAAAGAAATAAGATACGGCAGAGAATTTTTTAATTGAAATCGGAGAACAAACTTCCCACGATCCGGCACAATCTTCTTTTGGTGTCCTGGCAAATGTTCTGGTTACTTTAAAGATGCGAATAAGCGGTAAATCAGCTGCATCGAGTTCCTTCCGAAAGTTTACATCACCACTGTAAGAGGTACTTGTACTATCCACATAAAATTCCATATTTGACTGGCCGGAAGAAAGCCACACTTCGCCCAGATATACATCTTTCAGCTTAACTCCATTCTTACCTTTTATTGAGACTTCGTAAGGTCCACCTGCATCTTTTGTGTTCAGCTTTACCTGCCAGTTACCATTGCTGTCGGCAGCTGTAACAGCTTGTTGGTTAGAAAAAGTAGTTTTTACGGTAATGGCTTCCATTGGATCAGCTTTTCCCCAAATCGTCACCATAGCATTGCGTTGCAATACCATGTGGTCGCCGAAAATGGCGGGTAAATGAACATTGGCCTGAGTAATTCCGGCAAATGAAAGTGAGAGAGCAAGTGCGAGAGATTTGAAATTGAATTGCATGTTTTTAAAATTTATTAGATTTCTATTTTTTTTCTGGATTTGCAATTGTAGTTTTGTAATACTCATAAGGCAATACAAATTCACATCCTTCGCTGATCAGGAATTCAATTACTTTTTTGAATTCATCCAAACGCTCCGGTTTAAAATAGGGAGGATGCGCCTGCACAATCATATAATTAGAATATTTCGATTTACTTGCCAGATAATTAGTCACAAAATAAGCCGAATCGGGCACACCGGGCGACAACTCCAAATTTACCCGTTGGTTTAAATTCAGTATGCCCGTTGAGCGTGCCGGTATGATACTGCCCAACATAATCACTTTGTATTTTGGGTTTTCAGACAGTACCCGAATCGTTATACTATCACTGGCATTAAACGGAGCACCAAAAGAGCGCATTTTTATTCCCAATCTTTTTTCAAACAAAGAATCAGCTTTTTCGAAATGAAGTTTTTGATAGTCATAGCCAGTTCCTTTGAATTCCGGATTTTTGTGGTCATAGCCATGATGCCAAAATTCGAAGAGTTTTTCTCCTTTAGCATTGGTTGCATTTATATAGGGGGTCAAAAAAGACAAGGCAGTCTCATCCAAACCATTGGCAATGATTCCAAATCCGGCTTTGACACCTTTCAGTTTGAGGTAGTCGAGTGTGACAGAAGAAGCACTTCCGTTTTTATTAATTCTCAGATCATCCAGTTTCAGGATGATTTTTGGAGCTGCATGTAAAATTCCTACATGAACAAGGCTGAAAAGGAGGAATAAGATAATTGTTTTCTTCATTTGTTTAATTATTGATACTTTAGTCACTACTTTTATTTTCAAAGCCTATCGAACCATAAATTTTTCGACAAACCGTCCGTTTGAATTGCTTAAATACGCCAGATACATCCCTGATTCAATATTCAGTAACTGCAGTTTGTATTTTGAACCATAGAATGAGGTTTGGGTAATTAATTTGCCACTAATATCAGCAACAGTCAACATGTTTTCCCTTGTATTTTTAGTCAGACTTTCAACATTCAGAATACTGTTTCCATCAATCGGATTTGGGTAACAACTTATTCCCTGTTCATTTCTTACGGTATCTTTCACTGTAGTTATTTGCGTAAGAACTTTATCAAAAACCAGGGTATATGTTCGGTGTTGCAATCCGTCTGCTGAAGTAGTATAAAGCGTGGCTGTTCTGTCAGCAACTGAGTTTGATGACACATTTACAGGACCCGATAAAGTAACCGTCATGGAGTTGTTTGCTTTAGTATACTGAATGATTGGATTTGTTGCAGTGCTTGTCGGCAAAGTAATTTTATAATTTAAGGTATCCGGATTAAAAGTAGAAAGTCGGTAATTTTGAATAAACAAATCTACCAGATTTGTCGCTGCAACCGGACCAGCAAGTGTTTGAGAAATATCAATATGAGGTCGTAAAGCAACCGATGTATTTTCACGGGATGCATACTCAAGAGCACCTGTCGACATGTCAATACCGGATAGTTTTATCGACAATTTAGTGCTTGTTGCATTAATTTTGGAAACCAGGACAGATTTTACATCCATATTTGGATCAATACTGTTTACCCAACGGCCAATTTCGGAAGAAGCTGCAGGATGGCTTGGTGGGGTCACATTTTCCGTCCAGGAATCGACGCATATTTCGGCTTTGTAATTAATCCCGCCTTCGGCAGATGACAGAACAGAAAGATGCAGATTTGCAGAACCGATATTGGAAGTCTGACCTGTTAAATCGAACCGAAGAAATGCTTCCCTGTAAACACTTGAACCGGCAGTAGTATTTTTGATACCTATTCTGTCATCTGTTCCATACCAAACACTCCCTTTATAATACGCATCAGCTTCAGGATAAAGGGTTGTTGGAGTTGGTTGTTGATCAAAATAATCAATCAGATCATATACCCTTACATTCAGTTCTTTCATTTTATCGGTCATTGCCGTATATGGTACATAGGCAAGATTCACTATCCCTTTGTTGGCATCAATATTTGACGGGTCTGCTGCAACAGTAGAATCATTGTCCATGTACTTGAACCAATGCCAACCCACGCAGTATTTTGATTCCAATAAGGAGAGAACAAAATTCTGATATTCATATCCACGGTCTAATTGAGTTCTAACAATCCAACCTGCTCCACCAGTATTAGCATATCCAACATCACTTCCTTTGGTATAAAACTCACTCACAATAAATGGCTTACCTAAGTTAGTTCCCCAATTTACGCTACTTGAAATACTGGGAGTCCAGGTGCTGTATAAATTCGCTGAGAACAAATCGACATAATGTCCCACGGCTTGCATAAAATAACTATTGTTACGTGTATCTGTCTGGTTTACCCGCGAACCAATAACCATGTGATTGGGGTCGTATTTTTTAATGGCATTATATACGATCGAATAATATGTTTTTGCTTCGAATGCTAAAAATTGACCTTGTACAACCACATTGGCAGTATCAGCTGCAGTATGTCCATTGGTAGTAAGCCAATTCAGTGTTGCCAGGTAATTTTCGTCAGTTGGCGAAGTTCTACCAATAGCCAGAAATCCATTCAGATTACTGCTGTAAAAAGGCAATTCATTGTCGGTAAAATAGCCAAAAAGGTTTGCGTCGGTTTTATTAGCGGCTAATGCCTGTGCCTGAGTATCACAATAAGTTGAGAAAGCACTTTCAAACACAAAAATGGCATTGTTCGGATATCCCATGTGACCGGCTTGTTGATAAGCCCGGGTAGAAGCATATCCACTCATCAAATTTAGAATAATGGTGTATGCCAAAGGTTTGGTCGATTGATTGGGATTGTTTTTGATATTGGTAATATCCGACCATGCACCGGCACAATAAAAGCCATTATCATTTAGCATTTGTTTGGCACTGTTCATCCAGTTTACGCTACTATTGGCATATAATGATGAATAGGCTGTTGTTGAGGTAGTTCCACTTCCTTTAGCAAGGCAATTGACTGCTCTGCAAATACTCAAATAACCATGAGGATCGACTACCCACCAACGACCATTGATTTGTTCGACATAGTAATAACCCGTTGCAGTAGTTTGTTTATCCGTCCGGCTGCCGTAAATATTGGTCGAAATATTCGGTTTACTTTCATAAAATCCTGGTAATTGACAGATTGTTCTGGTTGGAGTGCCTGCAAATGTGCCTGTGGGTGAGGTTTTATAATCAACCAATAATCCAGTCATCGAACAGTCTGCCTGTTGAGCATGTAAAATGGATAAACCAAAACAAAGAAACAGAAGAGTAATATTTAATTGTATGTGATTTTTCATGGTTTAAAATTTATGTAATTAGCTCAAAGGGAATTGATAAAAATTGAAAGGTGTTTGAATGTGGTGTTTACAGAAATAAGAGTAGTTTGAAAGTATGCTGACAAAAACGTTTGCAGGACACTTTCTAACTCACAAAATCTTTTTTACATCTTCCTGTAAATTAATCTAAACAAACTATCACTTATAAAACAATTTTTTTAGAAATGTTTCCAACTTTTACAATCAATAAACCGCGAGCAGACACTTGGATGGAGTTTAACCCATTGACAGATAATTTACTCAACAGTCTTTGACCAAAGGCATTATAAATCTCAATCTGTTGATTTCCATCTGTTGTAAATTGGATGTTAGCATCGACAATAGAAATGGTTGAGGAAGATTTCAGGTTTTCTAAACCGGTAGATAGTGTATATGTGGCACTAATAAATGAAGTTCCGTTTGTAAGCAACCAGTTTGCAGGAACACTAGAAGTTCCTAAAGCACCGCTAATGGTACCTGAGGATGTAAATGGTTTAACTACGGCATTAGTTGTCGGACTATAACCTCCTCCAACAGTCATATTGAATGTAGCACCATTCAAATTCAAAACTGCTGAAGTTGTACTATTCAACACTTGATCATACGTAGTTCCAGCGGTAGTGCCATTTACTTTTATCACAAAGGTATTATTACTAAAATCGAGTGGTGTGCCATTCAGAGTGAACTGACCAGTAGGTACCATAACGCCGCCATTTGTACCGGCAGTACCCGTTGTATTATTCGTGTTTCCCGGAGCTATGATTCCGCCCGACTCAGGAACGTAAGTACCTGTCAAAAAAGTTCCTCTACCGATTATTTTTCCATAATTTTTGAATAACAATGTACTGGTACAATTAGAGGTGAGAGTCGTTTCATCAAAATTAAATGTAGCTCCTGTATTATTATTTACAATCGTTCCAGGTGCCACAGCTGTTGACCCTGTAATTGTTCCCTTTATATAGACATAGCCACCACTGTTATTATTAATTGTTACTCCAGTACCTAATGTCATAGCTGTTGGGAATGAAATTGTACCTGAATTATTGATTGTCGCTAATCTAGTTGACGTTGCACTAAATGAATAGACAGATGCAACTGTACCTGTATGGGTATCCGTAATGGTCCCTAAGTTATTTAATGTCATTGTTGCTAATGCATCAGCCCCCTGAAAAGCGAAAATCCCATTACTTGTAGCAGAGTTTGCACCATCAATAGTTATAGTACCATTATTTGTAAGAGTTGTAGTTGTAGTAGCGCCTGTACCCGTTGGCTGTAAATTAAAGAGACTTGAGGTAGCCGTAGTAGTTAGATGCATAGCCAACGTTCCATTGTTGGTTAATAAAGAAGTAATACCTGTAGCAGCTCCAACCGAAACACAAGAAGTGGTGTATGCAACCCAAGCATTGATATTAGCTGTTGAGAGCAAAGTCAAACTGCCGCTAATCACACCTATTAATCTACAATTCACATATGTTGGAGTAGTAGAATTGCCAATATTTAACGTGCCTCCGATTTGTGCGGTTCCTGCATTCATATTAAATATGGTTTTTGCAGATGCCGCTGTCAAAGTTACCCCGCTGTTACCCATTTCAAAATCGGCTGTTCCACCATTAGTTTGATTGAAATTAATACACGCCCCGGTTGATCCGGTAAATGCAGTATTGATAGACAAAGTCCCTGTATTGGTTAATGTACCTCCGCTGGTTGATCCAGCCATTCCATTCACAAAACTTAAACCGGGAAAACTACTGGCAACAGTTCGTGTCAACGTTAATGAACCCGCATTATTAACAACGCCACCAGCAATCTCTAGAATATCTGCAGAGTTTATACCTTGAGAAATCGTCAATGAACCTGAAGAAGATATATTTAAAGATCCCTGAACTATTAACTTATCAATTGTGCCAACGGCAGTTGAGATGGTAACAACATTTGGACTAGCAATTAAAACTGAGTCAGTAGCACCCGGAACTACATTTGTAGACCAGTTGGTGCCATCAGACCAATCGCCACCCGTGGATGGTCCCACCCATTGGATTCCGGCGTAACCTGGATTCAGCATTTTAGCAGCATAACGCTCTCCTAAAAGCAGTTGACTGGCAGCATTGAAATGAGGATCGGTCACATCAATTAATGGCGTTAATCCTGCTGAAGATACCCAATCAGAATTTGGAATAACCGATGCTATGGTTTGAATCGTCGCATTGAAGGAAGCATTCCAGCTTTGCCATTGATTAATTTGTCCGGCAATAAAAAAAAGGTTTGGTAATCCCAAATCAGTCCTTAAATTGGATGCTATCGAACCTAATTCCGTTAGATAAAGCGGATCGCCACTACTAGCTTCACCTTGGTGCCAGATTACTCCTTTTATATCACCAAAAGCTTTGGCCTGCAATGATCGTCGTACTGCTTCAGCATAAAATCCATCCACGGCTCCTTTGACCCACTGAGTAATAGCCGTGCCACCTTTTGAGTTTTGCATCAGCCCGATATTATGTCCTGTTTTGGTGCGCATCATCTTGCAGAACGAAGCAGCAGGGCCTATACGATTGGCAGGACTCATATATTCTATGGACGAGTATCTGTTCAAGGGATTCCTCGCTATTTCCATATTTGCTGCTGGCGTTAACAAATATACGCTATCAATTGGAAGTGAATCGGCTGCAACCATATAACCTCTTCCTGACATATTCGATTGACCAAGTGCAATATAAATATCCAGTTTTGGTAAAACAATGAACTGAACAGAATAATTTTTTGAAGTTGAACCATCTTGTGAAACAACACTAATTTGAGCGGTTCGTTGTTGTTGTGTTCCGGTCAAATTCGCAGGTGGTGTTACCGTTACTCTTGCTAAAACATCTACTCCTGTTCCGGTAATAACCGGAATTGAAGTGGTTGTATAAGGAAGATAATTGAGATAAGAGATAGAATCACTATTGAAATTTTCTAAGGCTACATTGTTAATTTTCAATGTGCTAAGTCGCGCCTCACTCGTTGCACTTAAAATTCCGACCTGAGCTAAGACGAACAGGATGAAAAAGATAATTGGTTTTCTCATTTATTTAAATTAGTTATATTAGTTACTTTATTGTTTTTATTTGAACATATACAGAGATTATCCCCACTTAGAATGGCTCTTTAATAATCTTACCGCACCATTAATTTTTGCCTAAACCGGCCCTTTGAATTATTAATTTCCAAGAGATATATTCCTGGTACTGTACCTTGTAATTTTAATTGATACTCTGATCCCGAAAAGATAGTCTTTATCACCGCTTTTCCGCTTAAATCCGTAACCTGCAAAAAATTGTCTTTAGAACAGTCAGTCTGATTCTGAATTGTCAAAACCTTATTTCGATCTACCGGATTGGGATAACAAGAAAATCCATTTAGCTCCGCAATAGTATTCAAACCAGTCGTTATCTGCGATACTTTATCAAATATTATTGTGTAAGTACGGTGTTGCAATCCGTTAGCAGAAGTGCTGTAAAGCGTTGCCGTTCGGTCTGAAACTAAGGTTGAAAATACATTTCTTGGATTCGTTAACACCACTGTCATAGCACTGTTCGATTTTGTGTACGAAATGGACGGATTAGCAGTAGTAGTTGCTGGCAAAGCGATTTTATAAGTCAACGTATCCGGATTAAAAGTTGAAAGTCTGTAATTTTGTATCACCAGATCGGTAAGATAGGATGCAGTAACGGGTACTGTTGTAGCTGGTTGGTCAAAATAATCGGTCAGGTTATAGACCTTTAAATTCACATCTTTCATTAAATCGGTCATTGCTGCATAAGGCACATAGGACAAATTAACAATACCCTTATTCGAATCTCTGTTTGAAGGATCTGCTGAGACAATTGTTGAATCGTTATCCATGTATTTAAACCAATGCCATCCCACACAAGTCTTGGACTGTAACAATGCAAGTGTGAAATTCTGATATTCGTACCCTCTATCAGTTTGGGTTTTTACAACAAAACCTGCTCCACCGGTATTCCCATAGCCCACATCTTCTCCTTTGGTGTAGAACTCGCTGACAATATAGGGTTTACCTAATTGCGTTCCCCAGCTTTGACTAAGGGACACAGAAGGAGTCCAGGCACTGTAATAATTAACTGAGAAGATATCTACATAAGGACCTGCAGCTGTCATAAAATCGGGAATAGCCCGTGTGGCTGTTTGACAAACACGTGAACCTATCACCATGTGCACCGGATCATACCTTTTGACGGCATTATACACGGTGGAATAATAGGTAGTGGCCACGTATGCTAAGAATTTATTCTGAACAACTGAACTGGATGCACTCGCTGTAGTATATCCGTTGGCGGTAAGCCAATTTATAGTTGCAACATAATTTGGATCGGTTCTCGAAGTGTTGCCTAATGTAAGGAAAGCACTCAGATTATAGGTGAAAAAGGGCAATTCATTATCAGTAAAATATCCAAAAAGATTTTGATCCGGTATATTGGAAACTAAAGCTTGACATACCGAATCGCAATAGGTGGCAAAACCACTCTCGAAAACAGGTATAGCAGTAGCTGATACATCAAGTGTGCTTTTCCCTACTTTTGCTCCGTATCCGCTCATCAGATTCAAAATAATGGTGTAAGCAAGAGGTTTTGTCGATTGATTAGGGTTGTTTTTAATATTTGCAATATCCGACCATGCACCGGCTGCATAAAACCCATTATCCTTGAGCATTTGCTTGGCACTATTCATCCAGTTTACACTACTATTTGCATATAGTGATGAATAGACAGCTCTGGAGACTGCTCCACTACTCGTACCTAAGCAAGCGGCACCCTTGCTTATATTCAGATAACCGAGTGGATCGATCACCCACCAACGACCGTTGATTTGTTTCACATAATAATATCCTGTGGCAGTAGTTTGTTGATCTGTACGGCTGCCGTACATATTGACTGGAACAGCTGGATTGCTCTCACAAAACCCGGCTAGTTGGCAAATGGTTCGGGTAGCAGTAGGAGAACTATAAGCAACCGTCGGATCGGTCTTATAAGCAATCGTTAAACCAGTCGTCGAACAATCGGGTTGCTGTCCGATGCTGAAAAATTCCGGCAGAATAGTGAAGGCAGTTGCGTCTGAACTGGCCGAACCATAGATTCCATTGGCTAATACGGTTGCTGTCACGGTATAATCACCTACAGCGGTTGGTAATGTTGAACTGGCAGGATAAGTAGTGCCATCCTGACTCGCATAACTAAAAGTATAACTTGTACCCGTACCTGTATTGCTTGCTGACTTTGGTCCCTGAGGTGATCCATTATAATTATAAGTTCCAATTGGAACTGTAACTGTCGGTAAAAGAAGTGTTGATACAGAAGCAGATGCACCAAAAGCTGTTTCTATGCTTGCTCCATTCAGTGCTTTTGCCTGAAAAGTATATAAAGTGCTTCCACTTAATCCTGTTACCGTTTTTGAACCCCAGCTTGCTGATGTTTGCCAAACCGGATTCGTTCCCAGGGTTCCATCTGCTTGTACATACTGGCCACTTACCATAATAGCGTAAAGGGTAGTCGAAGGGTTGCCATCGCTACTACCAATTACTATATTTATTGAGCTGGCATTTGCACTCAAGGCTGGAGCAGCAGGCACATTGGCCAAAGTAAAAAAGCTAATTTCAGTACTACTTAAAGTTGTTCCAACGGAGTTAGTGGCATATCCTTTGTAGAAGTATTGTGTATTGGGCAATAAGGACGAAATTAATTTTGAGAATACCCCGGTAGTAGATGTACTGCTCTCTGAAGTTTTAGTGTCAGTTATCGTAACGCCCGTGCTTGTTTTGTAACAAAAACCACGATCGAAATTAGTTGCATCTCCACCTGTATTTATTAAGTTTGCATTGAATGAAACGCCCGTTGCTGCAATGCTGGATGGAGCGTTAGTAATAATAGATGGTGCTTTGGCAGGTTGTCCGGTAGTCCACGTTGCAGTGATAACCCCGGCTATTTGTGATAAAGCGAATCCGTTATCACCTGATGCAATTGCTGTACCTGTTATTACTGCACCGGCACCGGTAAAATTAAAAGCGGCAACAGGTGCTGTGTAGCCTGCTAGTTTTGTTAGAATAAACTTTGCTCCGGTCATAGTTATTGCCGAAGCTGTAGTGTTAATAATCTGATCGAAATTAGTTCCGGCAGTTGTTCCATTTACTTTTATCACAAAGCTACTATTGCTAAAATCCAAGGAGGTTCCACTAATATTGAATTGCCCATAAGAAGTCGTTGAATTTCCGGGTGATATTATTCCTGCCCGTGGGTTGAAATTCACTGTTGTAGCCATTGTACCTCTTCCGGTAAGAGTCCCATAATTATTAAAAGTCATAGTACCACTCAGTACACCGGAAGTATTTGAAGCAACATCAGCATTGAAAATGGCACCTATATTATTATTGATAGTTGAACTAAGTCCCCCAAAAGTATTTCCGGTTATAGCAGCTTTTACGTTCAAAACACTCCCACTGTTATTATTGATTGTTGCCACCGAACCTAATGTCATCCCTGTTGATAATGACATTGTCCCTGAATTATTAATTGTATGTATTCTATTTGCAGTTGTTGAACTAAAAGAATAAATAGATGCTGCTGTACCTGTATGGGTATCTGTAATGGTACCTGTGTTATTTAGTATCATTGCTGTAATTGCATCACCCCCCTGAAAAGCGAATGACCCACCCCCGGAACCAGGAGCAGCGTATGCACCATCAATAGTTATAGTACCAGTATTAGTAAATGTTGTAGATACGGCTCCTGCCGATGGTGATAACTGAAAGACACTTGCGCTAGCTCCGGTTGATGGTAGATGGATGGCCAACGTTCCACTGTTGGTTAATAACGTTGCAGTGCCTGCCGCTGCAGAAAGAGAAATATTGGAACTAGTGAATGTAACCCAGGCATTGATATCGGCCGATGGGAGCAAAGTCAAATTGCCGGCAGCCATAGCCATAAATTTACAATTTACATACGATGAACTACTCCCAAGAGTCAAAGCACCCCCGATTTGAGCAGTACCTGCCACCATGTTAAATACCGTTTTTGCAGATGCTTGCGTAAGAGTTACACCACTGCTACCCATATTGAAAATGGCTGTTCCGCCTGTTGTTTGATTGAAATTGACGCAGGCGCCGGTTCCGGCAGAAGTATTAACTGTCAAAGTACCGGCATTCGTGAATGTGCCATCGGCAGCTGTTCCATTTACAAAACTTAAACCGGGGTTAGCACCTGCCATTCCGGTAATGTTAATAACCCCGTTGTTATTTAGTGTACCACCACCAATTTGAAGAACATAAACTGTGGAAGAAGTAATTTGTGTAACAGATAAGCTTACTAAAGAATTAACGTTTAGAGTTCCCTGTACGAATAGTGAGTTTACAGCGGAAGAAGGTGTTGTGTCAACAACTACGGTGCTACCTGCAGGAACAATGGCATCGTCGGAAGTTCCGGGAATTACGCCACCTATCCAGTTTGCGGCAGTATTCCATTTTTGGTCACTTCCACTACCATTCCATGTAATGGTTGCCCCAAAAGTTGAAACTACAGAACAAAAAAGTAAAATAGAAATATTAAAATGTATATGATGTTTCATGATTTATAATTTGTAACAGCATTTAAAGGGTCAACATTATAGTAATTGCTATGAATAATAAGTATGAGTGTGCTTAAATAGTGTATTTATCAAAAGTGTCCTGACAATAACAATGACAGGACACTTTTCAACATACACAACCTATTTTACAGCTTTCTGTAAATCAATCTAAACAAACTATCAGTTATAAAACTATTTTTTGAGAAAAATTCCCAACTTTTACAATTACTAAGCCGCGAGTAGATAATTGGATGGAGTTCAATCCATTGACAGATAATTTGCTAA